>JAFSWD010000076.1 GCA_017444675.1 Lachnospiraceae bacterium
CTAACCCCGTCCCCAAAGGGTCAACAGGTGAGCCTATAACCCCGTCCCCACAGGGTCAAAAAGTGAACCCCTAACCCCGTCCCCAAAGGCTCAAAAGGTGAACCCCTAACCCCGTCCCCAAAGGGTCATCTCCGAATATCCTACTTAAGGAACATCTTTATAAGTTTCAATTTAAAAGCATCGTAAGGCTGATAACGCATATTCACATCCAAAATACGCTTCTTATCCACAATACTCTTGGAATGAGAAAATGTGTCAAAACCGGACTTACCATGATAATTTCCCATACCGCTGGCACCAACGCCGCCAAAAGGCATGTAAGAAGTAGCAATATGGATAATGGTATCATTGATACAGCCACCGCCGAAACGGCATCTGCTTATCACCTTATTTGCCTTTTTAAGGTCATTCGTAAAATAGTAAAAAGCAAGAGGATGAGGTCTGTCATCGATATCTTCCAGCACCTTGTTCAGATCTTCAAATTCCAATATGGGCATGAGGGGTCCGAATATCTCTTCCTGCATGACCGCGTCTTCATATGCCACATTATCCATTACCGTAGGTTCTATCTTCAAGGTGTCTCTGTCGCTTTTTCCGCCCATGACCACCTTTTCTTTATCAATAAGTCCCAAAAGCCGGTCAAAGTGCTTTTCGTTTATGATCTTTCCGTAACCGGATCCGCTTGAAAAAGGCTCCGGGAACTGCTTTTCGATCTCGGCCTTTACAGCCTTAACAAACTCCTCTTTTACCTCTTTATGGCAAAGCACATAGTCCGGCGCGATGCAGGTCTGTCCCAGGTTCAGATATTTTCCGAACACCACTCTTTTTGCTGCCAGCTTTATATCTGCATCCCTGTCGATGATGCAGGGACTTTTTCCGCCCAATTCTAGCGTCACGGGTGTCAGATGGACCGCTGCCTTCTGCATCACTTCCGTCCCCACCCTTTGACTTCCGGTAAAAAAAATAAGATCAAATCTTTCGTCCAGAAGCTTCTGATTCTCTGCTCTGCCTCCAAGGGTCACGGCAACATATGCCTCCTCGAAAGCCTCTTCGATTATGTGCTTTATGGCAAGGCTTGTGTTTGGCGAATAGGCGCTGGGCTTAAGCACTACCGTATTTCCTGCGGCGATGGCATCAATCAGCGGCTCCATGGTGAGAAGAAAAGGATAGTTCCAGGGGCTCATCACCAGCACATTTCCGTAGGGCATCTTGTAGACATAGCTTGCGGCAAGGACGTTTGTCAGAGGCGTCTTTACTCTCCGTCTTCTCGCATAGCTTTTAAGGTGCTTTTTCATATGGTTCAGCTCGCTAAGCGAAAGCCCGTACTCGCACATGAAAGCTTCCTGTTCGCTCTTCCCCAGATCCAGTTTTAACGCCTCTGTCACTTCCTTTTCGTGAGCCTTTACGGACTTTTCCAGTTTCTCAAGCGCCGCCAGTCTGTATGCAGGATCCAGCGTTTTCCCCGTCTTAAAGAACTTCCTCTGAAGTTCTGTTATTTCACTTATTTCCATTTTGGTTGCCCCTTCCTTAATGACAGTTCTCTGCCTTTAATTTTTAATGTCTGTGATTATAGCATATGCTTTCGCAACGGGAAAGCATTCGCCCCTTACCTTAACATCTTCTTAATAAATGAGCCTTTGGGGACTTTTCTCCTCAAAGACTCTCTCATTTTTCTCTATTCTGCCGGCTCAAACATGTCCGCGGGCTGTCTGCACATGGGGCATTCATCGGGTGGTTTAACTCCTTCGTGGATATAACCGCAGGCCGGGCAATGCCCTTTTATCTTTAGTCCCGTTTCTTCCTCATCGTTTTTTACAAGGTCGTTATTGGGGACAATCTGAGATTTCTGACTGCTATCTGTTTCATCCTTATGCCCTCCATTCTCTCTTTACATTAGTTTATATTCAGGCTTTCGCCGGGTTCTTATTCTCCGTCCTGTGTATCCTGATCTTTTCCTCCCGATCTCAGAACATTTTTATATAAATACTGTATTATAGCCACCGCAGGCACCACCAGGATCATTCCCACTATCCCGAAAACACCGCCGCCCACCAACATCGCAAGCAGCATGACTATGCCTGACACTCCAAAGCTCTTACCGAACAATTTCGGTTTGATGAGCAGGCTGTCCAAAATCTGGAGGACCACCGTGAAGAGCAAAAACCACAGTGCCTGCTTCACTTCATAGAACATCAATATCACGCCTCCGACTATTGCGCCTGCCACAGGTCCCACATTGGGAATGAGATTTGTTATTCCTATTATTATTGAGATCAGTATTCCGTGAGGCATATGCATAAGCCACATAAAAACATAGTTTGCCACTCCGATTATCACGCTGTCGATCAAAGAAAATTTAAAATACTTTACTACGATCCCGAATATATTTCTTACATGATCAGATAATGTCTTTTTTCTGTTATTATCCTCTATATCTGCCATCCTGATTACCCTTTCATCGAATCTTAATCGTATTTCTCAGGCTTTGATGTTATCATCAATTTCTGCTCCATTCAACAAAAAAAGTATAAAATGAACCCCTAACCCCGTCCCCAAA
>JAFSWD010000077.1 GCA_017444675.1 Lachnospiraceae bacterium
AAGTGAACCTATAACCCCGTCCCCGGGTGTCAAAAAGTGAACCTCTAACCCCGTCCCCGGGTGTCAAAATCAGTGATTTATTTTCATACCCCTTTTTGGTATAATATTCGCCGTAGAAATCATCCAAAAGGAATACCATGAAATACGTTTTAAAGACAATCTATTTGATAGCGGTATTTGTGGCGGCATTACTCTTTTTCGGAAGTAAAATGACCGAAACACTGTCCGACGAGCAGGTGGAATTAACGGAGATCCAAGGCTGTAAACTCCCCCTGGTCTCTTTTGAGTGCAACGGAACGGAGGTTAACAGATTATATGGCTACACTTCGGCCCTTGATACCCTTTCCGTAAGGGAGAATTTTATTTCTCTTGAGCAGGACAATGCCATAAATCTGGTGATCACAGAGAGGGAGACCAATGTACGGAAGCTTCTTTATAATGTCTACGATACCTTTGACGGAGAGAGAGTGGCCCACGGTGAAGTGAATGCCTTTGATTACACCGATACCGGGAAGAAAGCCAGGATCAAGCTGGATCATGACATGGTCTATTCCAGGGAATATGCGGCGGAAGTGGTGCTTATCACCTCGGAAAGCCGTAGGATCTACTATTATTTCCGTTTTAAGCAATATGACAATGCCTACTTTAACGAAAAGATAAAGTTCATTCTTGATTTTTCAAATAAGACGAGAGAGAAGGACATAGATTTTGTCATCCCTTACCTTGACAGCACCTACAGAGGAGAAGGAACCACCTATTCCCATGTGGATATATCCGATTCCTATTACATGGTCTGCTGGGGAGATCTGAAGCCCAGTCTTATTTCGGACATAAAGATATCTGTAAGAGAATTGTACAAGTATCTCATGGTGGCCACACTTGACTATACGGTCTCCATGGAAACGGAGTCCGGTACCGAGACTTATCTGGTATCCGAAAAATACCGTATAAACCTGGGGGATTCCTATTGTTATCTTTTGAATTACGAAAGAGACATTGAAGCAATGTTCGATCCCGCCCTTGCCAGCATTTCCATGGATCAGCTGAAGCTGGGTATCTCTGCCGAAGGAGCAGTGGATATATTTTCCACCTCCGATAACAGCATGATGTGCTTTGCAAGGAACAATACCCTTTATTACTATAATCTGGCGGAGAACACCGTTATAAACGTGTTTTCCATGGACAAGGGAAGCAAGGTTCCTTCGGATGTTAACGATAAACATGAGATCCGGATCTTAAGGATGGATGAGAACGGAGATACGGTCTTCATGGTGGCGGGCTATTTTAATAACGGAGAATACGAAGGAAAGACCGGAATATTGCTCTATGAGTACTACCGCTCCGAAAACCGTATAAAGGAGCTGGTATATATACCCATCGCGGAAACATATGACCATATGAAAACGGAACTTGGGGACTTTGCCTACCTGAACACTTCGGATGTGTTCTATTTTACCGCCTATGATGCACTCTACTCCTACAATCTCTCCACGGGAAATCTCCTGGGGCTTTCGGAAGCAGGGATAGTGGCTTCGGCCTTTTGCAGGGAAGATGCTTACTTTGCATGGCAGGAAGCGGCCAATCCCACGGAGGTCTTTATCCTCTACCCCGAAAAGGACCGTTTCAGGCATATAAGAAGCGAAGAATACGATATCCTGATCCTGTTCGATCATATAGGTAAGAACATGGTCTTGGGCTACGGGCACAGCGATGAAGTCGCAGCCTACTCCGACGGAACACCCTATTATCCTTTAAGAAGCATACGTATACTCGACGGTGAAGAGGCATTGTTAAAGGATTATTCTGTGGACGGGGTATACATAGTGGATGCGGATGCCACGGATACCTCCCTCCGGCTGACAAGAGTCGCGAAAGATGAAGAAGGTACCGGTTATAAACCGATATCGGACGATTATATCCTGATCCGTAACGAAAAGGAAAGGGAGAGTTTTTCTGTAGATACCCGTATCACCCAAAAGATGATGGATGAATATTACCTGTCTCTACCCTACGGTTATTATCTTAACAGCCTTCCTCAGACGGATACGGCCGGAGTTACGGTTATCAAGACAGCTACCACCGTAAGAGTGGATGTACTGGATGCGGGCAAGGAAAGATATGAAGTTTATTCCTACGGCAGTATCCTGGGCACTAGCCCGGAACTTAAGGACGCAATTAATCTGGCGGATAGCACGGAGACCATCGGTGTGGTAACGGATAACAGAGGATATCCCGTATGGGAGAGGGGGATTATCAATAAAACTTCCGAAGTTTCCCGGGAGACCGTTAGTGCCGGGAAAGAGTACAGAGACAAGAGGGATGTAAATTCCATATCCCTTACGGGAGCTACTTTGGATCAGGTCCTTTATTATATATACAGGGACGAGATAATATATGCCATGACGGACAAGGAGACCACCATTCAACTCACGGGATACACTCCCTTCTTCGTGACCTATGTGGATCCGGCTACGGGGCAGGAGGAATCCGAGAACATAGATGACCTGAGTGAAAAGCTAAGGCTTAACGGCAATGTTTTTTGGGTGGTTTACAGATACTAAAAATATGTGGAACTTTGCATCGGGAAATGGTACAATTAATTAATGTATGCAAAAAAAGAACAGCAAATTTAATTCAATAAGGAGAAACATATACAATGAAATTATTATCGGTAGCAATTCCCTGCTACAATTCGGCAGCTTATATGTCGCATGCCATCGAATCCGCACTCGCAGGGGGCGAGGATGTGGAGGTTCTTGTTGTTGACGACGGTTCATCCGATGACACTTATAAGATCGGTCTTTCATATGCGGAAAAGTATCCTACCTGTGTGAAAGTGATACACAAGGAGAACGGAGGCCACGGCAGTGCAGTAAATGCCGGACTTGAAGAGGCTGAGGGACTTTACTTCAAAGTCTGCGATTCGGACGACTGGTTAAAGGAAAGCTCATTTTTAAAGGCTCTTGCGGTACTTCGCAAGATGGTGACCGACGGAGTGAGCCTTGATATGCTCATCTGCAACTATGTTTACGAAAAGGTGGGAGAGGAAAAGAAGAAGGTGATCAATTACCGCTCGGCTTTCCCTACGGACCGCATCTTTACCTGGGATGAGGTGGGCCATTTCAAAACAGGGCAGTACATCCTTATGCACTCGGTCATCTATCGCACAAAGATGCTGAGAGATTGCGGACTTAAGCTCCCCGAGCACTGCTTCTATGTGGATAACATTTACGTTTATTATCCTCTTCCTTATGTCAAGACCATGTATTATCTTGATGAGAATCTTTATCGCTATTTCATAGGAAGAGACGATCAGTCGGTAAGCGAAAAGAACATGATGAAGCGCATTGACCAGCAGCTTACGGTGAACAGGCTGATGATCGAGATGTACGACCTCACGAAGATCAGGAATAAGAGGCTCAGAGTCTATATGACCAAGTATCTTGGCATTATGATGACCATTTCTTCGGTTTTCCTTATGAAGATCGGGGATGAAGAGAGCGAAAACAAGAAAAACGAACTTTGGGAGTTTTTAAAGAAAAAAAACAGGCGCCTCTATAATCATATCAGTGCCACTTTCCTTGGAACGGCTTGTAAGGCTAAAACTGCAGCCGGCCAGGAGATCGTCAAGGCCGGCTATGTAGTCGCCAACAAGATATTTAAATTCAATTAGGAACTAAGCGTGTACCAGTACCTCTTCTTCCTCTTTTACATTGGCCTCGACCTTAAGGAACTTGGGATTGTAAGCCAGTATATAGAGGGGGAAGCAGAGAGCTACCGCGCAGAAACCGTCAAACAGCGAATGCTGCTTTAAGAAGAAGGTTGATGCACAGATGGCTATGCACAGGAATATGCCGGTCGGGCGTACCCATTTGATCTTTGAAAGAGTTTCGCTCTTTATTACCGCAATGGTAGCTCCGATGGAGTTAAGGACATGTATGCTCGGGCAAACATTTGTGGGCGTGTCAACAGCATACAGTCCGCGGACCGCCTCGATAAAGATGTTGCTTCGGCCCAGAGCGTCAAGGTCGGGACGGAGCGTAAGGCCGTTGGGCCATATCTGACAGATGAAGAGGCTTAAGCTCATTCCCGTGAAAAGGAAGATGCAGTACCTGTAATAATCCCTGCGGTTGGTCAGGAAGAAGAAAGCGCCTACTGCCAACATGTACAGGAACCAGATATAATAAGGTATGATAAAATATTCGCAGAAAGGGATCGTTTGATCCACGGCAAAATTTATTATATGTAAGTGGGTCGGGGAAGTGGTGCGTTCCAGATGGAAGAACCATAACAGGTAGATCGGAACGTAGAGCAAGGTCCAGGCATGACGATACCTGTGGATGAACCCACGCAGACCCTTGGCATTTTTTTTCATATTATTTATCTCCCAATTTTATATAAATATGTCGATCATTCGATATCATAAAGGCTTTTTCAAGTCATACAAAGGTATTGTAACACCGATTTTTTAAATTTTCAATAGTTAGTCTTTTTTTGAGATATTTGTTTTTTATTACACTATTTGTGAAAGGCAGGTTATTTTATGGCTAAACGTGTATTTATGATCGTGCTTGACAGCGTGGGCATCGGAGAAATGCCCGACGCCTATCTCTGGGGCGATGAAGGCAGCAATACCATCAGAAGCTGCTCCAAGGACCCCAACTATTATCTTCCCAATGCGGAAGCATACGGACTTTTTAATCTGGAAGGCATAGATGATCTCAAAGGGATAAATCTTCCCAAGGATCTGGATGTAAAGTCTCTGGCAAGGAAGCCTTCTTTTGTTGCTCGTATGGCTGAGGCATCAAAAGGAAAGGACACCACCACAGGTCACTGGGAGATGGCGGGACTGATTTCCAAAGAGCCCATGCCCACTTTCCCCGACGGTTTTCCCAATGAGCTTATTGACGAGTTTTCGAAAAGAACCGGGCGTAAGGTACTTTGCAATAAGCCATATTCCGGAACTGAGGTTATTAAGGACTACGGCCGGGAGGCATGCGAAACGGGAGCTCTTATTGTTTATACTTCTGCAGATTCTGTTTTCCAGATCGCGGCACATGAAGCCGTAGTTCCCATCGATGAGCTTTACAGATATTGCGAGATCGCAAGGGAGCTGTGTACAGGAAAATACGGAGTGGGACGGGTGATCGCAAGACCTTTTGAGGGTGAGTGGCCCTATACCAGGACTTCAAGAAGACATGACTTTTCATTGGTTCCTCCGAGGAAAACCATCCTTAATTATATATCTGAAGCGGGTAAGGACGTTCTTGCCATAGGTAAGATAAACGATATCTTTGCTGGAAGCGGAGTTACTAAGATGGTCCGCACGGTGAACAATCCCGACGGCATCGAAAAGACCCTGGAATGGATGGATCTGGATTTTGACGGTCTTTGTTTTGTAAATCTTGTGGATACGGACATGATCTACGGCCACAGAAATGATGTGCCCGGATATGCCAAGGCTATCAGCTACTTTGATGCTAAGCTTCCCGAGATTGTAGACAAGCTTCGCCCCGAGGATATCCTCTTTATTACAGCGGATCACGGATGCGATCCCGGAACTCCTTCCACAGATCACTCCAGAGAGTATGTGGGTGTGATGGGTATAGGAGATCCCCTCAAAAAAGATGTAAATCTGGGAACCAGAAGTACCTTTGCGGATACGGGAGCGACTATCCTTGAATACCTTGGAGTTAAGGGAGAAGTAGAGGGTTCGTCCTATCTTAAAGAGATACTTAAATAGGGTTTACTTTTAAAAAATCCTATGATAAAATATCAGTTCAGTCCTAGTACATCGGTTATTAAATAACTGGACCCAATGCTTGCCTGTTTACCCGACTGCCCGTACATGAAAGCCTCGGAGTAGCCCGCTACACCTGCGTTTTCATGCACGAGCATTCGAGCAAACATTCTGCGCATTAGTCCAT
>JAFSWD010000078.1 GCA_017444675.1 Lachnospiraceae bacterium
TCTTTCCTTCTCCTCGCGGATCTTAAGTTCCGAAAGGTATTCATCAAAGTTCTCCAGCTTTTTAAGCTTATCTTCCGAGTCATCCGCGTACTTTAAAACATCTTCCACGGACCCGTTCATCCCTGCATATTTTTTCTTGAGGCCGTTGATCAGATCCAACCTTTCGGATACTTCCATAAACCTGTCGGCTGAATTCTCCGTCTTATTTATATAGTTCTCCGCATCATGCTTGAAATCATAAATAAGGGATGAAGCACTCTCCAGTATCTCTGCCAGTCCGGACAGTTTTTCATCATACTGTACGGCTTTATTTAAGACTCTGACCGCTTCTCCGATCATATCTCCCGCATTTCCGCTTTCGTCGTCACTCACCAGTTGAAGGCTTTGTGACAAGGCTTCCATGATCTGTTTTGCATTGGAAAGCACCTTGTATTCTTCTTCCAGTTCCTCATCTTCCCCGGCTTTAAGTTCAGCCTTTCTGATCTCGTTTAAGGCAAATTCCAGATAGGTTCCGTCCGTATCCTTGGTCACATTCGTGTTAAGGGCCTGATCCAGTTCCTTAACGGTTTTGCTCCATTCATCATATTTAATTTTAAGATCCGCCAGGAGTTTATCGTTTTCCGATCCGGCGAATTTGTCCAATATTTTGATATGTGAGGATGCTTTTAGGAGAGAATGATGTTCATTCTGTCCATGTATATCCAGCAAAAGAGAGGAACAGTTTTTCAGTTCCTCAAGAGTTACGGTCTCGCCGTTGATCTTACATATGCTTTTTCCTGCGGCTGTTATCTTTCTGGAGATCAGGATCTCGCCGTCATCGGGAAAAATATCAAATTCTTTAAGTGCCTCACATGTCCTTTGCGGTATCCGGTCAAATGTGAGTTCTATAAGAGCGTAATCAGCTCCGTATCTGATCACGTCTCTGGAGACTTTCTCTCCGAGAGCGGCATTTACGGAGCCGATCAATATAGATTTACCGGCACCGGTTTCACCGGTAAGAATGTTTAATCCGTTTTTAAATTCAATTTCTGTTTCGTCTATTATTGCATAATTCTTGACGAACAATCTGCTTAACATTTGAAGTCCTCCTAAAGCTTACTATTTTGTAACCTTTACTATGCACTCCAAAGTACGCCCGCTAACCTTTGCAGTAACAACTGTAGTACCTGTTTTTCTTGCCGTGATGGTTCCGTTGGCAACTTCACATACACTGTTGTCTTCCACATCCCACCGAACTGTTTCGTTGACTCCGTCCAGGTACAATCTGAAGGTGGAATAGATCGGTAATTCGACATAAGTACGACTTAAGCCCAGAACAGTGACTGTGATCGTTGCCGTCTTACCGGAGGTCGTGGTTACAGTTACCGTGGTCTGCCCCACGGTATTGGCTGTAATAGTGCCTTCTTCGGAAACTGATGCTACAGTATCATTATTTGTAGTCCATGTCAAGTCATCCGTAGAGGTGGTGGGCTTGATATGAGATGTTATGGTCTTCTTTTCTCCGGGCATCAATGCTATTGCAGAATCCGAAACCGTTACACCTGTTGCCGAGATGGGATCGATGACTACGATATAGCAGCGTGCAGTCTTTCCGGAGTTATCTTTGGCGGATGCGACTACCCAGGCATTTCCCTTTTTAAGGCCGGTAACAACACCGTCTGAATCCACCAGTGCCACAGAATTATCTTCTTTCATGGTGGTGGGATTAACAACGCTGTAATTAACCGTGGGATAAGTCGCGTTGGCGGGGCTGACTGTAGCAGACAATCTCACCTTATGGCCGACTATTACCACTTCATAGGAAGAACTGAGTTCGATCCTGGACACTTCACGTACAACCTCGACCTTAACATAGGCCTTAGCTTCGCCCTCAGCAGCTTCTACGGTAATAACCGTTGAACCGTAGTCCACACCTGTGATCATACCGTATTTATCAACCGTTGCTACGGATTCATCATCGGAATACCATTCAAGGCCCTTGTCGGAAACCGTATCTCCGTTTGATATCTGAGCATCTATTGTTACCGTATTTCCTTTACCTAAAATATAGGATGAAGGATTAACAGTGATCTTTGTGATCAATTCCTCTACCTTTACCATACAGAAGCCGGTAAAGCCTCCGTCCACGGAAGTAAAGGAAACTACAGTGTATCCGCCCTTGATACCCGTAACCATACCCGCTTCGTTAACGGTGGCAACGCTTGTATCAAGAGATGACCATTTACCGTCGGTAACCGAAGTTCCGTCGGGATCGAACACAGCCTCAAGGGTGTAGGTTTCACCTATGCCTATGGTTATCTCCGTTTCATCCAGCTTCATGGATTTTGCACCCTGCTTTACCGTAACGGTACAGAAGGAGTTCTTTCCGCTCTGAGTGGATACCATTACGGAAGTCTTACCGGGCTTGATACCCATGATACGACCGCTCTGAGATACGGTAGCTATACCTGTATCAAGGCTCTTCCATGTAAGAGAGTTCTCCGTGGCATCTGCGGGAGAAACACTTACCGTAAGGTCGAAGGATTCACCCACATTAAGGGTTACCTCGCTGTAGTTCATTGTAACATCCGTAGCCACCTGCTTAACCGTAACCGTACAAAGATCCCAGTATTTTCCGTCCTTGGTCATGACCATAAATTCGGTCTTACCAACACCTCTTGCGGTAACTATCAATGTGTGGTCGGAACCCTGGGTAACAGAAACGATCTTACTGTCAACCACGGTGATATCTATAACGTCATTGTCCGCATCTGCAGGCAGGATGACATAAGGAAGTCTGTAAACCTCACCCTTGTAGAGTTCCAGCTGTTCCTTGTCAAGAGTGATGGAATCCACGGCCTGAAGCACCTTAACGGTACAGAGAGCAAAATACTCGGGATTAAGCACCGACTGTGCCATAATGGTAGCTTCACCTTCTTTAACGATGGTGATCTTACCGTTTTCGTCAACGGTTACTACCGAGGGTTTGGAGGAAGTCCACAATACGCTGGAGTCGGAAGCATTTTTAGGCTCAAGATAAGCATATAATTGATAGCTTCCATCGGTTTCTTTAAGGGTCAGGGAGTATTCCGAAAGCTTAAGGCCTGTAACCTCCTGGTAGACCGTAACCTGACAATAGCCGCAAACGATGTTGTCGGGGTTAATGGCAGTGAGCACTGCGGAACCGGGCTTTAAAGCTTCGATGGTTGCTGAAGTCCCCACATTTATATTATCAACAAAGGAAAAAATAGTTTCATCCGAACTAACCCAGGTCAGATCTGTGGCATCACCTGTAAACTGAGCTATGATGGTCTTATAATCTCCTACCTCGATATCTATCTCGGAAGGTGAAAGTTTAACCTTGGTAGCTGTATTCTTAACAGTGATCTCCGCAAAGGCATTCTTTTCAACGCCATTAATGATCTGGTAGGCTCTTATGGTAACAACACCCTTCTTTAATGCCTTTACCATAACGGATCCGAATCCGTTCTCTTCAACCGTTGCAATGGAAGTATCAAGACTCTCCCAATAGATATCGTAATCCTTATTTGTACAGGAAGCATATAAGGGATAGGTACCTCCCGCAAACATGGTAAACTCGGTAGATCCGTCGGATGACAAAGCCGAGTTGCTTATGGAAAGGTAGTCAATAACATGTATAGTATATGTAACATCCTGAATGGAGGCACTGATCGCCGGAGGAAGCACGGAATTGTTACTGCCTCCGACATATTTAAATGTGATATACGCCGTACCTACATTATTTGCCGTAATAACACCGTTATTATCAACGGTAGCGTAAAGTCTGCTGTTTCCGGAATACTCCACGCTGTAGATCTTGGAATAGAGTTCAACCGGAATGTTGGAATTACTTAATACATCATAGGTATCTCCAACGTTCATGTACATTTCTGTATCCGAAAGAGAAAGCATTACTACAACGTCGTAAACAACTCTGTTCCTGCTTTCCGTATCGCTGAAGGAAGTATTTGCAACTCCCACGATCTTATAGGTACCTGCCGTAACTCCCGAGAAATTTACCACTCCGCTCTGATCGCTGATATTGTATGTAAGTCTGGAGGTATCATTCTTGCTGATCTCGGTAAGTCCACCGTTCTTATCTACGATATATACTGTCCATGTAAGGCTGGAAGCCTTTAAGGCATTTGTATAGACAGCAAAATTATCTGCATATATGGTGCCAAGGTCATAGGTCTGCTCATAATCCGCATAGGTTACGGTTCCGCCCGAAACCACAGGCTCTTTATGGCCTATGGGAGCAACAAGTACATAAAAGCTGGTGCTGTCGGGGTTTGTACCGGTGGTCTTAAGTGTAACCCTTGAATAACCTGCACCTCTAACGTGCAACTTACCGCCTTCATACATGACCACCGTATCTTTATATTGTTTATCCGTTGTGTCCAGAATGATGGTATCGGAAGTAACGGATGTGTTATCCATGTAAAGGATATCCAGTTCGTAATAGTCTACAGCACCCAGATAATTTTTCTGATCCAGGAAAAGTATCTTGTCACTGAAGCCCGAAAGTCCCGTTTCTTCCCATTCAAGATCATCTTTTACGATCTCGAAAGCCACATGGATGGTAACGGTAGCATATCTTGTCTGACCGTTTTCCGTAATGGCAACGTTAACGTTTGCACGACCGGGGCCTACACGTGTGACAACAACGGAGTTGTCTGTGGGATCACTGTCGGGTTCGATCTTAATAACATTATTTCCGGCGCCGGCAATGCTGAAGCTCATGGTAGTACCGCCGGCAAAAGGTGCATCGGTATTATCCACCTTGTAAACACGCGAAACAGCCAGGGTGAACTGTGAGGTATCAAGCTCAAGTACCGAACCCTGGTCAACAAAGGCATTTCCAACACCTGTGTTATCGAAGAAAACTATCTTCATATCGGCATCGGCAGCATAAACGGATCTGTCTTTAAAAAATATATTTGATAAACTGAATATTCCTTCTTTAAGTCCTTCAACGCCGAAGGCCTTAGAAAAGAGCCCCAGGTTTTCTTCCTCGGCTTCGGTTATTGTCTCCGCCGGCTCTGCCGGTTCTTCTCCGGCTGCGGGAATCTTTTGTACATTATCAACGGTATAAGTGGTCTTAAAGTCGAAGAATCCGCCCGTAGCCACTATGCTTGCCGCCAGTATAAAGCAAATTAATCTGCTTAAAGTCTTTTTCATGAATTAATTTCCTCCTCCCGGCTTATAGTAAATATAATGATCTGCAACAAAAAAGCCGGTAAAATGAAAGGTATATTTACAATCCATATATTTTATCGGCATTTTCTCATTGTTAATTAAGTTAGTTTATTTAAAAAGAATATATTTTTTATGCTTCGTCGTAATTTGTATATACATCCTGAACGTCATCATCTTCCTCAAGAAGGTCAAGGATCCTGTTAAGGCACTTGATATCCTCCTCATCGGTAAGGGAACCGTAATTCTGAGGGATCATGGTCACTTCCGCAGATGCCATCTTGATATCAGCTGCCTCCAGAGCTTCAACAACCTTGCTGAAATCATCGGGAGCAGTAATGATCTCGAAGCTGTCCTCTTCATCGGAAAGATCTTCCGCACCTGCATCGGCAGCGATCATGAAGATATCATCCCCGTCCATATCGCATTCTTCCTTGTCGATGATGATCTGTCCCTTTTCGTCGAACATGAAAGAAACGCATCCCATATTTCCGATGCTTCCTTTACCCTTTGTGAAAGCACTTCTGACATTTGCTGCGGTTCTGTTCTTGTTGTCCGTAAGAGCATCTACGATGATGGCTATACCGTTGGGGCCATAACCTTCATATCTTACATGCTCGTAGTTTACGCCCTGGCCTTCGCCTGCTGCCTTTTTGATACTTCTTTCAATGGTATCGTTGGACATGTTGTTGGCTTTTGCCTTTGCGATGATGTCCTTGAGCTTACTGTTATTGTTGGGATCCGGACCGCCGCCTTCTTTAACGGCAACTGCTATTTCACGGCCGAGTTTTGTAAAGATCTTACCCTTAGCTGCATCATTTTTTTCTTTCTTGTGCTTAATGTTAGCAAATTTTGAATGACCTGACATAAATAACCATCCTTTGATTTTTCAATTTTTTAAATTTTATAACAAGGCCAATACGCTGTCAAGTATAAGTTAACAGCCGTAACCACCATTATTAAAGGAGTTTTTCAATCTTTTTCATTACTTCGGAAACTTCACCCTTAGTCTTTACAACACACATAATGGTATCATCTCCGGCAATGCAGCCCACAATACCTTTAATCTTGAGAGAATCCAATGCCGCAGCCGCAGCCATGGCCATTCCCGATGCTGTCTTTATGACCAGCAGGTTTTCTGCCTGTTCCATACTTACAAAGGCTTCCGACAGGACTCTGACCAGTTTTCCGTTATTTAATCCCGGAGTATCCGAAGGAGGGATAATGTACTTATTCACTCCGGTGTCAGTGGTCATCTTAGATAACCTTAATTCTTTAATATCTCTGGAGGCTGTGGCCTGAGTCACCGCAAAGCCCTCCTCATTGAGGCGGCGTACCAGTTCCTCCTGCGTTCCGATATTCTCATTTTCAATTATCTTTCTGATCTGTGCATGTCTGCTTGTTTTCTTATCCGGCATAGCTTTCCTTTCCTTCTCCCTTTTTTGTATCTATGATAACTTGCTCTTCAATGCTTCAAAAAACGAACTTTCATCTGTTTTAATAAGTCTGGTGATACTTTTTGATCTGCGTATTTTTATCACATCGCCGCTTTTTAACATATGAAAAGCACGTCCGTCAAGAGTGATACCAAGATCCGGCGTTTCATAATTTCTTTCCTCGGGTATCTCTATTGTTATCTCATCCTCAGCTGATGCTATTACCGATCTGGCTGTCATGGAATGAGGACATATGGGAGTAACTATTATCATTTCCGCCTCGGGAACGCATATGCTTCCTCCTGCGGAAAGATTGTATCCTGTAGATCCGGTGGGTGTGGAAATAATAATGCCGTCTCCTCCTACCGTAAGGACTTCCGAACCGTTTATCTTGATCTTTAAGCGGATTATCCTGGAATACCCGTTTCTGGTCACAACAGCATCATTCAGAACAGTCTCCGGAGCATCATCGTTTACACTCACATCAAGCATCATGCGCTTTTCTATGCGATAATCCCCTGCGATCATCTTCTTAACCGCATTTTCCAGATTATTTGTTTCTGCTCCGGTGAGATATCCGAGAGTACCTGTGTTGATACCCAGAATGTGAACTCCGAAGTCCTTTACCGCATCCGCCGTTCTCATAAGAGTCCCGTCACCGCCCAGAACTATGATAGCCTTTATTCCGGATGTATCACCGTTACTCTCGTTGAGATTACAGATATCGGCTCCGTTTTCTTTAAGGCATTTCTTTACTCTTTCGGTATATTTACCTTCCGGATCCCTGTCGGGATTTGAAATTATAAGATATGCATTTTTCATATTATATTTCCTTTCCCAAATGGATCAGATATTCAACGTTACCGTCTCCGCCTTTAACAGGTGAGATCGTGGTACCGAAGACTTTAAAACCGGTATTAAGGGAGAAGTCTGCTATATCCTTTACAACCTTTTCCCTGACTGCTGTTTCTTTTATGATACCCTTTTTCGAAAGAGCCTGTCTGCCCGCCTCAAATTGAGGTTTTATGAGGCACACGGCTTCACCTTCCGGGGATAAAAGGGAAAAGATCACAGGCAGCACCTTGGTCAATGAGATAAAAGAAACATCCGTTGAGATAAAGTCTATTCCGATATTTCCTATGTCTTCCGAAGTGAGATATCTGATATTTGTCTGCTCCATGGAGATCACACGACCGTCCTTTTTAAGCTTTTCGGCCAGCTGATCGGTACCCACATCCACCGCAAATACCTTTGACGCTCCGTTTTGAAGCATACAGTCCGTAAATCCTCCGGTGGAAGCTCCTATGTCCATACAGATCCTACCCGAAAGATCTATGTTAAAGTCCGTCAAAGCCTTTTCCAGCTTCAATCCTCCGCGGCTTACGTATTTAAGCTGCGGTCCCTGTATATTAATATCATCCTCTTCGTTTACCTTGGCAGAGGCTTTTATAAAGGTCTTTCCGTTAACGGTCACATCCCCCCGGGTTATAAGCTCTTTAGCTCTTTCTCTGGAGGGTGCGAGACATTTTTTAACCAATAATACGTCTAATCTTTCCATAAATCTCTTCTGTATCCGGCCCGTATTCCTTAAGAAGTTCGCTCCTTTTACCATGTTCGATAAAGGAATCCTTAAGTGCCCCGTTTACAAAGCCTACCTTTAGACCGTTTTCTGCAATGATCTCTGCCACTTCTTCTCCGAATCCGCCTCTTTTAACGTTTTCTTCAAGTGTCACGATCACTTTATGAGCGAAGGCTGCTTCTTTAATGCTGTCCGTATCAATGGGAGTAATAAATCTGGCATTGTAAAGACTTGCAGAGATACCGTCTTTCTCCAGCCTGTCTCTGAGTTCCATCCCCATATCCGCCAGATGTCCCACCGAGAATATGGCCACATCTTTACCTTCTTCCAGTCTTTCGGCTTTACCGTAAACAATGGGCGAATTATCCAGACCTGCGGCAGCTTCGCTTTCACCGAACTTGGGATATCTGATAGCCACAGGAGAGTTAAGGCTTAAGGTAAAATGCAGCATTTCCTTTAACTCCTCACAGTTTTTTGGAGCCATTACCGTAAGTCCCGGTATGTGTGAAAGGTAGGACAGATCAAAGATCCCCTGATGGGTCTCTCCGTCTTCTCCGGTGATCCCGGCTCTGTCTATCATGAACACCACAGGCAGGGAGGTCAGACAGACATCGTGCAGTATCTGATCATAGCTTCTCTGCAAAAATGTAGAATATATGGCAACAACGGGTTTAAATCCGGATTTAGCAAGAGCTGCCGCAAAGGTCACTGCATGCTGTTCGGCTATACCCACATCAAAAAATCTGTCAGGATGGGCTTCTCCGAATTCTCTTAAACCGGTACCGAATTCCATGGCCGCTGTGATACCTAAGATACGTTCATCTTCATCTCCCAGCTCCAGCATTGCTTCGGAAAAACTTTCCGTAAAGGTTTTTGTGGCAGACTTTTTTAATAGTTTTCCCGTCTTCAGATCAAAAGGTCCTATACCGTGAAATTTACCGGGACGTTTTTCGGCAGGGATATATCCCCTTCCCTTTTGAGTAATTGCATGGATGAGCACAGGTTTATCCACTCTGGAAGCACTTTCCAGGGCTGTAAGCACCTGTCCCACATCATGACCGTTTATGGGACCGATATATGTAATGCCGAAATCCTCAAAAAGCATTCCTCTTACAAAGAAGGTTTTAAAGGAATCTTTAATGTGTTTCATGCTGCCCACGATCTTTTCACCGGACCCGCCGGGTATCTCATCCAGTACCTTTTCCAGCCCTGATTTAAAATTTACATAGCTCTTTTTGGTACGGATCTGACCAAGATAATTGGCCATTCCTCCCACATTCTTATCTATGGACATCTCATTGTCGTTAAGGATAATGATAAGATTGCTCTTAAATTTGCCGATGTTGTTAAGGGCCTCCAGCGCCATTCCTCCGCTTAATGCTCCGTCCCCAACAACGGCAACCACCTTGTTCTTTTCACCTTTTAATTCTCTTGCTGCTACGAAGCCGGAAGCAACGGACAGTGCAGTGGAGCTGTGTCCTGTATCGAAGTGATCACAGTCGCTTTCACTGCCTTTGGGAAAGCCGGAAAGACCGCCCTTTTGTCTAAGATGTTCAAAATCCTTTCTTCCGGTAAGTATCTTATGAACATAAGTCTGATGACCCACGTCAAATATAAGTTTATCCTTGGGAAGATCAAGGAAAAGATGTAAGGCCATTGTGAGTTCCACAACTCCCAGATTTGAAGAAAGATGTCCTCCGGTCTTTGATACGCTTTCGGTAATAAAATTCCTTATCTCTCTGGCCAGTTCCGGCAGCTCGGCTTTATTCAGTTTTTTAATGTCATTTGGTTTATTTATCTTATCCAGGACAGGATGATCAGTCATAGGAATATCCTCATTTATCAGTACTTTCTTTCGGCAAGCGCCAAAACAAAGGCTTTCATAAATTCATTATCAGGAAGTACCTCCAAAATGCGGATAGCATCCCGGGTATATTCTTCCACCTTTTTCTTGGCAGCGTCCATGCCATACATGGTAACCCATGTGGTCTTGCAGTTCTTCTCGTCGCTTCCTATAGGTTTGCCGAATTCTTCTTCGTTTCCTTCCACATCCAGGATGTCGTCCCTGATCTGAAAAGCCATGCCTATATCACTGCCCAAGGGCTCCAAAAATGCAAGATCTTTGATCCCGGCACCCCCAAGCACAGCACCGCATAAAATAGATGCCGAGATCAGAGCGCAGGTTTTAAGTTCATAAATAAAATCCAGCTCGTCCTTATTTAAGGGCTTTCCGGTTTTTTCAACGTCCACGGTCTGTCCGCCGATCATACCGTAGATCCCTGCCCTGGCATAGAGAAGCTTCATGGCCTTTACCACTCTCTTGTTCCATTCAACATTGGTGATATCGTCGTAGGTATCTGTGCCGGAAAAATCATCCTCCGCAAAGGCCTTGGTCAAAGTCTCGATCGAATAATTCAGCAAAGCGTCTCCCGCCAAAACTCCGTTTGCATGGCCGAATCTGGCATGGGTGGTGGGCTTTCCCCTTCTCAAAAGGTCATTATCCATTGCGGGAAGATCGTCATGGACCAATGAATAGGTGTGGATCATTTCAATAGCGCATAAAAAAGGCTCGATCCTTTCAAGATCCGGTTCAGCCGATGGATCGTTTTTTTTGCAGTACATGCAGTAAAATTCACGCAAAAGCACCGGGCGGATCCTTTTTCCCCCTGCAAGTATGCTGTAATTCAATGCTTCTATTATCACCTTCTGAAGACCGTCTTCATCGGGCAGATAATTCTCCAGGCATTTATTTACGGCATCCTGTCTTTCTTGCATTTCTTTTTTAAAGTCCAAGCTCATCAGATCCCTTCGCTTTCCATAATCTGCAATTCCTTTTCCACCTTATCCACGGAATTGTTGCATTTCATAAGAAGGTCCATTCCCTTCTTATACATTTCAAAGGATTGTTCAAGGGTCAGATCGCCCTTTTCCAGTTCCCTGATAACCTCATCAAGGGCTCTCATATTTTCTTCAAGAGTAAGATTGTTATTGTCTTTGTTTTCACTCATGTTTTTTTATTACCTCATTTACCGATGCATGTATGTCACCGTCCGTAACATGTATTATCAGACTGTCTCCCGGTTTCACCGCAGAAACGCTGTTAACATTAATTCCATCCTCAGTTGCTACATATGAAAACCCGCTTTGCAGTTTTTTGACGGGATCCACACCTTCAAGCCGGGCTGCTATCCTTTTGACTTCAGCCCTCTTGGCCGATAAAATGCTGTCCATATCCCGTTTTATCCTGGGTTCGGCATTTTCCAGCCACTGTTTCTTAACCGCAAGGAGGTTTTCAATACTTCTTTTAAGTCTGGGTCCCACATTTTCAATCCATTGTTTTTTTAGGGCCAGTTTATGTTCAGGACTGTTCTTTTTTAAGACAGCCTCTCTGTTCTTAATGATCTGTTTTATCCGTTCCGTCTTATCTGTCATAAGACCGCACAAACGGTCATGCCTTACCCCCAGATCCTTCATCAGTCCTGCATAGTCAAACACAGCCAGTTCCGCTCCCGCAGACGGAGTGGGTGCTCTTAAGTCGGCAACATGATCCGAGATGGTAGTATCGGTTTCATGGCCTACGGCTGAAATTATGGGTGTATTGCACTCAAATACGGCTCTTGCCGTTTTTTCTTCGTTAAAGGCCCAAAGATCCTCAATGGAACCGCCGCCTCGTCCCACAATGATCACGTCCACCTTGCCGTCCAGAGCCCTAATACCCCTAACTATGGAATCAGCTGCTCCTTCTCCCTGAACAAGTGCCGGATATAATACCAGCGAAACGTAGGGATTGCGTCTCTTACTGATCTGACAGATGTCTCTTATCGCAGCTCCTGTAGGTGCCGTGACTATACCTATTCTGGAAGCATATCGTGGGATACTCTTTTTCTTTGAAACGTCAAAAAGGCCTTCCGCGCCAAGCCTCTTTTTGAGTTCTTCATATTCCTCATAAAGACGCCCGACTCCGTCAAGCCTGATCTCATCCGCGTATATCTGATAGCTGCCTCCTGCCTCATAAACGGTTATCCTTCCGAAAACGATAACACTCTGGCCATCCGTCAGCTTAAAAGAAATGCCGGCCCTGCGACCGGCAAACATTATACATGAAATTTGTGATTTACTGTCTTTCAATGTAAAATATATATGTCCGGATGAATGATATTTTGTATTTGAAACCTCTCCCTTAACATAAATGTTGTTTAACACCATATCGGTATCAAACTTACGTTTTATGTAAGCGGAAACGTCAGAAACCGAATAGATCTGCTGCATATCACTGTTTATCAGGTTCATTTACCAGCTTGGCAAGAACCGCATTTACAAAACTGGGGGCTGAATCATTTCCGAATACCTTACTGATCTCAACCGCCTCATTAATAGCAACGCCTGCGGGCACAGACTCATCAAAGAGGATCTCATATGCCGCAAGTCTCATGATAGCGAGCTCCGCTTTTCCCAATCTGCTTAAAGGCCATCCTGTGGAAGCCTTTGTAAGGATCATATCAATGTCCCCGAGCTTATCAAGGACCTTTTTAGCTTTTTCCTCAACCGTTTTAAAACTCTCCTGCTCAGATGCCATCTGAAGTCTTCTGAAAAGATCCATCTGTTCGGGAATCTCACTGTTTTCATAAAAGCTGCAGTTGAAGATCAACTGAAAAAGCTTTACTCTTTCGTCATGTTTAGTCATATCATTTACCTTTCATATATAATTTCCAAGGTGCAAAATATAATTAGTTCTTGTTTACATTAACATCCGCAATGTTTATTGAAACATCCGAAACTTCCATTCCTATCATGGATTCGATCGTGTTCTTGACCTTATCCTGAACCGCCTCGCAAGTCTCGGGAATGGAATAGCCGAACTTCATTGTAACTCCCAGCTTGCAGCTGATGGACTTACCGTCATTGTTAAAACTTACTTCCACTCCTTTGGATCCGTTCCTGATACCGTATTTTTTTACGGAATCATTGGTAGCATTTCCCGAAAGTGAATCTATACCCTCCACCTCGGTAGCTGCAAGAGCCGCAATAGTGGCAACAACGTCATTGGAGATCTTAACCTCCGAAATAAGATCGTTGTCATTTGAAATATTTAAGCTTTCCATCGGCATGATATATAACCCCCTGTGGTATTAATCGTTTGATCCGTTGATCTCTTTTTTGTTCTTTCTTTCACGAAGTTTAATTCCGAGAAATACACAAAATAACGCAAACGCGCCTGTAAGGACATATTGAATTACAGAGTTAAATAAATGATTTACAAAATCCCAACCCATATCAGTCATCCTTTCGAAACATAATTTTGGCGATACTCCGCTACATCAAGGGGAATTATACAACAAACATGCAAATATTGCCATTAAATTTTTTTTAAATAAATGTTACTTACCGGGTTTCTCGATAAGGATCTTTCCTTCATCCATCGTAACCTTAACCTTATTGGAATCCAAAGCCAGTTTTTCCAACAGATCATGAGGTATCTGAACACGTCCCACCTTGTCCACAATGGAGTATTCTTCCTGGGTTTCCTCTGTACTCCAGTCAATGGCCGTATGGGAAACATCGGCATATCTTTCCTTCAGGATCCTCTCACTGGAGATCTTTCCGTCACGGATAGCCACCACTCTCTTAACTTTTTTGGAAAGAGTCACATCGTGGGTAACTATAAGAATGGTCTGTCCCATCTCTTTGTTCAGATTCCTGAATATATCAAAAATGTAATCCGCAGTTTTTCGGTCTACTGATCCCGTAGGCTCATCCGCCAGAAGAAGTGAAGGTCTGTTGGCAAGAGCTATGGCTATGGCGATCCTTTGCTGCTCACCGCCGGAAAGCTGGGATAGTCTGGAATCCGTCCTGTGGCTTAAGCCAACGGTATCCAGAAGCTGCAACGCTCTCTCCTTCCTTTCGCCTTCTTTTTTAAGCTCCATGGGCATCATGATGTTTTCAAGTGCCGTCAGATAAGGAAGCAGGTTCCTGGCATTATTCTGCCATACAAAGCCCACTGCATCTCTCTTATATACCACCAGTTCCTTCTCTGTCATCTTAAACAGGTCGTGTCCTGCCACATGAAGTCGTCCCGCCGTGGGGCGGTCAAGACCTCCTATCATGTTTAAAAAGGTGGATTTACCTGAACCCGAGTTACCGATTATAGCCAGCAGTTCTCCCTTCTGAACCGTAAGATCCAGTCCCTGAAGAGCCATGACTTCTATATCTTCTGTTTTATAGATCTTCACAAGGTTATCGGCCTTGATCATGATTTCCTCATCTGCCATTTACTATCTCCCCGTCTTCAAGTTCAAATACAACGTCTCCAAGGTTCATAAGCCCGGTGTCATGGGTTGTCATGATAATGGTAACATTTTCCTTTTCAACCAGTTCCTTAAACAATTTCATTACTGCCTGTGCTGTCTGTGAATCCAACTCAGCCGTGGGCTCGTCCGCAAAAATAACCTTAGGCCTGTGGGCTATGGCTCTGGCTATGGCTACTCTTTGCTGCTCACCGCCGGACATCTCGGCGGGCATATGATTCATTCTTGCTCCCAGGCCTACCATTTTAAGGCACTCGGAAGCTCTTTCCTTCCTGTTCTCATCGATCCCTGCCAGCCTTAAGGAAAATTCAACATTTTCATAGGCGCTCATCATGGGGATCAGGGAAACGGACTGGAAAACAAATCCCACCTGCGTCCTTCTTAAGTTTTCCCTTTCATATTCGCTCATCTGAGTGATGTCACGGTCATTAAGGATTATCTGACCGCTTGTGGGCGTATCCAGCGCTCCGAGGAGATTTATCAATGTAGTCTTACCCGAACCCGAACGTCCTTTTAAAATGGCAAGGCTCTTTTCGGGCACATTCATGCAGATATCCTTTAAAACATGGATCTCTCCGCCGCTGATAGGGAATATTCTGTTTAAATCCTTTACGGTAATTATATCTTTCATCAGTCTTCTCCAAGCTTCAAAGCATTTGTGATCTTCATCGAGGATACTATCTTCGACAATACAACTATGGAAACGATAACCATTACAAGGATTACCGAGAACAGTCTGATCATATCGCTGCCGTAGATCGTGAGACTTAAAGGAGTTACCTGACTCTCACCCGCATAGGCCAGCTGTATCATGGGAACAAACATCCTTGAAGACAGAATACCGATAAGAGCTCCGACAGCAATGGAGAATATTCCGGTTGCAAGCTGTTCATTAAACAGCATATGAACTATCTCCGATTTACGCATACCCATGGCTCTGAAAACACCGAACAAAAGTTCTCTGGATTTGATGGACATTATCCAGTAGATAAGGTAACCGGCAAGGCAAAGTATAAGGATAACGATAAAGCTCATGGTAAGGATACCGTTGGTTCCCTGGAACAGGGTGTCCTGCCTAATATCTTCCTTCTTATCTGCCAGGTTTTCATATTTTGCAAGGGTTATCTTGTTGTTTTCGACGAAGTTGTAAAAGAAATCCTTGTCCGCATTATCCCTAAGTCTGATAAAGATGTGATAAGGTGTCTTGCCCCATTCGCTCTGTATGGTTGAAAGATGGGCAACCACCAGATAGTTGGTGACTTCTTCCGTGGTACCGTCATTCAAAAGTCTTACTTCCGTAGGCTTAAATGTGGGCCAATAATCCACAAAATCCTTTATCACGCCCGTGACAGATTTTCCGTCCGAACCGGTATAAACCAGCTTGTCTCCCACCTTGTATCCCTGTAAGGATTCAAAGCTTCTGGAGCAAAGAATGGCATCCGGATCCTGAGATATGGCATTCAGATAATGATTTATGTGCTTGTCCAGAAGAGAGCTGTCAAATATCACAGCTTCTCCGAATTCCTTCGTATCCACTGCCATAAGTGTGGTTACAGATAAGGAATTGCCGTGTTTAAAGGTGACCTTGTTGTCTATAAACACTCTGGCAGCCTTCTCTATACCGTCGGCATTATCGTATTTCCCGAAATCCGGTTCAACATATTTAAGTTCTATGGTTGGATCCAGCTGGACACTTAAGATGTTACTCTTCCATGCCTCCACCATAACAATGTCATCCGCAATCATATATGTGGCATTGTCTTCTGCATTTGATATTATAGTCCTTGCCACGGTGGAATCATAGATACCCAGCGAAACCGTAAGCACCAGAAACAGCATTACAAACTGCTGTTTGGTACCGGTCCTTATTATCTGTAAAAATGAAGCATAGCCCGCAGGCTGCCATTTTTTCTTTCCCACTGCAAATATGAGTTTTACCACATAGGGCTGGATACGAAGGAAGATCATTCCCGCACCCAGTATGAAAAGGACGGAACTCAGATAAAGCAAAGGATCCAATCCTTTACCGCTCATTACATCCTTTGCCAGATCCTCTGTCTGTCTGGAAAAAGTGTAGTAACCGTAAACGGATACGCCGAAGATGATCACATCAAGATAAAGCTTCTGCCAAAGTTTTTTACTGCTTCTTGCTTTTTTCTGCTTAAGCTTTACTATTGAAAGCCCGCTGGCCTTAAGAGCAGGGATCAATGTTACCAGAATAGATGCTGCGGATGCAGCCAATGCATAGATCCAAACCTCTCCGCTGAGCTTTACGCTTAACAGTCTGGCAAAATTAAACTCCAAAAACGCTTCGGAGGAGCCGATAAGCTGGCACATAAGTATTCCTATCGGAAGTCCTATAAGGCAGGATATCAGGTCAACCAAAGTAGATTGAAGCAGGTACAGTCTTCCTATCTGATGCTTGGAAGCACCACGGCTCTTAAGCAATGAGATCTCGTTTTGTTCAAGAGAAAGCATCTGTCCCGAGATCATGAAGAGGAAAGCCAAAAGCAATGCCATTACCGGTACCTGAAGAATGATCAATGTCACATGGATCTTGTTCTCTGTCTGCTTAAAGGATTTAAGCACAGAAAGATATCCGGGAGCGGTGATCTTAAGAGAAAGTGAAGATGTATCCGCTATGGCCTGGGTTTCATTCAAAACATGGTCTATCTTTTTAACTTCTATGGAACCGAGATCAAAAACATAAAACCAATTACATCTTATATAGGATTTGGCAAAGGTCTCTCCGAGGAAGATCTTTTCAAAGGCAGAATAGGAAATAAGAAGCTCGTTGTCAAAAGCCTTATCCTCTTCCACCCAGGAAGTATTGCCTTCCCTTACGGGATCCACAACTCCCACTATCTTTACCCTTATATTTTTCCCGGAAGCGTCCTTAATATAACCGAATTCCAGTTCCTCACCTATCAAAAGGTTCATATTCACAAGGCAATCCGTGGTAACCACGGCTTCCAGACATCCGTCTTCACCTATTCCGTCACAGCCGTATCTGCCTGAAAGCAGATTGGAACAATTCTCAAAGTTTGACAGGGCTCCGATCTCAAACTGCCTCTCACCCACGTCATCTCTGGCCAAAAGTGAATTGGCGGCACTTACAACAAGATTAAAATGCCAAACCTTGTTCTTAACCTTTATTCCTATGCCTTTTACCGTACTATCCCCCTTAGTGACCATGGAATTATAGCCTTTTACATTACTTCCGTTTTGTGAGGAAAGGAAAAAATTCATAATATCACAATCGGAATTTTCCTTCATGTAAGCTTCCATTTCGTCATCAAGCATACGCTTAAGGGAGGCATTTTTATACATGGGATAGCTGGTTGCCGTAGCGATCAAAAGAACATTACCGATCAAAAGGCAAAGGACCATCCATTTTTTATGTAATAATTTTTGTAGCATTAACCGAAACATTAACCCGCACCGCCTTTATTCGTAATAAATGTTCACGTCCTCATCAATACCGTCTGCAGCCCAGTAATAATCGCTGCCTTTTCTTCCGTTGACGAACCTGACTCTCTTAAGCTTTCCTTCCTCCTCCGAAAGGACCGTAAGATTGCCGTTATAAGTAGTAACTCCGTCAACAGGGACAAGAACCACATCTTCCACTACTATATTATCGGTGCTGACAAATCTCGAAGCTCCGAAGCACAGATATTCCCATTCCTCATCCACCTTGATATAGGCGGTAGAAGTATTGTAGTTACCCAGAAGACCGGTTTTCGAAGCAGAAATGACTCTTCCGGTGCCAAAGGTATTCTGACCGTTTATTATGGCTTCCACAGTAACGGTCTGTCCGTATCTGAAAGCATTTGATGAATTATCCACGGTAAGCAGCAATTTTTCCGTCGAAGCAAAGGTACCGATCCTTCCGTTAGGTATTCCGCTACCCTTATATATCCTTTCTGTGGAAATAAGCATTCCGTCATAGGGTGCCACTATGTCCCTGGAGGTCATAGCCTCTTGCAGATCCTCCAACGTGTTTTCAAGCTCAGCTATCTTTTCGAATTCATGAAGACGAAGGGCAAGTTCAAGTGAAAACCTGGTCTCTGCCACATAGTCTTCATCCACTTCCTCATAGTAGGAAGCTATGATCTCACCTTTTTTGATCTCCGTGTAAGTCTGGAAATTAAAGCCTTTGAATACCAGAGTACCGTAGGTCCTTTCTGCGGTAAGATTGGTCTGGGTACTGTAATTTGAAGAAGCCTTGGCTCTGGTGGTGAGTACAAAATCTCCCCTCTTGGTGAAACTGCTTCTGGCAGAGGCGGTGGTATCATCCTTTAAATACACCTTATCCCCGTCTTTTAATCCATCCAGAACTTCAAAATCATTGATACCTTCAAAGCCCAGGGTAACATAAACCTTTGTCCTGTTACCGTCGGTGGTGGCATAGACATAATTTCCGCCGTTATCGCTGTATACCGCATCCTTGGGTACTGTAAGAGCATTTTCCGTATAGTCGCTGATGACTATGACCGGAGCATAATCCCCCACATATATCTCATCATCGTTTTCCACGGAAAACTTTGTATATACCGGTTCTTCCTCGGGAAAACTGTTCACTTTGTTAAGCTTTACCTTCTTTCCTCCGATCAGTGTATATACCTCGTTGGCCTTTTCCAGTTCTTCATCCTTGATGAAATCGCAGACTATGAACTTTCTGTCATTATTGGCCACTGCAATGATGTTGGTATTCGCCGCCACCCATCTTCCGGATGATGACGCCACTGCAATAACATCTCCCTCCGCCGTAGCATAGATGGAAGTGGAAAGAAGTCTTTCCTTTGCTTCGTTCAGGCTGACGTTAAGCTTATTCAGGGTATTATCCAGTATCTCCTTCTGTTGTCTGATCTTCAGATCGTTCATCTCCCTGTCCTGCCAGGAAATACCGGGATCCGAATTCGCTTTTTGCAGTTTTTCTATTTCATAATTACACGAAACCGTGATCTCATTTATCTGATCGGTGATATTCGATACAGCTGCCTGTGCCGATGAACTGTCTATATCAGCCAGAAGATCCCCTGCATATACCTTGTCGCCGGTCTTTTTGTACAGGCCCGAGATCTGACCCGTGATACCGAAAGAATACTCGGTAATATCCGCCAGCACCTCTCCGTTGTAAACCTTTGTTCCGTAAAGATCTTTTCTTGAGATCCCGGTTTCGGATATGCTCTTTCCCACCGGGTTCAAAAGCTCCGGGATATCCTCGGTATGGGAATTACCGCAACCCGTAACAAGCATTACCCCGCATAATAAAATTGTAATCAGCCGCCTCATTTTCATCTTTGCTCCAAACCATTATTTAAGTACAAGATAATCACCTTCGCTGATCCCCGAAAGGATCTCCACATAATCATTGCCTTCCAGTCCGACTTCCACATATTGTACCGTTCTTATGTTGTTTTCATCGGTATAATAAACATAGTAATCTTCCCCGGCGTGATGAACTGCCTTCTTGGGTACTCTGAGTACATTCTTTCTTTCATCCAGCACTATGTAATAATAGGCTTTGGTCCCGATGGAAAGCGAATAATCCGGTTCCACCAGTTCAAACACCAGTTCCTTGTCCTCCGGGGAATATCTGTAGGTGGTCTCATACCGTGTACCGTTTAAGAGCTCGATGGTGGTCTTTTGTCCATCCTTCATGTACTGTGCATAATCCTCTCCGCTGCAGACAAAGGAGCACTTTGCACTGTCAAAGAGAGTGACAACGTTTTGAGTCTTAACGGATCTTGCCGTAGAACTGAAGGATCTGACAAAAGCCACTGTGCCGTCTATACCGGCATATATCCTGCCTTCCTCCACCTGCTGACCGTAATAATCTTTTCTGAGATTCTGATAAGCAAGATAATCTTCACATTCCTTGATCTTGGGAGCATATTCTTCCTCGATCTTTAAGTTTCTTTCCTTTGCTCCCGCTTCATCGATCTCGCCGGATCCCACCATTCTCTTACTCTGGTCCAGAGCCAGATCCCTCTGTTCCTTAAGGAATTTAAGATCGGTTTCATAAAGCTCTATTAAAGTAACGCAGTTGTTATATTCCTCCCCTGCCGCTTCCATTTCAAGCTCAGCCAGAAGATCACCTGCCTTCACCTTATCTCCCTTTTCCACATATACCCCTTTTATCTGATACCCTTCCAGTTTAAAATTCAGGCTTTCCGAGTCCTTCTGGGCATATTTAAGGGTTACCTTTTTGGTCAGACTCACGTCTCCCACGGTAGCCTCGGCCAGCATATAATCAGTCTGTGCTTTTTCCTCATCCACCACTATTTCGTGACTCTCTTCTTTCCCACAAGCCGCCAGAACAGTTGACATTATCAACACACAGGTCATTGCGGAAAGTATTCTTTTTCTCTTCATTTTAACCATAAAAAAACTCCCAATAACGATTATAAAAACATCAGCGTCAATTATAAAAAATTGCAGCGTTTTTTTCAACCGATTATTGGGAAAATAATTATCATACATTGCTATAAACAGCCCGATTTTTGTGATAATGCAAAAGGTCACTCCCTTGATGCCAGTTCCCTTGCGATATCGGACCAGCTAAGCCCTGTTTCTGCCATAAGTACCATAACATGATACATGAAATCAGCGATCTCGTATCTCAATTCTTCATGGTCCGGATTCTTTGCGGCAATAACTATCTCAGTGGCTTCTTCACCGCATTTTTTAAGGATCTTGTCTATACCCTTATCAAA
>JAFSWD010000079.1 GCA_017444675.1 Lachnospiraceae bacterium
GGAATGGCCACTGCATAGGCATCCGCGATATCGTCAACGTTCTTAACGATATTATAAGCTCCGTGACCATAGGCATCGGCTTTCACCACCACCATCATACGAGTTCCCGCTTTAAGGAGTTTTTTCCCGTTTAATATGTTTTGCCTTACTGCGTCCAGGTCTATATTGGCCTGAACACGATAAAAATGATCATCCATTACATATTATCTTTCTGTTTTATTTTTGGAGATATTATCTCCGGTATTGCTTCAAGAATATCGCCGGCAAGCATGGATCTTGCTCCTGTTTTGGCTGCTGCCGCATTCCCTGCAAGTCCGTGGATATAACATCCCGTCATTGCTGCCGACTTACGGCTTTCACCCTGGGCTATAAGGCCTGCGATTATCCCTCCGAGAACGTCTCCGGAACCGCCGGTAGCCATTCCGTCATTTCCCGTAACATTGATATAATTTGAGTTTCCGAAGGAAACTATACTTCTGACATCCTTTTTAACAAAGATCAGCTCATTACCATCCGTACACTTTTCCGAAGCACTGAAAAGCCCCATGGAAAGTTCCGCCAGAGAGACACCTATAAGTCTTGAAAGTTCCTTTTTATGAGGTGTAAGAATGGTTCCTGCAGGAAGTATCTCCGAAAGCTTGGCTATTCTTTCTTCACTCGTAGCATTCTCTCCTGTTTTCTCGGTAATAAGCTTGGCCAGAATGTTGATCCCGTCCGCATCTATTATGAGAGGCACGTCACATTCACTTAAGCAATAGTTCAGTATACTTGCCGCAGCACTCTTTTGCCCTATACCGGGTCCTATAAGAATGACACTTGCCCATTCAATAGCTTCTTTAATGTCAGGAATACTCTCTTCCTGTAAAGCGCCCTTGTCTGTCACCTTATAAGTGGTGAGGACTGCTTCCGGGAGTTTCTTCTGGATTATCTCTCTGTTATTATCCGTTGTGAGGACTCTTACCAACCCCGCTCCCATTCTGTAAGCCGCAGCAGCTGCCAGAAAAGCTGCTCCCGCCATATTCCCGGAACCAGCAGCGACCAAAACTCTGCCATAAGTTCCTTTATTGGAATTCATCTTTCTGGGAGGCAACAAAAGCAAGGGATCTTCATCGTAATAAAATGTTGTGGGAGGTACGGGAAGCATGGAATTATTGGTCCCAATATCCCAGATCACCACCTTTCCGGCATATTCCGCACCGGGATAAAGAAGACACCCTGTCTTTATGCTTCCAAAGGTCACGGTAACATCTGCCCTTACGGCTATTCCGAAAATACGGCCGTCATCGGTACCTACTCCGGAGGGAACATCCACCGAAATAACCCTAAGCTTGGCCGCATTAATGTTTTCTATTTCCTTATAAAAATCCCCTGTTATCTGCCTGGACAGACCTATACCAAAGATCCCGTCTATGGCAACTTTAAATTTGGAATAGTCCACTTTTTTGATCACTTTGACTCCGGCGTTTTTAGCGATCTTAAGCTGCTGCCGGGTTTCCTTGGCAGCATTTTTCATATCGCCCACCATGTGTATTTTAACAGAATACCCGGACATGGCAAGGATCCTGGCAGCGGCGATACCGTCACCGCCATTCTTTCCCGTTCCGCACACAGCTATGATGTCGTCGCCGTGATCCGCTATTTCTCTGACGGCATACACAACACCCAAAGCTGCTTTTTCCATTAAAACAACTGACGGGATCCCTATCTCTTCAATGGTATATCTGTCTATTTCCTTAGCCTGTGATGCATTAAGCGAATATTTCATTATTTATCCTCTGATGCTCTGAGCTTGTAGGAAAGTCTCATAAGACTTTCGGTAAGATGTACGTTTTCCTGTACCACATTATCCGGCAGAGAAAGATCTGTAGGAGCAAAATTCCATATAGCCTTGATACCTGCCTTAACCAGATCGGCCGCTACTTGAGGTGCCGACTCCTTAGGTATTGTAATTGCAGCTATATCGATCTTGTTCTCCTTAAGGTAATCCTTAAAATCGTTCATATGAAACACGGGAACACCGTTAACACTCTTTCCCACCAGATTGGGAGAAACATCGAAAAGTGCTTTTATAACAAATCCTCTTTTTTCAAAATCGGCATAATTGGCCAGAGCTCTTCCGAGATTACCCGCACCGATCACGATCATCTCCTTCTTCCTGTCAAGGCCGAGGATCTTACCGATCTCAGTATAAAGATATTCCACATTATAGCCGTAGCCCTGTTGTCCGAAGCCCCCAAAGTTATTAAGATCCTGACGGATCTGTGATGCCGTAACCCCCATCCTTTCACTGAGTTCCTTGGATGAAATCCTTACAACATCATGTGTCATCAGTTCTCCGAGATATCTGTAATAGCGGGGCAATCTTCTTATAACAGCCGACGAAATCTCAGTACCCATTTTTTTCACCTCATCATTCAAGTCTTATTCGTATAGCAGGTCAAGCTTTCTTTCAAGCCTGTCTTCGGTTTCTCTTATCTTCCTTACCTTGTTAACGTATTTATATGCTCCGGCGTATTCACCCTGTTCTTCGACATAACAGTAGGACCCCACCATATAAGCCAATGCATTTGCTATCTGTTTAACCTGCTTTTTCTGACTCTTGGTCAGACTTCCGAATCCTCTGTTGCCCTTGGGAGCAATCACTTCTGCCAGATACATTTCCAGCTGAAGAAGGTATTCACTCTTAATGAGGCATTTATTGATGATCTCATCGTTTGCATTTTCAATGCGCTTAACATCACCTTCATCGATCATGGCAAACATCTTATCGGAAAGGGTCGATGCAGTAAATTTAACCGCACCCGTATTCTTCTTCTTTCTTCCGAGATCCAGAAGAAGTGCTACCCAGGGAACTGTATCTCCTTCAGCTCTCTGATCTGCTTCCATGGAATAGATCCTGTCTCCGCATCTCATCTGTATGTTCAAAATGTCGGGATAGCTGTCCCCTATAAGCTTTGAACGCCAAAGTGAAGAACAGAGTTCGCTGATACGCTCCTTATCCTTTCTTCCGGGATAAAAATGATTTTCAGCCTCTACCGTCAGCACCGCATAACCGGAAACATATCTCTTGATATTCACTCTGCTGACTCTTAAAACGAATCTCTCTCTGTCTTTCTCAACCGAAAGCTTACCGAAGATCTCAACATTCGCGATCTTCTCGCTGCCCTTTTTCTCATTTGCCTCCTTGTTGTCTCCCACAAGAGTATATGAGATCCCGTAATCGTCATCACACTTCCACATGGAATTTCCGGAGAAATTCTTTTCCCATGCACTTTCCGAATTATAACTGAGTGGCAAACGGAAAGTGTGGATACTGTGGATCTTGTTATCATCAAAACGTCCGAATCTTAGATCTTCCGCATTCTTTATATAATCCCTGTAGGTCTCGAAATTTGTTTCCGCATTTTTCTTTCCCAATGCGGTAAGCATACTTTCCACTGAATAAATGATCCCTGTAGAAACTTCTCCCGTAAAGGTTTCCACTCTTTTAAAGAGGGCATATAACCTCGCTTCGGTCCTATTGATCAAAATATCAGCTTCAGGGTATTTCTTAACAAAATTGCTTGCCTTTGATATAACAACATCATCATTGATCTGTCCGTGAAGTCGTACATCTTCAATGATGTTCATATTCTCATCCGTGATACAGAAGATAAGCTCAGGGCCGGTAACGGGCGTTTCGTAAGAGGTAAAGATGTGCATCTTCTTCTCACGCTTGATCTCGTTAGCCACTTCATGGAACTTTTCTTTAAGCTTTCTGCGGACTCCTGCTCCCATTTCCGGGATCTCGTCAAAATCGGTCATAGGAATAACTCTGAGCATGCTTAAGCAATCTGTCATCCACTCGTGAGGAAGGCACTCCGAGGCCATTTCATTAAACATTCTTTTAGCCTTGGGATTACTCTTCTTTAACGGATCCACAAGATTAAGCATTACTTCCTTGGCATTTATCGCAAAATATCTGGTTTCCACACCGGAATTTCTGTATTCTACGATCTTGTCAAAAAACAGTCCTCTCAGATCCACATCTTCGGCAGGAACGGTTATGACATTTCCTTCATCATCCGTGCCTTCATACGGAAGCGGCTGCGAGAAAACAATCTCTTCATTTCTGAAGCTCTTGTCACCCTTATAGTCAATTTGATATAGGTAGACTTCATCAAGCATATAATCCTTGACAGTGACATCAATATATACATGCCGCAATACGGTTTTACTGAATTCCATATTATCCTCCGAAAGTATAGTCTAAATAATTAGTATACAAATTTTAAGAACAATCCGCAAGGTTATTTTGCCATCTAAACCCAAAGATTGCTATTTTTTTAACTTGATCCCTGCAAAAAGTCCTGCCATGGTTACAGGCTCGTCGTCACCAAACATATATTCAGCCGGTGCTTCATCAATCCCGTCTTCGACTTCATCCGCTTCATCCACTTCTTTAATGGAAAGAGAAAGCTTACCGTCCTTTACATCTATGACCTTAACTTTAACTTTCTGACCAAGCTCCAGAACCTCCTTGGGGGATCTTATCCTCTTATTACTGATCTGTGAGATATGTACCAGTCCCTGAAGGCCATTACCTACCGAAATAAAAGCTCCGTACTGCTCTATTCTCTCTACGGTACCTTCAGTAACAGTTCCTACCGGAATAAGGGCCATCTTGGAATTTCTCTCTTCTTTTTCCTTTTCAAAGAGCACATCCTTTGCCGAAAGCACCAGCTTCTGTGTTGCAGCATCGACAGTGATCACCGTGACTTCAAGTGTTTTTCCCACATAACTCTCGGTATCTTCCACATAGGAAACAGCAAGTTTTGAAGCAGGGATAAAAGCTCTGATGCCTTCAAGATAGGTTACCACTCCTCCATTGGTGCTTGCCGCAACCTTAACCTTGGAAACAGTCTTTTCCCTCTGCATCTCTTTAAGTTTGTCCCACGCAAGAACATCATCGGCCTGTTTCTTTGAAAGAAGGATATTACCGTTTCTGTCTTCTCTTAAGACCATAGCCCTGATCTCATCTCCCACTGCCACATCTCCTTTAATGGAAAAGCGGGGATCATTGGAAAGTTCATCGATCTTTATGATACCTTCCGCAAAATAATTAAGATCAAGTGTAACCTCGGTATCGGAAACTCCGATAACCGTTCCTGTAACTATATCTCCGGCGTTAACAGCTCTGAAAGAACCGTTGATCTCCTTTTCAAAATCCGCCATTGTCATATTATTATCGTCGCTCATCATCTTCGTCCTATCTTTTGATCACTATTTCGTTCTGATTTTTGTATATATTGTTTCCGGGCACACAGCCTCTTACGGAAGAAAGAGGATAAATATTTGTATGTGCGCCTATGACAGTTCCCGGATTAAGGACCGAACCGCAGCCCACTTCCACATTATCACCCAGGACAGCTCCCATCTTTTTAAGCCCCGTCTCGTACTTCTCGCCGCTTAAAACATCCTTTACCACAACAAGAGTCTTATCGGACTTAACATTTGATGTTATTGAGCCTGCTCCCATATGTGACTTGAAGCCAAGGATAGAGTCCCCCACATAATTGTAATGAGGCACCTGTACATTATTAAACAGGATCACATTCTTTAATTCTGTAGAGTTTCCGACTACCGCCTTAGCACCTACAAGGGCATTTCCTCTTATAAACGCACAATGTCTTACTTCCGCTTCCGCGCATATGATGCAGGGTCCCTTTACGTAAGCAGTGGGGAAGACATTTGCACTCTTGTGGATCCATATGTCTTCTCCTCTTTTTTCATAATCATCTCCGAGAGTCTCCCCAATCTTCAGTATAATCTCTCCGATATGCGGAAGTACCTGCCAGGGATAAACATATTTCTTTATCTCTTCTATAGCTATGGATTCCTCTGTTAAAAACAATTTTTCAATACTGTAGTCTGCTATCATTTGTAATTCCTTTCAACTGACATAAATGCCTGATTTAATGCCGGACCGATGTTACTGTTCTTAACCTTTTCGGTCATTCTGGTAACATAACTTTCCAGCTTTTCCATATATTCCTTACCTGTTATCTGTCCCTCTGCCACCTGTGTCAGTCCCTTTTCCCAGCTTGCCGTAAGGTCTGCCCGGAGCAGGGAGGAAATGGACCCTGTGACCACTTCATGAATGATCTCCCCCAACATGGTGGGCGAAAAGATCTGAGTCTTTTTGTTAAGGTTAAGATACTTGATGTTCACCAGTTTATTAAGTATCTCGGCTCTGGTGGCACTGGTACCGATACCTGACCCCTTTATCTGGGCTCTCAGTTCTTCATCTTCTATAACCTGACCTGCATTTTCCATGGTCAGGATCAGTGAACCTGAAGTGTATCTCTTTGGCGGAGAAGTTTTACCTTCTTTGATCTCAGTGCTTTGAATATTCAGGATGTCACCCTTTTTGATCTTATTGATGGAGTCAAGAAGTTCTGTGGATATCTCCGCATCGGCTGTTTCGTCATCCTTTTTCCTTTCTTCATCGTTTTCATCCTGTTTCGTCGCCCCGGTTTTTTTCGGAGGTTTAGCCACCTTGAAATAGCCTTCGTCCTTAAGAGCCTTAAAGCTTGCGAAGAACTTTTCGTCGCCTGCCTTAAGAACTATGGAATCTTTACTGTAAACAGCGGGCGGGTAAAATATGCTTAAGAATCTTCTTGCGATCAGTTCATACACCTTTTGGCTCAGCGATCCCATCTTGTCGAGACCACCTATGCCTTGTCCTGTAGGAATGATGGCATAGTGATCCGTGATCTTTTTATCATCGACATATCTGGTCTTGGCCAGTCCCATGTATCTTTTTCCTTCCAATATCTCACAGGCATATCCGGAAAGAGGCCCGAAGGCTTTAAGTCCGGATATGTTCTTTGCTATCTCCTTGGAAACAGCTGTTGAAAGGACTCTTGCATCTGTTCTGGGATAAGTCACCAGTTTCTTTTCATATAATTCCTGAATGATCTTAAGGGTCTCATCGGGACTGATCTTAAAAAGTCTCGAACAGTCGTTCTGTGCTTCTGCCAGATTGTACAACAAAGGAGGATTTTTCTTCTCTTCCTTTTTTTCAAAGCTTTCAACAACAGCCTGCTTACCTTTAAGGCTTTCTATCAATTCTTCGGCGGTCTTTCTTTCCTTAAACCCGTTCTCTTTATACATGAAGGGGGTATTATAATACCTGCTGCCTTCCACCGCTCTGAACTCTGCCTCTATGCCGGGCTCAGCCTTAAGTACCACTCGGTAAAAGGGAGTCTCTTTAAACTCTCTTATCTCCCTCTCTCTTCTGACCACCATTCCCAAAACACAGGTCATGACACGACCCACGGAAATCGCTCCCATCTTGTCCAGATTAAGAAATTTTCTGACATTGTATCCGTATTTGATGGACAGCGCTCTGGAAAAATTGATACCCATGAGATAATCTTCCTTCGCTCTTAAGAAAGCGGCTTCCGAAAGATTGTCATAGGCATCCCAGGTTTTGGCCGTATCTATACCTCTTTTTATCTCTTCTTCCGTCTGAGAATCTATCCAGACTCTCTTTCTGACTTTCTCCGCAGGCACCTCCGCCATCATATCCACAAGGCGGTAAATGTACTCTCCTTCACGCCCCGAGTCCGTGCATATGTAAATGGTGTCCACGTCAGACCTGCAAAGCAAGCCCTTAACTATATTAAACTGAGCCTTCACATTCGGGATGATCTCATATTTGTATTTTTCCGGCAGAAAAGGCAAAGTCTCGAATCTCCATTTTGCCAGTTCCGGATCATAAGCATCAGGATAACTCATGGTGACCAGATGTCCCACACACCAGGTGACCACTGTGTTTTCCGATTCCTGATAGCCGTTTTGGCGCGAAAAATCCTCGTGCAGCGCTTTGGCAAATTCCTGGGCCACACTTGGCTTTTCCGCTATAAATAACCTTTTTCCCATTAATACCTCTGTTAATTCCCGGTTGCTTCACCGCTGCCGGTACCATTTTCCGTGGCAGCACTTTCTGCTGAAGTACCGTTCTTGTAAACCACTATCTCCTTAGTAAAGAAATAGTCATATTGATCAAACTTACATATACCTACGTATGTAACGGAATCATCCGCAGGCGGATTGTCTTCCTCGTATTCCAACTGTTCCAAAGTCTTTTTAACCACAGGCTTTGTAAACCTGAAGGAAGCGATCAGATCAAACCAATTGTCGTATTCATAAAACACGCTTTCATTACCGCTTACAAGCAGCCAGTTATCTTTGCATTCCTGAAGTCTGGCATCCGTAGTCAGTTCGGGAAGTTTAACGGTTTCCGCGATCCTGACCGTTTTTTCATCCTCATCCGTAAGATACTTTATGTAGAAGCCAAATCCCTCTTCCTTTTTTTCATAGGTATAATTCAGATTTCTGTCCAATGTCCAAATGTACTGGCGGGACTGTCTTATCTTGTCATATTCTTCGTACCCCGCAATTTCCGTTGTGGATGAAAAGGCAAAATTGCCCTCATTGTCAAGATACATATCTTCATAAACCGTTCCGGTAAGTTCAGCCGGATCTCCCGCAAAATAAACAAGTCTGGGATCATTGTAGATCCTTCTGACCTTTATAAGAGAATCCAGTTTTTCAGCCGAAACCACAATGCAGTTATTTCCCAGATAGGACACGCCCGTAACTCCTATCCAGTCTGCATCTTTTCTTCTCACATGATAATCGCCGAGAAGCTTGGCAAAATCTATAAGCATATAGATATCATCGTCGGCAAAATCTATGATGACCACGCAATCTCTGACAGAGCCCAATCTGTCTTCTCTGTTCTCACTTCTGTCATTTCTCGTTGCCGTAGCGAGAATATTTCCCTTATCGTCAACGCACCAGTCGCCTGTAAGGGTATAAGCATTGATCCTATAGATGTGAGTAACTTCACCGAGAGAGTTGATCCGTACAAGCTTGTTGGCCGAAACAAAAAGATAGATCTCCCCGTCCTTTACATAGAGCTTCTTTGAAAACGTATCTTCGAGGGGGATCTCACTTCTCAGATAGCCGTCGTTGTCATAGAGCTTTACATAGGAGGTGTAATCATTCTTCTTGCAGAAGACTGCATATATGCCCTCTTCCAGGGTAACATCGCTTGCATTCGTAACATGGGTTTCGCCCAATTCGTCGGTAACCGTCTTTATTCCTGCCGTAACTTCCAGTTTTTCCTCGTTCACGGATACTACATTTCCGAAATTATAATAGAATCTTCGGATCCTTACATTACCGTTCTCATCCGTAAGCCTGAGTGTGATGATATTGGTCTCGTTGGGAACCAGCCCCACAATGGCAAACTCATGGATATAAGATGTTCCGACCAGGGCTGTTGATCCGTTTGCGAGCCGTCGCTCTTCCGTAGACGCAGCAACATAACCGCCAAAATCAGGTGCGGCGGAGGTAAGTGCCGAAGTGTGCACTGTATATGAAACAGCGCAGGGAAATTTCGTTTCAAAATAGGTATAAAGAGATTGGGTGTTGGTGCAAAAAGGATTCAGTATCAAAAGGGGATTGTCTTCGTTGTAATCTCCCACTTCTATCAGGATATTTATTCTGTCGCGCACCAGTTTTTGAAATTCATAAGAATATATTTCCGAAATACTGCTGTATGAAAAAAGATTCTCCGCAATGGTTGCGGTGATCTCTCTGTTTCTTGTGGAGTCCTCTTCATATTCTTCTTTAAATTGTGTCTGAACATCATCCTTGTCCGACTGCTTCTCGGGAAAAGAAACCAGTCCCGTTGCATACACTATGACACCCAAAAGCACCATGCTTAAGATCGCTATTACTATGAGAATCCCGTTAACCTTCTTCATGTCATTCCTCGTAAAAAAAGTGCCGTAATAATACCGTTTTGCCCTATTGCCATGCCTGAGCACTTAAAAAGCCGCCAAAAGCCGACTTTTTGATATACGGAAATTATTATAGCACTTTAAAAAACTATTGTCACTTTATTTAGGAAATTTGTTCCCTCTGTAGAGCGTACCGGGATATTCAGGATCAGATGCCTTATTCTCCGAACAAACGGATCAAAAAGTCTGCCGCAAGTTCAGGCCATTGAGCTATCTCCCTGATCGTTCCGGGAGCTCCGTCCCTATTGGTCTCCGCTGCCGCAAGCGAGAGTCCGTGACCTCCCTTCGGGAATATGTGAAGCTCACAGGGAACTTCCTTCTCTTTAAGCGCCAAAGCATAAAACAGCGAGTTCTGAACCGGAACCGCATTGTCTTCAAAGGTGTGCCAGATAAAGGTAGGCGGATTGTCCTTTGTTACCCTGTTTTCAAGGGATACATACTCCTCTGTCTCAGGGCTGAATCTTGATCCCAGAAGATTTTTGATACTGTCCTTATGAGCCCATTCTCCGGAGGTTATGACCGGATAGCAAAGCAATGAAGCATTGGGCTTACCTTCATCCTTTTTTGCTCCTATAAGGCCCAGGGCTTCTTCATTGTTGTAATCACATGATACATTGGCAGCCAGATGCCCTCCCGCAGAGAAACCGCAAATTGCGATCTTATCCGGATCCACATGCCAGTCATCCGAATTTTCCCTTATGGTCTTAAGGGCAAGAAGTGCCTGGGAAAGGGCCACGGGATACTCTGCGCCGGTAGGCGAACAGGAATAATCCAGCACAAAGCACTGAAATCCATGGCCGGCAAAACGTATGGCCACAGGCTCGGCTTCTCTGGGTGAAGTCCAGGCATAAGCTCCTCCGGGACAGATAAGTATGGCCTTTCTCTTTCTGTTAATGTCCACCTCATCGAAATTGTCAAGAATGTAACCTGTAAGAATAGCAGTGAAGCCTTTTACGGTTATCTCTCTCTTTACTATCTCCATCTTTTTTCTCCTTTAATTCAAAGATATATATTTTTTCCTTTATTCCTTCATGATCATTAAAGATCTCGGTTTTCTTTTCCATGACCGGATCATCGGACAAAAGCTCGATATTTCCCGAGATATCCGACTTAGAGATTATCCTGTCTGCTGTTTCTCCGTCGGTTTCTATCCTGTCCTCTATTTCTAAACTGCCGCCGTTAAGGTCAAATACCGCAGTTCTTTGTACACAGCCGGCATCTTCGTAGCAGTCGGTCAGATCTATCTTTACGATCACGTTTTTCTCATCTTCCGTAACCTCGAAGCTCTTTACCCTGATCTCCCCGCCGGTTTTCTGGCCCTTCCCGTTTATAAGCGGCAGTGAATGGCCACGGGTATCATTACATAATATGGCATATCTTTTCTCTCCGAAATAATCGGCTGTATATTCCCCTGCACCCAGCTCGCATGCCTTCACTTTATCGTCAGAGAAATAGATGTAACTGCCCAGATCGTTGTGATTATGGGGTTCTCCGTTACAACCGCCCTTTATGGCAAACCCGGATCCTGCCCCATTTTCTGCTATCAGCCACTGTGCATCTTTTAAATATATGATACGTTTCTCATCGGATATTTTCTCTGTTTTAAGATCTTCTCCGTATTTAACATCGTCCAAAAGAGGCAGAAATCGATAACAGGGATCCGTATCAAAATCAGCCATCACCTTTTCTCCGATATAATAACGGGCGCCCAATAGTTCCTGCAGACCTTCAAGGGTTCCCACATGGAGTCTTTCGTTTTCCGTAGCATCTGAAAAATTGACCGAAATACCGTTTTCAAAAAACGCACCGTTGGGGAAAGAAGCCACTTTAGCTAATTTGGGGATTTTTAAAAACTCCGGTGTATCCTTCGAATAGGCACAGTATCTTCTTGCGTAGGACGTCAAAAAACTGACACCGTAGTTAAAATAGCCGGGACCTTCGAGACATGCTCCGTCCTCAGGAAAACTGTTTACAAAAGTTACAAGAGACTCGTTGATCCTGTTAAGGGTCTTAACCGTCATCTCTTCTCCCAGACACTCGTTTCCGAGATTTATAAGCGCAGTACCGATCGAACCGCAGCATACCGCGTTCCAATTGTGTTTTGCATGCTCAAAATCATACTTTTCCCTACTGTAAGCAAAGGGTCGTAACACTCTCTTTGATATTTCTTCCTTTACTTTTTTTACAATATCGTTTTTTAACAGATTTCCGGTTTCTTTTATCACCTCTGCCAATGCACCTGCTGTCTCGGAATTAAAAAGATCTATCTCCTTTTCTATATCCGGTCTCTTAACAGTGTTGCAATGGGCAGGCAAAGCCCAGGTCTTTTCCCCGCATATCTCAAGAAGCACATATTCCAGCTTCTCAATATCCTCTGTTCGCCTGTTCAATATACCCGAGATCCCGTAAACCGCCAGGAATTTTCTTCTCAAAAAATAGACATTTTCATACTCAAGACGATTACCGTTTTTTTCGAAAATTCCAAACAGCTCGGAAGTGAGCGGAGGCATTTCCGCCTCCCTCATCTCATCCGCAAGTATATTAATTCTTCTTCTTAGCTCCGTATTCTTCATAATAAGCATCTATACGAGATTTGATCTCATCATCTATAAGGATCCTGCCGTTACATTCTTTGTTATAAAGAGCTTCCGTTACTTCTTCCATGGTTACTATCGCTCTTGCGGGAAAACCGTAGTTTTCGGTGATCTCATCCAGAGCAGCTTTCTTGCCGGAAAGTCCCACTTCCATACGATCAAGGCTCACCATGAGTCCCACTATCTTCACGTCTCCGCAGCCTTTAACAATAGGAACGGTCTCCTCCATGGATTTACCTGAGGTCGTCACATCCTCGATCATTACCACCCGGTCTCCGTCCTGTATCTTGCTTCCGAGAAGCAGGCCCACATCGCCGTGATCCTTAACCTCTTTTCTGTTGGAACAATATCTTATTTCCTTACCGTAAAGTTCGGAATAAGCCACTGCGGTGACTACCGAAAGGGGGATTCCCTTGTAAGCGGGTCCGAAGAGTACATCGAAATCATCTCCGAAGTTATCATGTATGGCTTTTGCATAGTATTCGCCAAGACGTTTAAGCTGTCCGCCGGTAACATAAGCACCGGCATTCATGAAAAAGGGAGATTTCCTTCCGCTCTTCAATGTGAAATCGCCGAACTTAAGCACATTGCATTCAACCATAAAATCAATAAACTCTTTTTTGTAGCTTTCCATATATCCTCCAAATTCTTTCGCTCACCTTGCGGGTGACAACCGGTTATTATTGAAGTACGTGTTTTTCGGCCTTTAATCTGCCTTTTATAAAAAACACGGGTATCCGCAGATATCCCGTGAATTATAAAACACTTTCTTTAATTATTCAACCTAAAAGATATATCAGATCTTACGGCATTTTTCCGACATCACTGATTGCATCCGATCTCCATGACTTCAGGGATCTCGTTGAGTATGGTGGTGATGTGGTTCAATTCATCCGGCTTCAGATGCTTGACTACCGTGTCATATATGAGAGTTCCATCGGATTTCCTTTGAATCCCGAACTCTTCTATCTCCACTTTGTTCTCGGAAAAATAAGCTTTTATCTCTTCCACTATGCCCGGCTTGTCATAGGTGACGATCCTGATCTCCGTAGCGGCGATGGTCTCGGAACTGAGATTGTACTTGTGCAGGAAGTACTGGAGGCAGACCACAAGGATCGTGGTGAAGATACCCACAACATACATACCGGAACCGATGGCCATACCGCAGGCTGCGGTTGTCCAGAGTCCTGCAGAAGTTGTAAGCCCTCTGATGGAAGACCCCTTCAGAAAAATAACTCCCGCTCCAAGGAACGAAATACCCGTAATGATGTTTGCCGCAACACGGGATGCATCCACCGAAATACTGTCTATCACCACAACATCAAAAAATCCGTACTTGGAAATGACCATGCTGAGTGCAGAACCGAGGCACACGATAATATGTGTGCGAAGTCCCGCTTCCTTCTGTCGTCTGCTTCGCTCAATGCCGATAACGGCGCCACAGGCCGCAGCGATGATGATCCTAAAAATGTATTCTCCTTGTCCTTCAACTAAATGTCTGATCAGTTCCATATCTCTCACCTTCTCCTATAATTAAAGCCGGTATCACCGGCACTCATCTTCATAAACATGAATTGTAACATTAATTAATAAATATGTCAATGAAGACACCATATGCATGAGAAACCGCATCCCCATGTCTTTGAGATCTCCGCCCTTCTTTCAGCCTTTACGAGATCTGTGTTAAGATTTTATCCCTCTTATGGCAGAGATAAGAATGTTTAATTTATTTCGACTCGCTTTTTCTTCGACACTGTGATACAATAATGCCAAAAATTCCAGATGGAGGAACCAGTAATGTTCGATTTTGAAGAAATTAAAAAAGCGGATCCCGAACTTGCCGATGCCATGTCTCTTGAGCTTAAGCGCCAGAAAGACCACATCGAACTCATTGCTTCAGAAAACTTTGTAAGCAAAGCAGTTATGGCAGCTATGGGAAGTCATCTCACCAATAAATATGCCGAAGGTTATCCCGGAAAACGTTACTACGGCGGCTGCGAATTTGTAGATATGGCCGAAAATCTTGCACTTGAAAGGATCAAGAAACTCTATGGTTGCACATGGGCAAATGTTCAGCCCCACTCCGGTGCGCAGGCAAACATGACTGTTTTCTTCTCTCTCCTTCAGCCCGGTGATACCTTCATGGGTATGAGCCTTGCAGACGGCGGACATCTTTCACACGGAAGCCCGGTAAACTTCTCAGGAACCTATTTTAATCCCGTTCCTTACGGAGTAGACGAAAACGGATACATCGATTACGATGAGGTCCTCAGGATTGCAAAAGAGTGCCGTCCCAAGCTGATCCTTGCAGGCGCTTCTGCTTATCCCAGAGCTATTGATTTCAAGCGTTTCCGTGAGATCGCAGATGAAGTAGGTGCTATCCTCATGGTGGATATGGCTCACATCGCAGGTCTCGTTGCCGGCGGCGTACATGAGTCTCCCATTCCCTACGCTCACGTTGTTACATCCACAACCCACAAGACTCTTCGCGGACCTCGCGGCGGAATCATCCTTTCCTCCGAAGAGTTTGCTACAGAACATAAATTAAACAAGGCTCTCTTCCCCGGAATCCAGGGTGGTCCTTTGATGCATGTTATCGCTGCCAAGGCAGTATGCTTTAAAGAAGCTCTCGATCCTTCCTTCAAGGTATATGCAAAGAATATCGTAAGCAATGCAAAGGCTCTTTGCGACGGTCTTATGAATCGTGGCTTTGATATGGTATCCGGTGGTACCGATAACCATCTCATGCTGGTTAACCTTATCAGCAAGGGTGTTACCGGAAAAGAGACCGAGCATCTCCTTGATGCTGTAAACATCACCTGCAACAAGAATGCCATCCCCAGGGATCCTGCTAAGCCCAATGTTACAAGCGGTATCCGTCTCGGCTCCGCAGCAGTTACAACCCGCGGTTTCGATACCAAGGATATGGATGATGTGGCTAAGGCTATTGCTCTTGCCATCGACTCCAGAGGCGAAAAGTCAGAAGAAGTAAAAGAGATCGTTAAGGCACTGACCGACAAGCATCCTTTATATTGATCCCTACAATGATCATATATCTTTAAACAATAAAAAAACGACTCTGTTCTCCTTTAAGAAAACAGAGTCGTTTTTTTATTGTTCTTAGGAAACCTCGCCTTTCTCACATCACTCCTCAGAGCTTGCTTTTTCCCATTCATCCATTAGTTCAAGGAGTTTTTCTTCTATCTCATTCTTTCTCTTTGTGAGTTCTCCCAGTTTCACGTGATCGGTAAAATAAGCAGGGTTTTCAAGTTCATCATCCACCTTACTTCCCTCTTCCTCGTACTTTGCGATCTCTTTTTCTATCCTGGCTATCTCATTTTGTTTCTTTCTGAGTCTTGCCTGTTCTTCCTTCTGTGCCTTCCAGTCCAGCTTGTTATCTGTTTCCGCCTGAAGCACAGTGCTTCCGGCCCCGGCATCATTTCCCAAAGTACCGCGAAGATAGGCCTGTTCCACAATATCCTTGTGTTCCAGATAGTAATCGTAATTTCCGATGTAAGGAACAAGTTTCTGTTCGGTAAGATCAAGGATCCTTGTAGCAGTCTTATTTATAAAATAACGGTCATGGGATACGTAAAGCACCGTTCCTTCGTAGGAATTAAGAGCATTTTCCAAAATCTCCTTGGATGTGATATCCAAATGGTTTGTAGGCTCATCCAGGATCAGAAGATTTGCATTTGAAAGCATGAGCTTCGCCAAAGATACCCGACCGTGCTCTCCTCCGGATAAAAGCTTTATGGGTGTAAAAACTTCATCTCCCGTAAACAAAAATGCAGCCAGAATGTTTCTTATATCCGTATTATCCATTAGGGGATGGGCATCGGATATTTCTTCAAAGGGGGAATTTTCCGGATCCAAAACCTGATGTTCCTGATCATAATAAGCTATACTCACCTTGGCACCAAGCTTTATATCTCCCTTATCTGCTTCCACCAGTCCGTTAATTATCTTAAGGATCGTGGTTTTACCGGTACCGTTGTTCCCGATTATGGCCACTCTCTCTCCACGCTTTATTTCAAAGTCCAGATCGGAAAACAGTTTTTCTTTACCGTAAGCCTTACTGAGCCCCTTAACAGTCAACACATCATTGCCGCTCATGGTGGAAGCATGAAATGATATCTTCATTTCATCGTCTATTTCAACCGGTTTTTCAAGCCTTTCGATCTTATCCAGCATTTTTTCCCTGGATTCAGCTCTTTTTATAGATTTCTCACGGTTAAAGCTTCTAAGTTTTTCAATAACAGCTTCCTGATGTTTAATATCCCACTGCTGATTCATATAGGCCTTAAGCTGTGCTTTTCTAACCTCTGCCTTCTTTACGGCAAAATCAGAGTAATTCCCCTGATAACACAAGGCTTTGCAATTTTCTATCTCCACCACTTTTGTTACCACTTTATCCAGGAAATAACGGTCATGGGCGATTACCAGCACTGCTCCGTTGTAATTAGCCAAAAAGCCTTCCAGCCATGCTATGGAGTTCATGTCCAGATGGTTGGTGGGTTCATCCAGCATGATCAGATCCGGCTTCATCAAAATAAGCTTTCCCAATGCAACTCTGGTCTTCTGTCCTCCGGAAAGGGTGTTTATCTTTTTATCAAATTCATCTTCTTTGAAACCCAGTCCTTTAATGATACCCGTTACTTCACTTCTGTAGGCATAGCCGTTTATGCGATCGAATTCCGTATTGCATCTTTCATATTCGGCATATAATTTCTTAAGCTCCTCGCTCTCGCCGTTCTTTAAAGATTCCTCTTCGATCTCCTTATGAAGCTTGTCTATCCTTTCCTCCAGCTCCAGCACCTTTTTATTGGTACCGAACAATTCTGCATATATACTGTTGGCACTTTCAAGATTCTGGGTCTGAGAAATACATCCGAGGGTAGAATCCTTGGCAAAAACCACCTCTCCGCTGTCCTGACGGAGTTCACCCAGAATTATCTTAAAAAGAGTAGACTTTCCCGCACCGTTTGCGCCTATGATCGCCACCTTTTCATTATCATTAACGTGAAAGGAAACATCTTTAAGAATATCTTTCTCGCCAAAGCTTTTATTTATTTTGTTACATGAAAGTATCATAATCGTCACTCCAAAAATTTCAAACGTGAGAATTCTATCATATTTTTGCCAAATAAACAACCTTAACCGTTTCAAAGAAAAAGCGCCTGCCGAAGCAAGCGCCTTCTCCAAGATGAAGATAAGAGAATTACTCTATAGTAGGAATGCTTGGATCCTGAAGAGCGCCATAGTAGGCTTTCTTAGGATTCAAACTTCTGTCGAAAAGAAGCGGGTATTTACCCGAACGCCAACTTAAGTTATCTGAGATTCCCCAAAGTGTGACGCTTGAAACATTATAACCACCATCTTTCAATTTCAGGAGGTTATTAAACAATACTTTATACTTTCTGGCTTGTAATGCCAGATTGTTATCCGTTAAACTATCCATCCCTATATCAAGCTCGGTAACCTGTAACTCATATCCTGCCTCCAAAAACGCTTTCATGGCAAGGTAATAGGATCCAGATACTCTGTCGCTTAAGGACAGATGGGACTGCATTCCGATACCGTCGATCAGGCCTTCTTCTTTTGCCTGAGCAAGATGCTTTATCATCTGTGTGTACTTACCGGAGCAACCGTAATCGTTATAGAACAATTTCATATAATCCGGTGCATATTTTCTGGCAAATACAAAAGCTTGATAATAATAATCGGGGCCAACGGTCTCGTACCATTGATTATCGACTTTCCTGATACCGTTTTCATCTCCGTTGCCGCTGTCAAAAGCTTCATTACATACATCTATCGCATAAATGAGTCCGGGGTAATTGGTATCAAAATACTCAATAACATCTTTAATATAATTCTCCATACGCTGGAGCATTACTTCCCTGCTTACCAGCTTACCGTTTCTTGTATAATCCTCGGTAAAGAACCAATATGGTGTCTGGCTGTGCCAAACCAGGGTGTGAAGCCTCATCTGCATTCCGTTATCAACACAGAACTTAACCGCATTCTTGCATCTGTCAAAATTTACAGCTGCATGGGTGTAGGTTCCCGGTAATCCGTTTCTGCTGGCATCCGCACTTAAAATAGCATCTGGCTTGGTTTCATTCTCAGGTGTGATCTGAGTGAAATTATCAAGTATTAACTGCTTATATCTGACCGCACTGATGGTGCTTGCTGAAGCTGCAACACCAATAGGGAAATAATCTTTATAATACTCTGCCAACCCGCTTACGTCCATTTTTACCTCAGGGGTAGGTGTACTTGTGGGCTTTGGTGTATTGGTAGGCTTTGGCGTATTTGTGGGCGTCGGTGTCTTAGTAGGCTTTGGTGTGGGCGTAGCCGTTATGATCCGGGGCGTCGGTGTAGACTCAACAGGCTTTGAACTTGTTGTAAAACTACAAGCACCAAAGGATGAAACAGTAAGACTCAAAACAGCCAAAATGGTCAAAAACTTATTTTCTGTTCTCATAATACTCCTTAATCCGTACAAATTGTACATCTATAATAGTTTTCAAGCAACGCAAATTTAACAAATTTTATATCAAATCTTGCTAATA
>JAFSWD010000080.1 GCA_017444675.1 Lachnospiraceae bacterium
ATAGGATCTCTTATCCGGCAAAGACAAATATCCAGACCGAGATCAAGGCATCATATACACCGTGAGCGATAATGAGGGATAAAGTTGAGCAATTTTTGATCTTTAACCTGCACAGGCAGAAGAACAGACCTATAAGTGCAGTCATGCCCACCTGGATCAGATTACCGTTAAGGATGTGGAAAAAACCAAAAAGCAGGGATGAACCGATCACTGCTGCTATCTCCGAATTTCCGATGCGCCTTATCTTCTCATACAATAACCCACGGAATACAAATTCCTCGGTAAATGCAACGCTTATTATACAATAAACAAACTCAAAAATAAACTGCCAAAGGAATTGATATCTGTTTCCGTTGTCAACATAATTACCCAAACCTGCCAGATGCGGTATCAATGTCAGCACTACAGACATTGCGATGCCCACACCAAGCCCCGCAAGGATCTGGTTTCCCATTTTTTCCCGTTTGAAGCCGTAATCTGTAAGCTTATCCTTATCGATAAGCATGATGATAATGGGTATCAACGCGATCAGCCAATAAACAACTATCATGCTTACGATCCTTGCTCCCAAAGGCAAGGACATAAGCACATAAATGTTGAATGCCCTTACTCCGATGCATCCTGCCATAGTCCCCAAAAAGGCCAATATGACACGGACCAATTCATTGTTCTTCTTCTCGTTATTCATAATCTCCTCCTTACAGGCCTTTTTTAGGCCTCACTATTACGTTTACCGTAATATATCACTAACCGTAATAATTGTCAACAAGATATATGCCTTTTTTTCGTTTATAGTTTAATAATTTGCAACGGATCCGAATGAGGGTTATAATCTCGCTATGAAGGTAGGATAGGAAGAATGAAAACGGATAACAATAGATCCGCCAAAAAAATAGACATGACACAGGGTAATATCATCACAAATATAATCCTGTTTGCAATTCCCATAGTTCTGGGTAACATTTTACAGCAGCTTTATACTACTGTGGACACTCTTGTGGTGGGAAACTTCTGTGACAAAACAGCTCTTGCCGCCATGGGCACCAGTTCCCAGCCGGTAGAGGTCCTGCTCTGCGTCTTTCTGGGCATCGGAGGCGGTGTTTCCATCCGTGCCTCCCAATATATCGGCGCCGGAAAACAGGCAAGGCTCAAAAGTGCCTGCGAAACAGCCCACTCTTTCGTTTTCATTTGCGGTATCCCCCTGGCCATCCTTGGCTTCTTTATATCCCCACTTATAATGAAGATGATGGACGTGCCTGAAGACACCATGGATCAGGCTGTTTCCTATACCAGGATCCTGTTCTTCGGTGCTCTGGGAAATCTCGGCTACAACATGAACGCAGGCATACTCAGAGGAATGGGCGACAGCAAAGCCTCCCTCTGGTTTTTGATGGTTTCCTGCTTTACCAACATTATCCTTGACCTGATCTTCGTTCCTCTTCTCGGTCTCGGAGTTTCGGGCGCTGCAGTTTCCACCATTATCTCCATGTATCTTTCCTGGGTGATAAGTGTTATCTACATCATCAAAAAATTCCCGGAGCTGGAATTTCCCTTATTGCCAAGAAATATGTCCGGGAAAGAGCTTAAGAGCATTCTTTCCATCGGCATACCTATCGGCATCAATCAGTCTCTTTTCGCTTTCGGCCATATGATGATGCAGACACTGGTAAACGCCAACGGCTCCGATTTTATGGCAGGTCTGTCGGTTGCCGGCAGAGTAACCAGCCTCGCAAACATTGCCATCAGCGGCTTTTCTTCTGCCGCCAGCACGTTTTCCGGCCAAAACTTCGGTGCCGGAAAGTACGACCGTTTAAGAAAAGGTTACATCCTCATTCCTGCGGTTTCGGGCGGGATAACGCTTTTGTTCGGCCTGATCTTCATCGCCCTCAGAATGCCGATACTTCGGTTCTTCTCCCAGGATGAAGTGGTGCTCATGTATGCAGAGAGATATGTTATCATCGTTCTTGCAGGTCAATGGTGCTTCGCCGTTTACAATTCCATAAGCAACATAATAAACGGTGTGGGTCTCATAAAGTACTCTACCTTTATAAGCCTGCTTATGCTATGGGCCGTAAGGATACCCGTTGCCTATCTGATCTCCATTTACTTTGACAGCACCTATATCATGCTCTGTTTCCCCATCAGTTTTGCCTTCGGAATGTTCGGAATGATCTTCTATTATCTGTTTTCAAGAAAATGGAAAGGAATCCTGCAATATCCCATGTCCAACGAATAACAGCATCTTTTAAAAAGGTTTTTTCGAGAACACCTAAGTCCCCAAAACAGCTTTTTTATGCCCCAAAATGCAACTTTCAAGAATATTGTGATTACATCGCCTTATATTGCAAATAATTAAATAATTAGAAAATTTCTTACCAAATTGTTCAAAAATTCTTCATAGGTGATATAATAAAGAGGTCTCAAATTTAATTCGACAGCATAAAAAGAATTTCACTTATAGGCAAACAGATTCATGTTTTTTATCAATTAATATCAGGAGGATCCCTATGAAGAGAAATAGGCGGAGCATATTAAGAACTATTGTTATCACCATGTTGGTAAGTCTCACGGTAGGTTTTGCGTTTGTTGATATTGTAGCCATAAAGCTCATGGAAAGACACGTGGCCAGAGCAGGTTCACTTACAGCGGCTGAAACAAATGCGAGGCTCGTGAACGCCAAAGCAATGGTAATAGTTTTAAGCCTTTTTGCAACAGCGGTTACAATAGTCTTGCTCTATCTTTACATTAGGAAAAGCATCATTAAACCCATCAAAGCCTGTGATATCCAGATCACCAATATATCGGAGTACAATCTTTCGACAGATGAGAACTTCAGATATGTGGAGACCATTTCATCCCGAAATGATGAGATCGGAAATATGGCAAGATGTCTTCTTACCATGCACGAAAACCTTATAGGGATGGCCAAGAAGATCGCCATGTCTTCCAACGCACTTCAGGGAAGTTCGGAACAGTTGGCTGAAAAGACAATTGCGGTCAATGAAAGCTCCGCAGAGATCAACAAGGCCATGGAAAAGGTCAGCACCGTTGCCACAGAGCAGGCTAATGAGACTTCCAAAGGAACGGATATAGTGGAAGCAATGTCTGACAGGATAAATACCACCATCAGTGATACAGCCGCTCTTCATGACACTTCGGTAAAGATCAAAGAAGTAAAGGACGACGGTATTAAAGTCATCAACGAACTGATAAAAAAGACAGCCGAAACCAATAAGGCCGTAACACTTGTAAAGGATGCCCTTGCCCAGAACAATGAGCAGGTTAAAAAGATCGAAGACGCAAGTAAAGCGATCAATGACATTTCCAGCCAGACCAATCTTCTTTCCTTAAACGCTTCCATAGAAGCCGCCAGAGCAGGCGAAGCAGGCCGCGGTTTCTCGGTGGTTGCGGGCGAGATAGGCTCACTTGCCGAAGAAACGAACCGCCTTACAAGTGAAATATCCTCCATCATAGAAGAACTGCTTCAAAAGACTCAGGAAGCAGCGGACAACATGGCGGGAATGGAAACTTCCTTCCAGGCTCAGGAGCAGTCCGTTAGCTATACAAAGGATAAATTCACGGAGATCGAAGTATCCGTAGGGGCTATAAATGAGAATGTTGACAGACTTTCAGCTTCCAGTAAGCAGATGGAAGGAAGTCGTGATTCACTTAAGAACATGATCGGCGAACTTTCCGCCAAGGCTCAGGACAATGCAGCCGCAGCCGAAGAAGTAATGGCCGCGGTTGAAAGCAACAGCGAATCCATAGACAACATAACCGGTGTTTCGGAAGAGCTTGCCGCCCTTGCCATAGAGCTAAACAACGAAGCACAGAAATTCAGGTTTTGATCCGGATAACAGTAAAACGGCCTTCCTCCCGGGGACGGCCGTTTTTTCGTGCATCTGTTATTAACCTTATGTTAAGCATACCATTTTTTTATAACATCCTCAGCCTTTTTAAGATGGATGTTAAAGTCATTATCCTTAGCGGCTTCTTCCAAGGTTTCATAGATCGTGGGGCTCCAATCCCACCAGAAAACACCTGCGAACCAGGGCTTATCGTAAAACACAGAAAGGCAGGACTCATAGAAGTTTGCCTGCTCATTCTCATCGTGAGGGAATTCTTTCCTCATAAAATCCCAGGGCATAGTGGCACAGCCCCTTGCACTTCTGCAGCCGATCTCCATGAAGATTATGGGCTTCTTTACTCTTTCAGAGGTCTTTTCCAGCTTCTCCGCTATCTTTTCCCATTCCTCTTTCATCTCTTCGGCAGAAGCACCGCCTTCTTTTGCCACTCTGTAATAGGCGGAGGTGCCGATATAATCTATGGCATCATACCAGGCGGCCTCATCTTCTCTTCCGTGGTTTGTATTATAGGTGAGTTTTCCCGAATAAACCTTTCTGACATCTGCGATCAGATCTCTCCAATAAGCTTCTTTTCTCTCGGTTCCCAGCATCTCACACCCCAAGCACAGCATATCGCAATGGGTGTATTCGGCGATCTCTGCATAATGAAGTATATAAGCTTTATAAAACTCAAACCAGGTTTTCCAATACCTATCTTCCTCAAACATGGTCTGATCCGGAAAATCGATCTGCGCTCTCCAGACACCGTCCTCCGTATCTATCATAGGCTTAAGGCAGACCTTCACATTATTCTTTTTAAAATGCTCCACAGTGGAAATGATCTCCAGATCCGGTACGGACCTTCTGTAATCAAAATAGATCTCCGTGGACGAATAGGTCTTCTGTCTTACTGAAAAAGCAAGACAGACCCAGTTGATCCCGGTTTCCATGAGCGCTTCACGGCTTTTTACAGCCGCTTCGCTTTTATATGTTCCCTTAACGGCCTTATAGCCGTATGTATATCCTTTTATCTCCATTACCGTCTCCTTATCACGAATAGGAATTTTACGAAGACTATACACTTAACCTGACAATTTTACAACTAGTACATCGGTTTTAAAATAAATGGA
>JAFSWD010000081.1 GCA_017444675.1 Lachnospiraceae bacterium
ACCCAGGAAACCGAAGATATCGCCTTTGTCCACTGTCAAAGACACATCCTCCACTCCTCTGCTCTTACCGGACTACTTTGTTAAATGGTCGATCTCTATAACGTGCTCCATATATTTCTCCTTTTTATCAATCTATTCCTTCCGGTAAATGAAAGGTCAAGTCCTTTTTGTCTGCCAGAAGCCCTGTCAGTTTTATTTATATCAGAAATAAAAAAGGGAGCAATATCTGCTCCCGTAAGATGCACTATTAAGCCTCTAAGGTTCACTATTTTTTGTGCTTTGTCTGGAAAAGTCTGAGCTCTTCGTTAAGTTTTTTATCATCTATCCTGCGTTTGGATCTGTATATGATAAACACACAGATATAGCAGACCAGGATATACGCCGCCAATATCAATGTGGGCAAAAGACGCCCGTCAAACCATTTGCAAAAGTAGGAAACGAAGCTGTAAACAGCGGTGCATATAAGCATACCGCCGCACTCTTTGATCCCAAGCTTATCTGCCTCGTCAAAATTCCAAAGGAGGTACACCTGGATATAACCGATAATGTAGCAGGTGAGTATCATCTCCATCATATGAAGGATGCTCGCTTCAAAACTGCCGTTTATGATCCTGTAAACACAATAAAAGAACAGGATCGCAAAGAAGTAAAGGCAGGACTTAAATTCTATACCTATCTCATTGGTCAAGTATCTTTCCCATACAGAAACTTTTTTCTTATCCTTCATCACCGGTCACCTCGCAAAAGCTTTCTGAATTCCGCCGCATATCTTCTTGAGATTATGATATGCTCTCCGCCTTCCATCACCGCATCTATCCTGTTGGAAGACAGGCTCTTAAGGGAATTCACCCTGTTCACGTTTATCACCATGGATTTGCTGCATCTGAAAAAGATCTCGCTGTCCGCCTCCATCATAAAAGAGTTTAATGAACCCTCCAGTTTAATAACATCCTGAACGGTATAAGCAAACACCTTATCATCCACGGACTCCAGATAAAGGATATCCTCGCCGCCAATGCATATGCTTTCGCTGCCCTTTTTACCCCAAAACTTTTTACCTTCATCCCGGAGTATGTTTATTATCCTGTTTATGGGAGAAGTGAGTTCCCTGTAACGGACTGTTACGCTGTCCTCTCCTTCTTTTATCTGCTTTATGTCGATCTTCATAAACGGCCTTTCTTATCATTCAGCCTTTTTCTTTGTGGGTTTTACAGATATCAGGCAGGCAAGCATAGCCAGAACATACAATACGATCGTAAAGATCAAAACATTGTGATAGCCTGTGGGGTTGACCGTGACAGTATGCTCCACACCCTTTTCAAGGTAAGTTATGGTCTCTTCCTTACCGAAATGCTTTACGATAAAAGCTGCAGCCTGATTTCCTGTGAGTCCCGCAAAAGCCCAGGCAGAAAGGGTGATGCCGTGAATGGCCGAGATACTTCCCATACCGTAGTGGTCGGAAAGAAGGGTGGGCACATTGGAAAAGCCTCCGCCGTATCCTGCATTTACTATATATACCAGAACAAGTACAAGAATAGCAAGAACTATATTGTCATTACCTTTAAGAATACCCTGTGTAAGAATGGCGATAAGGGTAAAGCCGCCTGAAAGGATGAAGATCATCTTATATATGGTATTTCTGTCCTTCATCTTATCCGCCCAGGAAGAAAAGCCGATACGTCCGCCTGCGTTAAATACCGCGGAAACGGTGGAGAGGACTCCCACAGATGCGGCAAAACCTATGCATTTAAAGATCATCTTTTCCTGAGAGATGAGTGCAAGACCGCAGGTGATGTTAATATAGAACATGAACCAAATGCCTATGTAATTTGAAATGGGCCTGGTCTTTATAACCTGAATGATGCTTGGCTTTTCGCCCTTGCCCTGAGGCTCGTACCAGCCGTCGGGCTTCTTAAGAAGAAGTGAGCCCAGAAGCATCATCACAAAGTAAACACCCGCAAGTATAACGAACATCTTCCAGATGCCGCCCTCTCCGAGGCCGTTCAGCATGGAAGTCATAATGGGAGATGCAATGGCCTTGGCTGCACCAAAACCCGCAACCGCAAGCCCCGTAGCCAGGCCCTTATGATCCTTGAACCAGAGCATCAAAGTCTTTACCGGAGAAAGATAACCCGTACCTAGGCCTATGCCCATGATAAATCCGTAGCTTATATATATGCCAATAAGAGCAAGCACGCTGCCCCTGTGCTGACCGCCGTAGAAGATGAAAAACCCCGTAAGTGCCATACCCACGGAAAAACAAATAGTTGAAATAAGTGAAGACTTGTGGATATCCTTTTCAACCATGTTCCCCAGGAAAGCGGCACTCATGCCAAGAAAAAAGATGGCGAAGGAAAAGGCCCATTCTATGGCTCCTTTTGAAAAGCCGATGTAGTCCGCCACCTCCTGGCTGAACAAAGACCAGCAATAAACCGTTCCGATACTGCAGTGAAGCAAAAGTGCGGGGATCGCTGCCCTAACCCATTTGTTATTGCGCCATCCGCCGGATTTTTGTACTTTTTCGCTCATATTGACTCCTTTTCTTATCCCAAGTGAAATTAAACAAGAAGGCAGAGAGAACCTCTGTCATTTTTCAGTATATTTCAAAAAAATCCCGAACACAAGGCTCGGGATAATTGTAATATTTTATCAATGGGATAAGAAAAGGGAATAAAAGACCTTTTAACATATCCTGGGAAGGAGCTCGCCGCCGGGTTCGGGCAGCATGGACCTGGTTCCGATCTTAGTGGTAAGCACCACTCTTCCCGGCATCTCCTCCGTGATCCTTCCTATCACGGCTGCTTTCTTTGTGTGATCTATGGTCCTTAAAGCCTCAAGGATCTTGTCTTTTTCAGACTCGGGGGCAATGACCACCATGGTACCCTCATTTGCAAGATAGAGAGGATCAAGCCCCAGCATACCGCAGACTCCGGATACAGCGCCCGCCACGGGGATCTTATCGGAATCCAGGGTCACACCCACATTGCTCTCGGCAGCGATCTCATAGAGCACCGTACCCACGCCGCCTCTTGTGGCATCGCGGATAACGTGTATGTCATGAGTGGCATCGGTCATGGCCTTAACCGCATCCCAAAGGGGTGCACAGTCACTGGTCACATCCGCATCGATGCCCAGATTCTCTCTTGCAAGTAAAATAGTGCAGCCGTGACGGCCGATGTCTCCGGTCACGATAACGCAGTCTCCGGGCTTTGCAAATGCACCGGAAGTCTCTACTCCCGGAGTCAGTTTTCCCACACCTGTTGTGGTGATGAAGACCTTATCCACCTGGCCCTTTCCTGCCACCTTGGTATCTCCCGCAACTATCTTTACGCCCACCTTAGCCGCTGTTTCTTCCATTGCGGTTGCGATCTCTTCCAGCTTTGCCAGAGGAAATCCTTCTTCTATAACAAAAGCACAGGTCAGGTACTCGGGCTTTGCTCCCATACATGCCAGGTCGTTTACCGTACCGCAGATGGAGAGCTTTCCGATGTTTCCGCCCTTAAATTCAAAGGGAGAAACTATAAATCCGTCGGTGGACATGGCGATCTTCCCTTCTCCCACAGAAAGCACCGCCGCATCGTCCGCAGTGAATTCCGGATTTGAAAAGTGCTTTGCAAAAACCTTTTTTATAAGTTCAGATGTCTGTTTACCACCCGCACCGTGGGCGAGGGTTAC
>JAFSWD010000082.1 GCA_017444675.1 Lachnospiraceae bacterium
CCCCACGATGACTTTGGACGAAGCGCTGAACCAGGCCGAGAAGGATGTAAGGGATAAGTACGGCAATCCTACAGCCACCCCCACTCCGGAGACAAGCTACTACATTCCCGCTACGCCTACACCGGGTGCAAAGAACACCGCCACCCCCACTCCCAAGCCGGCACTTCCTACAGCAACACCTACCGCGCGTCCCACAACCCCACCCACCACAGCTCCTACCAAAGCTCCCACTAAGGCACCTACAAAGACGCCCACTCCCACACCTAAGGCAAAGCCTACGGGAACACCCACGGCCGCTTATCTGATGGAGCTTTTATTTGATAAATATCCGGAGCTCATGGCTACCACAAGTATCAAGGTGGATCTTCCACACACAGCTGCCGACGGGGAGGTTACCAATCTCTATTATACGGTATACAAGAATCAGGAGAGCTACGAGAATATCGTGCACACCTCCAACGACGTATGGATCACCACGGCCACTTCCGATGAATACAAGTGCGACCAGACCTACGAGGTGATCAATCCTTCCAATGTAAAATTCTATTTTAACGAAAACGACAGCAAGACCTGGACCAATAAGACACTGGCTGCCGGAAGCGTACAGGAAGGCGTGGATATCATTCCCCGGGACGGCATAATTACCCTCCTGAACCCCAAGCTTACGTCCAAGGATTCCACCACCGGCTACGAGATCGAGATGGATTGTGCAATCGACCTTACGAACATTTTTAAAACCCTGACCAACGGCGCTTACACCAGGAAGTTCAACAAGACTTTCAAGGCTAAGGCGGTGTTTGACTACAAGACACTGCAGCCTACCCTGTTCCTTCTTGAGGCCGAAAACACCACTGTTTCCACCGAATACACTCTCGCCTACCTTGAGTACCGTGTGGACAACATCATCGACAACATCTCGGCTCTTGAAGTTCCCAAGGAAGCCAAGTAAGGCATATCTCTTCTCGACGATATATGCATAAATAATCCCCCTGCAGAACATCCGCAGGGGGCATTTTATTATCAGTTTTCGCAAATAAGCTTCATGTTTGTGGTCGACACAGCAATGGCACCGGCTTCAATGGCCGAGGTAATGTCCTCGTCATCAGAGATCAGTCCCCCCGCGATCAGCGGGTAGGGTTCCGAGGACACCAACCTGCGGATGATCTTGGGCATGAGCCCGGGGAGTATCTCTATGCAATCGGGGATCACAGCGCTGCATTGCTTATTAAGATTCACAAGAGCCATGGAATCCAGCACGAAGAATCGCATTACCGTGAACATTCCCAGCTCCTTTGCCCTTTTGATCAGGGTTTGCTTGGTGGAAATGATCCCATCCGCACGGACTCTGGTCTTAACGTAATCCACGCTTATCTCCTTTGGGCTTAGACCGGTTATCAGGTCCATATGGACTATGGCCGCCTTCCCGCTGTCCCGGATGCTTTTCACCGTATCCTCCAGGGAAAGCACATCTCCATAGAGCACAAAAACCACTCCGATATCCGTTTCCAGCGCGCATTTAAGGCCTTCATCATCCTTGACGGCTGCAATTATCCGCTTCTCTTTGATTTTTTTTAAGATCTGATTTCGATTCATCTCACGGTTTATCCGCCATTATATTTCCGGTACATCGTTCTTAAACTTTCCGATACACTAAGTCGCTTCCACCGGATCCTTCTCTCCGTCTTCACTGTCCTCTTCGGAAGGCTCGCCTTCTTCGGTATTTCCGTTTACCGCCTGTTCTGCAGCCGCAACCTGGGCAGCCAGATCTTCGTCGGACATTTCTTCCTCACCCTCTGCTGTGGCATTTTTTATGAGTTCGTTAAACTCTGTGCCGTCCTCCGCACTCATGCCCATGTATTCCTGCTCATACTCATCCACCGACATGGGTTTTGCGAAATAATAACCCTGGAAGAATTCCGCGCCCATATCCACAAGGGAGTTCACCTGATCCTCTGTCTCCACCCCCATGGTAATGGTCTTGAAATCCAGCTGTTTTGCCAGATCCAGCAAAGATTTAAGGATCTCCTTGCTCTTACTGTCTTTCTCAGAATCCTGAAGACACTTCATATCGATCTTTATGGCATCCACGGGGATATCCTTAAGAGCTCCCATGGAATAATTTTCTTTGCCGTATTCGTCCATAGCCACGGTGAAGCCAAATTCCCTGAACTTCTTTATCATAGATACCCGGCTTTCCAGATCCGCCATGATGGCACTTTCCGTAATCTCCAGCTTCAGGTTTTTGGGCTCTATTCCATATTTCTGCACAAGGAGTGTAAGTGTATTGTAAACATCCACATAGAAAAAGTCTCTGGGCGAGATGTTTACGGACAGATACTTATCGGTGATCCCGATGTTCTGCCACTGCCTCAGCACCTCACAGGCACGTTCCCATATGTACTTATCAAGTACGGTGATAAAGCCGGTTCTTTCAAAGACGGGAATAAACGATGCGGGAGGTACCACACCCTTCTTGGGACGTACCCATCTGGCCAGTGCTTCACCGCCGTCGCTGTAACCGTCCTTATCCACAATAGGCTGAATATAGAAGGTAAATTCCTTATTATCAATGGCGTTTTTAAGTTCGCCCACTATCTCCTGTTCCTTCTTAAGCTTGTCACTGATCTCAGCATTATAGTGAGCCACACGGTTATTGAGATTATCCTTGATCTGCTCCATGGCCAGCATAGCTCTTTCGCACATTTCCGAAATAGGGATCTGTGGATCCGTAACCTCATAAACGCCGATATTACAGAAAACCTTGTAATACTCGTTACCGGGTACACGCACTGCCTTCTGAGCCACCTCGTTAAAGAGCTCATCCGAGTAACGCTCTTTTCTCATACAAAGCGCAAAGCGGTCGTTATCAAGACGGGCGGGAATACTGTCCGTACCGCTGCAGTTCTTAATGAGCTGTCGGGCGATGTTCACCAGCACACCATCCGCCACCTTACTGCCGAAAAGCTCGTTTATCATCTTGAAGTCCTTGATATTACTGGTTACTATCACACGCTTTACGTCCGGCTCTTCTTCAAGAAGCTGCCTTACTCTGGCTTCAAATCCGTCGCTGTTATATATGGCTGTAAGATTATCGTGGCTTGCCTTGTACTGCTCGGTCTTAAGATCCGTGATATTCTTTGTCCTGTCGGTCATCATCAGATAAAATCCGATGAAATTCCCCTTTTTATCCTTAAGTTTCTTGTATTCCGATTCAAAATAGTGATTTTCGCCGTCGATCTCGAAGGTGTCGGTCTTGGCATTATCGGGTGTGTGCTCATAGTCAAGTTCGGGGAATCTTTCGGAAAGGTATTCCATTAAAGCATACGGATTGCCGGCGCCGAGGTTGAATATGCTTCCCGCAAAACGGTTATTGTATACGCAGTTTCCGTCATTATCGAAGCAGAGGACCGCGGCAGGCACGTCATTCATCGTAACCTCCAGCATCCGGGTCTCC
>JAFSWD010000083.1 GCA_017444675.1 Lachnospiraceae bacterium
AGTGAACCTCTAACCCCGTCCCCAAAGGGTCAAAAAGTGAACCCCTAACCCCGTCCCCAAGGCTCAAAAAGTTGAACCCCTAACCCCGTCCCCAAAGGCTCAAAAAGTGACAAAAATGATATAATGTATTACAAATGTGGTATAATATATGCAGTGAATGTCATATGATGGTATTAACAATAACAGTATTGGAGGAGGAGAACCATGAAGGAGGAATTAAGGGAAAAACTGCCGCTGCTTTCGGGAAAAGGTATGTGGCACACCAACGACTGCAACGGAAAATATCCGTCACTGCATCTTTCCGACGGACCTCACGGATTGAGACGGCAGGAGGAGGGCGCCAGGACAAACAATGACAGTTACGTTTCCACCTGTTACCCGACGGCGAGCTGCCTGGCGGCAAGCTGGGATGAGGAACTGGTGAGGAAGGTGGCGGATTCCATAGGGAAAGAGGCATGGAACGCCAAAGTATCCGTGGTTTTGGGACCGGGGATAAACATTAAGCGGTCGCCCCTTTGCGGAAGGAATTTTGAGTATTTCAGCGAAGATCCTTTCCTTGCGGGAAAGCTGGGAACGGCCTATGTGGGCGGCGTACAGCAAAACGGCGTCGGGACTTCGCTTAAACACTTTGCTGCCAACAACCAGGAAACAAGGCGTATGACCTGCAACAGCAGGGTGGATGAAAGAACTTTGAGAGAGATCTATCTGGCGGCTTTTGAAGAAGTGGTGAAAAAGGCTTCGCCCGCTACCATAATGGCATCCTACAATTATCTTAACGGATACAAGGCGACGGAAAATCACCATCTGCTTACGGAGATCTTAAGAAACGAATGGGGTTATGAGGGTGTGGTAGTGTCGGACTGGGGCGCATGCATAGATCCTGTCAGCTCGGTGAAAGCCGGTTTGGACCTGGAAATGCCGGTGCTGTCCAAAGTCCACCTGAAAAAACTGGAGAAGGGCATTGAAAACGGAGAGATAGACGAAGACACTTTAAACAGAGCCATAGGCCGCATGGAAAGACTTATAGAAACCTATGCCGCAGAAAACCGAAAGGGCAGCGAAACCAAGGAGACAGCAGGTTATGATATAGCTCTTGAAGCTGCATTGGGAGGAGCGGTGCTTCTTAAAAACAGGGATAACATCCTGCCGCTTTCAAAGGGGACGGAGATCAATGTGATCGGAAGCCTGGCCAAAAAGGTACGTTTTCAGGGCGGTGGAAGCAGCCATATAAATACCGTAAGTCATCCGGATATTACGGCGGAACTGGAAACAGCGGGATACAGGGTGCATTATGCCGAAGGCTACAGAGAGGATACGGATAAAACGGATCAGGAGCTGGAAGCGGAGGCTTTAACACTCGCGGAGAACGGAGCGCCCATTCTGTTTTGCGGTGGTCTTACGGACCTGGCGGAAGGAGAAGGGTACGACAGGAAAACGCTGGAAATACCCGAGAATCAGCGGAGACTGATAAAAAAGCTGGAGGGCAGAGGAGATATCATCTTCCTTTCCTTCGGAGGTTCACCTTTTATAATTCCCGAAAAAGAAAAAATGAAGGCTGTACTTCACATGTATCTGGGAGGAGAAGCAGTGGCAAAAGCTGCGGTCATGCTCCTTTCGGGAGATGTGAACCCCTCCGGGAAGCTGGCGGAAACCTGGCCCGAGGACATTAAATGCACACCCTGTCACGGATGTTTTGCCACATCCTCCAATGAGGTGTTTTATAAAGAAGGATTGTTTGTGGGCTACCGTTACTACGATACCAATGAGATCGCCGTACAGTTCCCCTTTGGATACGGTCTTTCCTATACCACCTTCGGCTACAGTGACCTGAAATTATCCAAAAACGTTTTGGACGAGGGAAAGGTGAAGGTGAGCTTTAAGGTTAAGAATACAGGTGACAGGGCAGGAGCCGAGATCGCTCAGGTTTACACAATAAGGCCGGAGGGAAGATATCCGGGAGCAAAACATGAACTTAAGGGCTTTAAAAAGATATTCTTAAAGGCGGGAGAAGAAAAAGAGGTGGAAACAGAGCTTGATGAAAGGGCTTTTTCCATCTATGACACATTGCTTAAGAGGTTCAATCCGGTTCAGGGGGAATGGGGAATCTGTGTTGGAGGATCCCTTGAGAGCCCGACCCTTTTCGAAACCATAAAGGTCAAAGGAACGGATTACAACGAGCATCCTGCGGGAGCCCTGCTTTCATGTTATATCGGAAAAAATGACAGTAACCTGGATATGGTTAAGCCGGGACATTATTCTATCTACAATTCCCTTACGGAACTGTCGAAAAGATCATGGCTTGGAAAGTTACTCTTAAATATCGCATTAAAAGTGGTCTATTCCATGTATAAGGGAAAACCGAAGGAGGATCCCGAGGTGATGATGACAGTGGAAGGGCTTAAGGACGGACCTATAGACTGTGTGGCCATGCAGGGAGGCATACCCTATAAGCTGGTGGAAATGATAGTGAAACAGGCTAACAGAAAGAAATAAAGAGGATGATATAAAAGGAGAAGGATAAATGATAGATAAAAGAACAAAATGGTCCTATTGTATCGGGGCAACGGGAAGAGATGCGGCTTACGCACTTGTGAGCATGTTTGTACTTACCTATATCCAGTACACCATGAAGCTGGAAGTCATCCAGTTCACGGTGATCTCGATCACAATGGTGATCTGTATGGTCTGGGATGCGGTGAATGATCTGATGATGAGTTCCATCATTGAAAACAGCCACTATAAGATGGGAAAATACAGACCCTTCATAATCGTGGGTGCGCTTCTTAACGCCGTGGTCATCATATTGATGTTCACAGTGCGTCCCACAGGCTGGGCATTTGTATTGTTTTTCTGCCTCACCTATCTTCTCTGGGGCATGACCTATACCATAAACGACATTGCCTATTGGGGAATGCTGCCCAGCCTTTCCAGCGATCCCAAGGAGAGAGATTCCCTTGTGACTCTTATGGGGGTATTTGTCTGCATAGGTCAGTTTGCGGTGGCAGGCATAGTTCCCATGGTCATTGCGGGAAATGCCATAGAAGCTTTCAGGATAATAGGGATCATCGTGGCCCTTGCCTTTCTTCTCTTCCAGACTCTGACATTTTGGGGGGTTACGGAAAGGGAGAGAGTGGACAATGCGGAAGAGATCAATTTTAAAAAGATGTTCAACATCCTTAAAAGAAACGATCAATTGGTAAAGTCGGGCATAGCTTATGTTCTCTTCTGCGTGGGGCAGCAGCTTTTACTTCTTTTGGCGGTGAACTTTTTCTACTTTGAATTCGGTTATTCAGAGAGTGGCGATCTGGTAACCCTGTTTACGGTAATGTACGGACTGGGGACACTTACGGCTCAATTCGTCTATCCCGTGATCTCCGCAAGGACCGGCAGAATGAAGATCTACAGCGCCTGCATCTGCGTCCTGATCCTGGGTTATCTTTTGCTTTTGGGATTCGGCTATATATTGCCGAAAAATGTGATATTACTTATGATCACGGGCTTTGTGATCTTCTTATGTCAGGGACTTATAAATCTGGCTATGGTGGTTATCATAAACAATACCATTGAATATGACGAATACAGATTTAACGAGAGACATGACAGCATTATCTCCGCCATCAGGTCCTTTGCTTCCAAGTTTTCCGGAGCATTGAACCAGGGAGCGGCTTCACTCATCCTTATCGTCAGCGGTATATATGCAGTGAGCCAGAACATAAGCGCTTTGGAAGTTGAAGTGGGAAAAGGCGCCATGACAAGGGCGGAAGCCTTGAGCAGGGCGGATGACATCATAGCCACGGTGGAGCCCGTGCAGACCCTGATCCTGAGGATAGGCATGGTAGCGATACCTCTCCTGGTAATGATCGCCTCCTGGCTTATCATCAAGAAGGGCTATAAGATCGACGAGAAAGAATATGCCCGGATGGTGGCGGAGATCGAGAAAAGGAAAAATGCGTAAGCGGGATCACACCCGAAGAATACAAAAACAAAAACTGAGTTGCCTGTGAACAAAATAACGTATATAATGTTGCCTTAATGTGAAGAGTTTTACTTAACTGTTTAAGGAGAAGAAAATGATCAAAAACGTTATTTTGGACATAGGAAATGTGCTGGGCTATTTCCAATGGAGAGAGCTGGGGCGCGAATGCATGAAGCTTAACGATGAGGAATTTGAGATCTTTGCGGAGGCAATGATAAACAGCGGCCTCTGGGACGAGTTTGACAAGGCCTATATGACCGACGATGAGATCATAGCCGCCATTGCAAAGGGCATGCCGGAGCTGGCGGACAGGATACCCGAGTTCTTTAAGAGGGTGGATGATATAGTCATCGACTATGACTATGCCTGCCCCTGGATAGATGAGCTCCACGCACAGGGCTTTAAGGTCTACATCCTTTCCAATTACGGAAAGACAGCCTTTGAAAAGGGGACAAAAAAGAGGCTTAAGTTCGTGCCCATGGTTGACGGTAAAGTCATTTCCTATGAGATAAAGAAGGTTAAGCCTCATAAGGAGATCTATGAATGTCTCCTGGAAAAATATGGTCTTAAAGCGGATGAGTGCGTCTTTTTCGATGACAGGGCAGAAAACGTGGAAGGTGCCGAAAGAGTGGGCATCCACGGTCTGTTGTTCACCGGTATCGAAAAGGCAAAAGAGGATCTTAATGCTGCGGTCCGGCAGTTTAATTGATCGCAGATCCGTAAGAGGTCATGCCTTAAGGGCTTTTTTCAAGCGGTCGAAGAGGGCAAGATATTCTCTTTCCACATCCTTAAAGGGACGAACATGATAGGAAAGCTCCAGACGAAGCTCAGGTGCGGGACGATCCATGGTCTCGTTTAAAAGAACCTTAAGATCGTAGTAGAGCATATCGTCGTCCACTGTTTTCACCAATGCGGTTTCTTCCGGTGTAAGAGCCGAATCCAGCCATTTTTTATAAATTACATCCAGAAGTTTATCCTCCCATTCTATAAAGGATGGGAGTTCTTTTTTAAAGGGTCTGGGAACATCGCTCATGTAAGCTTCCGATGCGTCGTGCAGGAGGCAGGCCAGAACCACTCTGGGGGAATAGCCTCTGGCTTCCGCTTCCTTGGCGCAGTTTATACAATGCTGGGCCACAGAGAAAAAGGTCTTAACGTGTCCGTTTCCTCTGCATTGCATGGAAAGGGAATGAGCCACGTCCTCGATCTTAAGCTTCTCAGGATCGGGAGCGGTGGGATAAAAATGTTCTTCGGTATAAGTTGTAATATAATCAGCCATGATATTTCCTCGTTAATTTCCGTAGTTTTTTATAAAATATTCTTTCAAAAGATCTCTTGCAAACACATCACCGTCGTATAATTCCACTTCCTTAAGATTGTTGGGAGCATAGGAGGATGAGTAGGTGTCGGTCACAAGATAGTAGGTGGCATTGGGGGCAAGATGCTGTCTCACTTCCTCACCGTATTCGCCGCAGGTGATGAAATAATTGTCATTCTCTGTTTCAAAGAAGTTGTTGTTGAGGTCTATACCCCTGCATTCGCAGAGTACCAGACGGTTGTCGAAGGGGAAGAGCATTTGCAGATCGGCATATGTAACCTCTCCGGCGTCAAGTACTCTGGGACTTCTGACGGAAAAATAGCCTCCGCCCAGAACGATATCGTACTTTTCTCCCCAGCGCTCAACGGCCGCATCGTAGTACAGGTCGGCACAGAGCTGTCTGAGCTCGTCTCCGTCCAGACGCTTGGGGATCTCGGCGATCACAGTATTTATATCACCGATCTCATTTTCGTACTTTGCTATCAGCTTATCCACAATGGCATCGCTGTTATAGTCATATCTGTAGGTACTGTGGTGAACTGTCTCCGCATCGGCGGTCTTAAGGGTGTCGTTTGCTTTGTTGTATTCCAGGGTCACATGGGACAGGCCCGTGGTATTGTCTCCGCCGCCCTGCAGATGCCAAACACCGTAAATGTCCTTTAAGGCATATGCTTTGTGGGTGTGCGCTTCAAATACCACATCCACATATCCGTCGGAAAGGGTGGGATCATAGTAGCCCATGAGCTGCCCTGCGGAAATGGTTCCCGTTCCGGACATGTTTTTGGAATAGCCGTCGTGAAGGGAATAGATGATGATATCACAGCCTTCCTCTTGTCTGAGCCTTGTGGCCTCGGCCTTTACAAGGGCTGAAAGATCTGAGCCTGTGAGAAAGAAAACATCGGATACCATATTGCCGGAAATGGAAGAGTAGCAATCGCCTATAGCCCCGATGATGCCGATGTTCACGCCTTCCCGGGTGACTACAACGGAAGGGGTGCAATAGGGGGCAATGGAACCGGTGGCCTTTTCGTAAACATTGATGGCGAGAAAAGGAAAACCGGCCGCAGCTTCATTCTTTTCGAGACACTCTCTGCCCCAGTCGTATTCGTGATTGCCCAAAGTCATGGAAGCAAAGCCCAGTTCGTTCATCCAATCGGTCATCAGGGCGCCGTGAGTAAGGTTTGATTCACTGCTTCCCTGCCACATGTCTCCGGAAGAAAGGAGAATGAAATTGTCATCCAGCATAGCCCGGGTCTTAAGCCAGGCAGTCATCTCGCCCACACCGGGCTGGGAGTCGCTTTTTGTGAACTTGCCATGAAGGTCGTTAATGGCATATATATCGATAACAGCCAGCACATCTTCATTGCAGAGATCACAAAGACCGTCATCGTTACTGTCTTCATGCCGGCATATTTCCCCTGCGGGTGAGGAAGTGGGAGTGGGAAGGACTTCCGAAACGGCAGTTTCTCCGCCGCATGCCGCGAAGGTCAGAAACAGCGCGAGCAGTGGCATTAGCATCTTTTTCTTCATCTTGATCATACCTCGTGATTTTATTCAAGCGTTTGTTACTGTTCACAGATATGCAGTGTGCTAAAACGCTGAAAGCTTGCTTTCAAAGAGTTTCAGCACACTGCATATTCTGCGTAGCAGTAACCGCCCCCGCTTAATGAGCAAGTAGCGTAGCGGATTGCGAATTACAGCCTTAGGGCGGTGTGAACAGTAACAAGCGTTTCATTATACCCCCTTTTATTTTTTTTGGAAAGAGTTTATATTGTTAAAAAAGTATGATAAAATTCTAATCAATAAGGGCAGTTTTACCTATTATAAGGAGTCATTAAAATGGCGTTGCATGATGACATAAAAACCTTTACAAAAAAATATAAGAAGAACATAGAGATAAGAACGGAATTAAATGACAGGCTTTTCAGGATCTGTAACCGGGAAAAATGGTTAAAAATGCTGAAGGACAGGGCTGTTAAGTGCCAGAAGCTGTATAAGGACAATGAAAAGCTTATTGCCAATATAAACAGGGAGATCGGGGGAGAACTCTCGGACAGGGACGCGGATATTCTCTTCAATAATATCTTCGATGTGTTTTTTGACCGCTTTGAAGTAAGTGATATTCCCATTCTCATGAAACTTGGAAAAAGGTGCGCTGACTATTATAAGGAAAAGAAGGATTATAACAGGCTTACCAGATTGTATGCCCTGATCACTTACTGGCATATGGAGTATTACACCCGTATAAAGGTGGGGGATGAGGACAGGAGCATAGATTATGCCTACGATACCCTTGCCTTAAGGGAACATTATGAAGAACTCGACGATCCCGAAGCACGGTTAAGGATATTCAGAACCTATGCAAATCTCATGGGAAACATCCTTGAAAGCCACAAAAAGGTGGGAAGGGATTTCTTCAGGGTCTACAATGAGATGCTGGAGTTCTGGAACAGCGAGACGGTACAGAAGATAGACGGTGACAACGAAGAAATTATAGGTGAAGTGGAATGGATGCATGACAACATGGTATACATCTGTGCCTGCAACCTGATGGACGACAGCCTGGAACTGGCGGAGGAGGAAAAAGAAAGGGAGATCTCCTTTATTAAGGAAAAGATCGCTGCCTACGACGGCGATCCGGATAAAAACACGATCTACTGGATGGCGGGAATAGTACTTCAGATCATAAACTCAGAGCTTTCTCCCACAGAGGCCATCCATAAGGTCATCATGAAAACTGACGCCATTGCCAAGCCGGACTATGAAAAGATGGATCCGGAGGGGAATTGCGATATTCTGGATGAAAAATACATGATGATGGAGCTCAGTGTGTGCGTGCTTAAGAAAATGAACTTTACCGAAAAGGAAAGGACAGAGTACGGCAGACAGATCACCTTCAGATTCTTTAAGGATATACATAAGATACCCAATAATCTTTATACAAATTACGTGGATGATATATGCCAGGAATACTTTTCCATGGTACGCCCCTTCTTAAACGGCATTTGTGAGAAGGAGCAGAAGATCATGCAGATCTTTTTCTTAAGACAGCCTCTTACATACATTCATTGCCTGCTGGTGGGAAGTCTTGCATACAGAATGGGAGAAGCGATCATTGACAGTAAGCCGGAGCTTTTTGTAGGCATAGGCGAACTCGACTCGGCAGATAATGTAAGATTAAGAAAGAATGCCATCCTGGACTATGTACGACGCTGCGGTCTGATCCATGATGTGGGGGAGATATTGATGCCCACCATTATAAACATGCAGACCAGAAGCCTTACGGAGGAAGAGAAGAGCTTTATACTCAAGCATCCTGCCATGGGCGTGGAGTATCTGGAAAATGATGAGGATTTCAAACCTTATATGGATGTCATCCTGGGACATCATAAGTACTATGACGGCAAAGGTGGCTATCCCGAGGAGTTTGACAACACTGCATCGGATTATCGTGTGATCATCGATCTGATCTCCATCTGCGATGCCCTGGAAAATGCCGAGGATTATATCAGCCGTGCATACAAAGCGCCCAAAAAGTTCAACGAGATCGTCGAGGAGATATATGCGGGAGCGGGGACATTATATAATCCGATCCTGGCGGATATGATTAAAACCGATGACGCTCTCAGAGAAAAATTAGAATTTATTGTCACCGACGGTCGTATCAGAGCGACTCATGAGGTGTACAGAAATATTGTCACCTGCGTTAAGTACGGAGGATCTCCTTATTTCCGTCTGAATGCGGTGGACATTGAAAGTGACGAATGAAAAAACATAGGATCTGCGGTTTCATTTTCCTTAAAAAGGTGTGAAACCGCAGATTATTTATTATTGATCAATTAGGCCGTAAACTGTTTATTTTAAGAATAGTTTATAGTTTTGATGTATATTTGATGGACTATGTATGATAGAATCGGGGCACAAGTTTAGTTTTGCTGAAGGAGGCGCGTATAATGAAAAAGTTTGCGTTGAATCTTAAGATCATATTGGTTGTCGGGGTTATATTCGCGGCATGTATTGTTATCTTTTGGGCTTTCGCATCCGGAAAGATGATGGATATCTCAAAGGCTAACGCAAGAGGCTCTTTACAGGGGGTAGTAAACGGGGCTTCTAACAGTATAAGACAATACATTAAGAACGAAGTGACCTATGTTGAAGGTTATCGCTGGATGACAGAGATGCAGAATATTATAAACGGAAATCGTTCCGCTGAAGACATGGCGGCAGCAGAAGAGGTTACCGTAAGATATTCCGCTAAGAAGGAACATATCGAAGGCCTTTTCTACTGCGATGAAAAGGGTATCGTAGATACTCACACGCTTCCGATGATAGTCGGAATGGATCTGGGTGCCGGAGGAGCAGATACCTTTGCCGGAGAACAGGTAATGGCCACAGCTTCCGTTTCTGAGGCTACACAGTCGATAGTTATCTCTGTTGGTAAGACCATTGAGAACGCGTCCGGCGGATACGGCGGTATGATAATGTGTGCTACATATACGGACGGCTTTAATCAGATGCTGGATGCGGTAATGGCATCCAATCCTCTTTACAAGCACTTACAGCTGGTAATTCCTTATTCATATACCACACAGACATCTTCCGTTATTTATGACACAAACAAGGATAAGGTTGCTAAGGAGTATGAAGACGAAGCCCTTGCAGGTTTTGTTGAAGGATATTCGCTTTATTCACAGGCGGCTATGAACGGCCTCATTCCCATGGATGGCGATCCCAATGCTACCTCTTTCCATTATGAAGATCCGGAGACCGGCAAGGTATATGATTATCCTTTCTCAAAGATGGATACATACATCGATTCCGCAACAGGCAAGGAAATGATCTACTTCTATACGCTGATTCCGGAGTACAGCTGGGTGATCCTTCTTGAAGGTGAAGCTGATGCGGTTTATGCGGAAGCTACGGCATCCAGCCGTGCACTTCTTATTGCCACCATACTTACACTGGCTGTAGGTATCGTAGGAATCCTTGCATTTGTAACAGTTCTCTTAAGACCTCTTACAAATGTTGAACACGAACTCAAGAAGGTTGCTACTCTTGACTTTACAGAGAGCGATGCACTTGACAGATACGCTAACAGAAACGATGAAGTCGGTACCATTGCGGGAGCTACCATAGCTCTTAAGGATGCGGTAAGTGACACCATGAAGATGGTAGGCACCAGTGCCGGAAAGATGAACACCAACTCTCAGGCACTTGTTGACACCTCCAAACTCCTCTCCAACTTCACTGAGGAGAGCATGGCAGTTACCGAGGAACTCTATGCAAGAATTGAGCAGACCAATGAGTCTGTAAGAAAGACAGAAGAAGAGATTAATAAGGTTGTAGGACTTGTTCAGAACGTAACCGATAAGGTGGGCGCAGGAGAAAAGCTCTCCAAGGATCTTATCAAGAAGACAGATGTTGTTACCAGGGAAGTTGAAGGCAAGCTTGAAGCAAGCCGTGAAAAGATCGATGAGACCAGAACCAACGTTTATGACGCTGTTGAAAGTCTTGAAACTGTTAAGAAGATCAATGATCTGGCCAGTGCGATCCTTGATATCACATCCCAGACCAACCTCCTTTCGCTCAATGCTTCTATCGAGGCGGCACGTGCAGGTGAGGCCGGCAGAGGCTTCGCAGTAGTTGCAAGCGAGATCGCTAAGCTGGCTACAGAATCACAGCAGACAGCCGGAAGGATCCAGGATATCGTTGCAGAAAGCAATATCGCCGTAGAAAAGGTTAGAACAAGTGTTGAAGCTGTTATGAAGTTCGTACTTGAGGATGTTGAAGGCGAATTTAAGTCCTTTGGAGAGAGCTCCAGAAGTTACGGTTCTGATATCGGAACCATCATGGATTCCATCGATGAGATCGGTGGCGCTATGGATACTCTTAAGGCTTCCGTTGACGATATCGGTAAGTACATCCGCGAAGTTGCCAACTGCGCAGATAACAACCATGACGGCGTTCAGCAGATCGTTGATAAGAACATGGGCACAACAAAGGTAGTTGAGGACATCAATGTGATCATCGACTCCGAAAGAGAGAGTGCCGGAAGTCTTAACGACATGGTCGGAAAATTCAAAGTTTGATCACGGAATTAAAAACGGATAAACGACCCCGGGAGGAAGCGAAAGCTTCCTCCTATTTTTAATGTTATGCTTCTTTTCGTACAAGGTTTTTTGTGGTAGAATAACCACTGAGGAAGCAGAGGAGAATGACCTGCTTTTAAAAGAAAAGATCTATCGTTAAGGAGTATTTATGGCAGATAAGAAAAAGGATAAAAAGATCGATACCGTAACATTGGAATTGGAAAACGGTGAGGAAATGACCTGCGATGTTATTTCCATCTTTCCGGTTAACGTGAATAATAAAGAACAGATGTATATAGCTCTTTTGGATGAGAATGCGGATGAGGATTCCGATATCTTCTTCTACAGAGCATCCAACCTTGAGGATCCGGATGATATACAGCTGGATGACATTGAAAGCGACGAGGAGTTCGAGATCGTGGCCGATGCTTTTGACGAGATGCTGGATGACGAAGAATTGAATGAGATGCTTGACGATCTGGAGGACGACGAGGAAGAGTGATATGAGCTGGGAAAAACACCCTGATCCGCAATTGAAAAGGAACCGTTGGTTCAGTCTTAACGGAGACTGGCTTCTTAACGGAAGAAGCATTAAAGTGCCCTTCTGCCCGGAGTCTAAGGCTTCGGAGTTTAGGGGCGAGATAGGCTACGGTAAAAGGGACAGCCTTGTGTATGAGAAAAGCTTCGAGCTGCCGGAATATATGCTTGAAGGCGATAAAGCAAGGCTGATTTTACATGCGGACGGCGTGGATCAGCAATGTCTTGCGGTACTTAACGGTCAGGTGGTGGGAAGCCACAGAGACGGCTATTTAAAGGCGGTATTTGACCTTACGGGCAAGATAAAACCGGAGGGAGAGAATCTCCTAAAGATCATTGCTCTGGATCCCATATCCCGGGATTTTCCTTACGGTAAACAAAAGCTTAAAAGAGGAGGCATGTGGTATACACCCTTCAGCGGTATATGGAAGAGCGTATGGCTGGAAGCTGTTCCTGAAAGGTATATTAAAGAATTAAAGATAGATTGGGCTGCAAATAGCGTTAAATTTAAATTTAACTTTTATGATTTTCTCGGACAACCCTTTGAGATCAGAGTGTACAGGCCTGAATTAAAATGCGCGATACAGGAAGAACAAGATCGGGATCCTGAGGAAGACGAGGAATGCTGGATCGTAGCGGGGACTGTTACGGAGGACTTTGAGGAAGAAGGCATCCTTGTTCCTTTAGAGGGCTTAAGATCGAACCTGGGCAATGAATTTATTCTTAAAAAATGGGATATAGATGAGCCCTGGCTCTATGATATGGAGATCACGGCAGCAAATGACGTGATAAGGACTTATTACGGCTTCAGAACCGTGGAAACTTCGACCGTGGACGGTAAGCCTGTGGTGCTTCTTAACGGCAGACCTGTATTCCTCCACGGAGTACTGGATCAGGGCTATTATGAGGACAGTCTCTGCCTTCCCGAAAGCGAGGAGGAGTACGAGAGAGATATCCTCAGAATGAAGGAGATGGGCTTTAATCTCTTAAGAAAACATGTGAAGACCGAAGCGGACTGGTTCTATTATTATTGTGATATCCATGGCATGCTGGTAATGCAGGATATGGTAAACTCCGGAAAATACAGATATATCATAGATACCGTACTGCCCACCGTTGGTGTGAAACTTTCGGATGACAGAATTAGACATGTGGCGGATAAGCAGCGGAAGATGTTTGAAAATCATGCTCTGGGTGTGATCTCACAGCTTCACGATCATCCTTCCGTAATAGCCTATACTATATTTAACGAAGGCTGGGGACAGCACAGGGGAGATTCCTACTATGAAAAACTGAAAGAGCAGGAACCCGACCGGCTTTTTGATACGGCCTCAGGCTGGTTCAACATCCGAAAGACCGATTTTGACAGCAGGCATATATATTTTAGACTTAGGGATGTAAAACCCTCAAAAAGGCATAAAAATAAACCGATATTCATTACAGAGTGCGGTGGTTATTCCATGGCTGTATCCGGTCATCTGTTTGATGAGAATAAAGGCTATGGTTATGGAAAATGCAATTCTGTTGAAGAATTGACTTCAAAAATTGAGTTATTATACGAAAACATGGTAATTCCCGGAATCAAGAATGGAGTTTGCGGCTGCATTTATACTCAGATCTCAGATATAGAAGACGAGATAAACGGCCTTTACACTTATGACAGAGAGATCTGCAAGGTGGACAAAAACAGGATGAAAGAGCTGGCAAAACGTATAAGGTCCGCTATGGGAGGAAAAGAACTTGCTGACTAAGGGCACATCATACAAATTGGTCATAATTACGGCTTGTATAGCCGTGGCACCCTTTTTGGGAGGATGTAAAAAGACCTGGTCTCCGGCCAGGAGTACAAGCACCCCCACACCTGTGGTGAAGGTGGTGGATATCTCCGACTTGCTCGAAGGAAATCCCGGAAACGGTGAATTGGTACCCGTAACCACTCTTTTCCCGGGAAGACATGGTCAGGAAGGCACATTGACTCCTACGCCCACAGCTACACCCACGCCTACACCGACTCCGGAAACGGGAGTTTTGCCTAACGGAGATCCCACACCGGGACCTACACCTTCGCCTACTCCCATTCCCACACCCACGCCCACACCTAAGCCGACTAACACACCAAGACCCACCAAGACACCGCCGACCCCTTTGCCGGAAACAGCTTATCCCACACCCACTCCCACACCCGGCAGCGTGGATTTCGTTTTGATCAGCGGAACACCTACTCCCATGGGAAATTAGTATAAAATGGATGATGAGAAACTTTCAGTCTCCATATCCGTGAGAAATCTGGTTGAGTTCATTTTACGGTCCGGAGACATTGACAACAGAAAAGCTCACACTGATACGGATGCCATGCAGGAGGGAGCCAGGATACACAGGAAGATCCAGAAAAGCATGCCTGAGGGCTATCGGGCTGAGGTGGCGCTTAAAACCGTCAGGATACTTGAAAGAACTGACAGGGAAGGGACTCTCGCCCTTACAGTTGAAGGCAGAGCAGACGGTATATATAAATTAAATCAAGATATAATCATTGACGAGATCAAAAGTACATATCTCTCACTGGAGCATATTACAGAGCCTGTGCCTGTTCATGAGGCGCAGGCTAAATGTTATGCCTGCATATACGGTAAGGACGAAGGACTTACCCGTATCGGAGTACAGCTTACCTACTGCAACATCGACAGTGAGGAGATCAAAAGGTTTAATAAGATATACGATGTTGCAGAACTAAGTGACTGGTTTGACAACGTGGTTAAGGAATATTCAAAATGGCTTTTCTGGGAAGCGGACTGGAAAAAGACAAGGGATGAGACCATAAGGAAACTGGAATTTCCTTTTACTTACAGACCGGGACAGAGAGAACTGGTGGGAGATGTTTATAAGACGGTATCAAGGGGAAGGAAGCTGTTTATAGAAGCGCCCACCGGAGTCGGAAAGACTATATCCACAGTTTTCCCGGCGGTATGGAATGTGGGGGAAGGCAAGGCCTCCAAAATTTTTTATTTAACGGCTAAAACCATAGCAAGGACAGTGGCGGAGGATACCTTTGGGATCTTAAGGGAAAAGGGCCTTAAATTCAGGTATGTTACTCTCACAGCCAAGGAAAAGATCTGCATATTGGAAAAACCGGACTGTAATCCGGTGAGCTGTTCCAGAGCTGCGGGGCATATGGACCGGATAAACGATTGTGTTTTTGACCTGCTTACCCATGAAGAAGAGATAAACAGGGAGCTTATCCTTAGATATTCCGAAAGACACAACGTCTGTCCCTTTGAAATGAGTCTGGATGTGAGCCTGTGGGCGGATGCTGTCATCTGCGACTATAACTATGCTTTTGATCCTGATGCGTCCCTTAAGAGATTCTTCGCAGAAGAGAAAAAGAATGATTTTATCTTTTTGATAGATGAAGCCCATAATCTTCTTGAAAGAGCAAGGGAAATGTACAGTTCCGAGCTTACGAAAGAAGCTTTTTTAAATGTTAAAAGGTCTGTGGCTGCCATAGGGAAAAAGCTGGAAAAACAGCTGGAGTATTGCAATAAAGCCATGCTGGCCTTAAAAAGGGAATGTGATGATTTTCAGGTCTGGGACAATGCGGATGACCTTTATAACAGATTGCTAAGGGCCGCATCCGTATTTGAGGATTTTCTGGATAATAATCCCGTAGGCTTTGAAGGGAGAGATGAAGCACTCGATCTGTTCTTTGACATGAGAAGGTTTATCGAAGTCTATGAGAACATGGATGAGGCTTACAGAATATATACGGATTACAATGAGAGAGGGGATTTCAGGATCAAGCTGTTATGCATGGAGCCTGCCTCAAAACTCAGAAAGATAATGGATAACACCAGAGCTTCCGTTCTCTTCAGTGCTACCCTTCTTCCTATGAATTATTACAAGGAACAGCTGGGAGGGGAAGCTGAAGACTATGCCATCTATGCTCCTTCACCATTTTCACCGGAAAAGAGGATAGTGATGGTGGGAAGAGATGTGTCCACCAGGTACACCAGAAGAAACAGGGATGAGTACTTGAAGGTGGCAGCCTACATTGAAGCTTTTGTAAAAGCGAAAAAAGGAAATTACATGGTCTTTTTCAGCTCCTACAAAATGATGGAAGATGTGCTGAAAGCATCTGACATTCTACAATCGTGGTGCATTGAAAATAAAGAGGGAGATGAAGAGACTCCTGAGATTTTAAAAGAGCTCCAAAAGGAGAATTACGAACTTGTTGAAATTTCATCCGAAAGAGATAAAACAGGATTTGATAAAAGCTCTTACCACGAGGAAAATGACATAAAGATTCTGGTACAACGACGGGAAATGAAAGAAAAAGAGAAGGAAGCATTTCTGGATGAATTCAAGGAAAACCCTGATTCTACTCTTGTAGGTTTCGCGGTTATGGGAGGAGCTTTCTCCGAGGGGATAGACCTTACCGGAGACCGGCTTACGGGAGCCGTCATTGTCGGATGCGGACTTCCCATGGTGAGTAATGAAAAAGAACTCTTCAAATTCTACTTTGATGAGAAATCGGGAAACGGCTTTGAATACTCCTATCTTTATCCTGGAATGAACAAGGTGATGCAGTCGGCGGGCAGAGTGATCCGTACCGTTGACGATGTGGGGGCCATCCTTTTATTGGATGAGAGGTTTGGAAATCCGCAATACACAAACCTGTTTCCCAGGGAGTGGTTCCCCTATGTAACGGTAAATATAGGTAATGTAACGGAACGGCTATCGGAATTTTACGAAAAACATTGATATTTTTTTGTATCTTTATGGATAATAATAAAAGATGAAGAGAAAAGAGGTAAACAGATGCGTATTATTGAAGCAAAGGATTATGCCGATCTCAGCAGAAAGGCGGCAAATGTGATCTCGGCCCAGGTGATACTGGAGCCCCATTCGGTTTTGGGACTTGCCACGGGTTCCACCCCCATAGGGACCTACAAACAGCTGATCGACTGGTATAACAAGGGTGATATCGATTTTTCAAAGGCAAGATCGGTAAACCTGGACGAGTACATCGGACTGGACGGAACTAACGATCAGAGTTATCGCTATTTTATGGATAACAACTTTTTTAACGGTATCAACATTAAAAAAGAAAATACCTATGTGCCAAACGGAATGGCAGAGGACTTGGAAGCCGAGTGCGCAAGATATGATGAACTCATTTCTTCCCTTGGGGGCATCGATCTTCAGCTTCTGGGCATAGGTCATGACGGTCATATCGGATTTAACGAGCCCGGTGCGGCTTTTGAAAAGACTACTCACATCGTGGAGCTGGAAGAGACCACCATTAAAGCAAATGCGCGATTTTTCGGCTCCGAAGAGGCTGTACCCAAAAAGGCCATCACAATGGGAATAAAATCCATTATGAGAGCAAAAAGGCTTCTCCTCATAGCCAACGGCCCCGACAAGAGAGATATAATGGAGAAGGCGCTCCATGGCCCTGTAACTCCCATGGTTCCCGCATCTATTCTTCAGTTCCATCCCAATCTCACTGTAGTTTATTGTTTTGAATAACAGGAGAAATGTAATGAACATTTTTTTTGACGGCAGATTTGTAAAGGGAGAGGTTGAGATCTCGGAGGGTATTTTTAAAGAAATACGTGTGCTGGGAGAAGAAGATCCCAAGGATCCCGACTATATGATCCCCGGATTTATAGATATCCACACTCACGGAAGAGGCGGAGAGGACTTCAGCTTTGTAAATGATGAGAAGCTTAAAAAACTTGGCAGAAGCTATGCCTCCTGCGGTGTTACATCTGTGCTTGCAACTACCATGACCAATGAGCCGAAGGCTGTGGAAGACTCTGTGGAGGCAGTGGGCAGAATTGTTCATGCTCCCTTGGAAACCGGTGAAGCGAGGATCCTGGGAGTGCATATGGAAGGACCTTTTCTGGGAAAAGACAAAAAGGGCGCCCATGATGAGAAATATTTGTGGGAATTTGACAAGATTTGGTTAGATAAAATCATTGAAAAAAGTAATAATAGCATCAGGATCATTTCGGTGGACCCCGTACTTTCGGGTGCATCTTCCTTCATTAAGGAATATACCGGAAGGGGAATAGTGCTTTCCATAGCACACACAAGCTCGGATTATGATACGGCAGTAATGGCCGTCAGAGCCGGTGCGGATCATGTTACCCATCTTTTTAATGCTATGAACCCTTTGAATCACAGAGCGCCGGGAGTAATAGGTGCGGCCTTTGACGAACAGCTTTTTTCCGAGATCATATGCGACGGTATACATGTGAACTCTACGCTTATCAGGATGTGGTTTAAACTCATGGCCTCCAAAATGATCATAATCTCGGATTCCATGCAGGCCGCCGGACTTGAAGAAGGTAAATACTCTCTGGGAGGCATAGATGTCTTCGTCAAGAACGGTAAGGCTTTTCAGGCGGACGGCACCATAGCGGGTTCCGTTACCGATGTGGGGACCGAAGTCAGAAATGTTGTCTCTTTCGGCATCGAACGTGAAAAGGCGATCCTTGCCGCCACTTTGAACCCTGCACTTTCCATCGGGATGCAGAACAGGGTGGGAAGGATAGCAAAGGGCTGTGCAGCGGATTACCTCATTACCGATGAGGGTCTGAATATAAAGAATGTTATTATAAACGGGAGGACGATTTAATGTATTATTTAGGTGTCGATCTTGGAACTTCTTCCATTAAACTTGTTGTCATGGACGAAAAAGGAGCCATTCAGGCTACAGCAGGAGCAGAGTACGGACTTAGTTTTCCGAAGCCGGGCTGGTCGGAACAGGAGCCTGCAGACTGGGTTAAGGGCATGAAGGAGAGCTTTAAGAAACTCTCCGAAAAGGTGGACCTTAAGAAGGTTAAGGGTATCAGCTTCGGAGGACAGATGCACGGTCTTGTTATCCTGGATGATAAGGACAATGTTATCAGACCCGCCATCCTCTGGAATGACGGAAGGACCCAGAAGGAATGCGATTATCTCAATAAAACCGTAGGAAGAGAAAAGATCTCTTCTTATACGGCAAATATGGCACTTACAGGTTTTACCGCACCCAAGATACTTTGGGTAAAGGAAAACGAGCCCGAGAACTTTAAGAAGATCAAGAAGATCATGCTTCCCAAGGATTATCTGGCTTATGTCCTTACCGGAGTTCATTGCACCGACTATTCCGATGCATCGGGAATGCTTCTTCTGGATGTAAAGAACAAGTGCTGGTCCAAAGAGATGATGGAGCTTTGCGATGTTAAGGAAGAACAACTGGCAAAGCTTTATGAAAGCTATGAGGTTGTAGGCACCGTAAAGGCTGATATGGCCGCTGAGCTCGGTCTCGGAGAAGGTGTTAAAGTTACCGCGGGTGCAGGCGACAATGCTGCAGGCGCTATCGGAACAGGTACCGTTAAGAACGGTATGACCATTGTTTCCCTCGGAACCAGCGGAACAGTGTTTACTGCCAGCGATAAGTTTGCAGTGGATGATAATAATGCACTTCACATGTTCGCTCATGCCAACGGAAAGTATCATCTTATGGGCTGCATGCTTTCGGCGGCA
>JAFSWD010000084.1 GCA_017444675.1 Lachnospiraceae bacterium
ATAAAAAAGGAAGTCCGGGTGGACTTCCTTTTTGTTATTAATAGCAAAGAACTTCGTGGCCGGTCTCGGTGACCAGGACCATGATCTCCCACTGGGCGGAGGGTTTGTGGTCTGCAGTATAGACCTCCCATCCGTTCTTTTTGTCGGTGAAGATCTCCACGCCTCCCATATTGACCATGGGCTCGATGGTAAAGATCATGCCGGGTGCCAGGAGCATTTCGTGGCCCTTCTTGGAGTTATATCCAACCCAGGGTTCTTCGTGGAATTCAAGGCCGACGCCGTGACCGCCGATCTCCCGGACAACGGTATAGCCGTTTGCGAAGCAGTGGTCATGGACTGCCTGTCCCATATCGCCAAGAAAGCCCCAGGGCTTTACTTCGTCCAGCCCCTTGTAGACAGCTTCTTTGGTCACATCCACCAGCTTTTTCTTCTCGGGGCTGACGTTTCCGATGCAGAACATACGGGAAGAGTCGGAAAAATATCCGTTTAAGATGGTGGAGCAGTCCACGTTGATGATGTCCCCGTCTTTTAACACAACATCCTTGGAAGGGAACCCGTGGCACACCTGGTCGTTTACGGAGGTGCACACGCTGTAGGGATAGCCCTCGTAATGCAGAGGTGCGGGGATACCGCCCATATCCGTGGTCATGTCGTACACGATCTTATCGATCTCGGCGGTGTTCATGCCCTCATGGATCTGCTTTGCGATCTCATCAAGAACGGCGATGTTGATCACACAGCTCTTTTTGATCCCTTCGATCTGCTCTTCATTTTTGATGATGTTCCTGGGGGGAACGATGTGTCCCGTGAGTTTGGCTTTCTGGATCTTTGTGTCAAACATCTCGTGGCAGTTTTTATACTTCTTGCCGCTGCCGCACCAGCAGGGATCATTTCTTCCGATCTTTCCGAACATAATATCCTCCGAGTTTGTAATCACTACCTCATGTTGTAACATTTATTTGGAAGCGAGTCAAACAAACTACGTAGTCCATGCCGAAAGGAGTTCCGTTTACTCGCACTGGCTTCACTCCATTGCAGCGTGCTCGTGAGCAAAACGAAACGGCCCCGCTTGTTAAAGACGGGGTCGGTTTGTGTTCCACTTACTCGCACTGGGCTCATTCCATTGCGCCGTGCTCGTAGGCAAAGTGAAACGAAGTTTAGGGGGATTAGTTATATGAAAACGTTCGCGTTTATTATATTAATGACGCGACGCAGTCAGCCAGCTCTTTCATGTTGGCAGTGGGCTCGAAACGTGCGACCACGTTCCCCTGTCTGTCAACGACGAACTTGGTGAAGTTCCATTTGATATCGGGATTGTTCTTGTAATCCTTGTCGATCTTTTTCAGCATCACGTTCATGGCCAGGGCAGCAGGACCGTGTCCGAAGCCTTCAAAGCCCTTCTGGTCCTTCAGGAAGCGGAAGAGAGGCAGCTCATTCTCGCCGTTGACATCGCTCTTTTTCATCTGAGGGAACTGGGTGTTGTACTTTAAAGAGCAGAACTCGTGGATCTCCTCATCGGTTCCGGGAGTCTGGCCTGCGAACTGATTGCAGGGAACATCCACGATCTCAAGTCCCTGATCATGGTACTTCTCGTACAGATCTTCCAGATCCTTATACTGGGGAGTGAAGCCACAACCGGTTGCGGTGTTTACCACAACAACGACTTTCCCTTCGAAATCCTTCATGGCTACAACTTCGTCTTTTTTTGCAGGTACTGTGTAATCATAAAATCCCATGGTGTTTTCCTCCTGTTAAGAAATTTGAATGGTGTGATCCGACAAGGCGTTGCCTGTCGGAAGTCCTGTCGGCTTATTTGATACAATTAGATTGTACGCAATCGAAATTAAAATGTCAACACTTTTTTTCAAAAAAATTTTTTCGCGAACTTTTTACACCGTTCAAACATCTATCATGATGGGTAGGACATACCATATGTAGTGATATGGTTTCCTATCGCGAATAACTATGGTATGATAAGAAAGAATGAGAAAGTAAGAAAGTCCGCCCTTTGGGGCGTGCTCAAGGAGGTCAACGTGAAAAAGAAGATCATCAGCATTATCTTGGCAGTAGGACTGCTGACCGTGAGTGCCTGCGGTGCTCCCGGAACCCAGAATGCATCTACGGATGATGCGGCGCCCCAGGAGGTGTCCGGATGGGAAGCTATCCCCATTGAGACTCAGGCAGCACCGGAAGTAACCGAAACGGTTGAGACCGTAGCGGAGGAAACCGTATCCGGTCCTTTGGAAGTACCCGCCGGAATGTACCTGAGCGAACTTACCGGTGAGCCCATCAGCATTGACTTAAAAGACCAGAGACCCATTGCAGCCATGATCGATAACGAAAAGACCGCACTGGATCACTACGGAACAGCGGAAGCGGATATTGTTTACGAGTTAATGAACTCTACCTTAAATGACCGTGTTACCAGACTGATGGTTCTGGTCAAGGACTGGGAGAGCATTGAACAGCTGGGAAGCATCCGAAGCGTCAGAACCAGTAACTTCCCTCTGGCAGGCGAATGGAATGCGGTGATCTGTCATGACGGCGGCCCCTTCTTTATCGACCAGTATCTGGCAAAGGGCTATGTGAATCACTTCAGCGGTACCTTCTCCAGAGTAAATAACGGAAAGCCCAAAGAATTTACCGAGTACATCCTGCCCGGTGACCTTGATAAGAACTTCAAGAACTCCGGCTACAGCACAACTTACAACAGCTATGCAAACACCGAGCCTCACTTCCAGTTTGCTGCATGGGGAACGGAAGTAGATATGGAAGCCATCGCGGACTGCTTCGATGCAACCAGCGTAAGCCTTCCTTTTTATCACAACGGATCCAAACTGGTCTATAATGAAGAAACAGAAACTTACGATTAATATGATTACGGTTCCGTACATAAGGACGCTGAGGACGGTGAGGTCCTGACCTTCACCAACGTCCTGATCCAGGGTTGTCCTTTCGAGTCCTACGGAGAAGGCTACATGAACTACCTGCTCCAGCAGACCAACTACGGCGGCTTTTATCTGACCAAGGGAAAAGCGATCCAGGTTTCCTGGAGCAAGACTTCCGAGACCGGCATTACCAGATACTATGATAAGTCCGGTAAGGAGATCACCATCAACACCGGTAAGACTTATATCGGTATCGTACCTTCCGATACCTGGTCAGAGGTTAAGTTCAATCAGAACTAAAGGGGAAGTAAAAGGGGAAGTGCATAATGGCGGACAGAAAGCAGATCTTTGCGGACACACTTGTGGAGCTTTTGAAGGAAAAGCCTCTGGACAAGATCACCGTGACGGAACTTGTGGAAAAATGTCACGTGACCAGACAGGCGTTTTATTACCATTTTTCGGATATTTATGAGATCGTGGAGTGGATCCTCCTTCGGGAGACTCAGCGGATCGTGGATGCCAACAGTGATATCGATACCTGGCAGATCGGTTACACCCAGACACTGGAATGGGTGGAAACTCATAAAAACCTGGTGGTGAACACCTACAGAGCCATCGGAAAAGAGTACGTGGAGTATTTTGTGACCAGGTTCCTTCGGCCTTATGTTGTCAAGGTCGTAGAGCGGGAGATGCAGGGAGATGCGTATGATATCACTCCTTCGCAGAGGGAGTTTATCATTAACTTCTTTACGTTGGCCATCAATGCCGTAACGGTTGACTGGGTGCGAAACGGGATGAAGGAAAAGCCGGAAGTCATGGCGGATTACATTCACATCCTCACGGAAGGAGACGTGAAGAAATCCCTTCAAAGCTTCCAAAAATCGAACACTGAAACTGGGACTTAAGCCCGGAAACCAGCAAACAAAAAGAAGAGCGGAAACTCGCTTTACACATGCATCGAAGTGTAAAGCGAAGACCCGCTCTTTATTGAATTTACGCGGGTTTTAGGGTATGATTCCCATAGATACGTCTCCGCGGCGGAGACAAAGATTCCTAATTTTAAGGAGGAGGTAAACTCTATGTTATTCCAACTTTATAGTTCCCATGCATCGATGCAG
>JAFSWD010000085.1 GCA_017444675.1 Lachnospiraceae bacterium
CTTTATTTGCCATGTGGTTCCCCTCTCTAAATATTGAAAGCCCTGATAAGCTTTTCATGTATATCTTCTATAATGTCGGGCTTTTTAACCTCGGGCGCATTGGGCTCAAGAAGCCATGTCTTTGCATAATGTGTGTCGGTAACCTTAAAGAACGGAGGCTCCAGCAAGGTATCTATCTTCATGCAATACGGATTTCTGGGAGCAAATGCATCACCGATGATCTTATTGTAAAGTGAAGGCGGTGTACCTGTAATAGAATAAAGCTTGGTATTCTTCTGTGCCAGCTGAGGCAGAGAAGAAAGAAGTGCCCAGGTGTAAGGATGGCGGGGATCGTAAAAGACCTCATCCACCTTACCCAGTTCAACGATCTGACCTGCATAAAGTACGGCCACTCTGTCCGCTACATTTGCCACAACTCCAAGGTCATGGGTAATGAATACGATGGTATAACCGAATTCCTTCTGAAGATCCTTGATGAGTTTAAGTATCTGTGCCTGAATGGTAACGTCCAGAGCAGTTGTAGGCTCATCACAGATAAGGATCTTGGGCTGACAGGAAAGCGCGATGGCAATAACTATTCTCTGTCTCATACCGCCGGAATACTGGAAGGGATAATCGTCAAAACGGTTTTCCGCATTGGGAATACCAACCTTCTTCATTAGTTCGATAGCTTTGAGTCTTGCTTCTGCTTCGCTGACTTCCTGATGCTTCATGATGATGGAAGTTATCTGCTTACCGATGGTGATGATAGGGTTCAGGGAGGTCATAGGATCCTGGAAAACAGTAGCGATCTTCTTACCTCTGATCTGACACCAGTCTTTATAGTACTTGATACTTGCAAGGTTCAGAATGCAAACGCCGTGAAGATGATCCGGAGTCTCATCGATATAACGTACTCTGAAGGCCACCTGATCGAAAAGGTCGTTTCTGGTAGTTTCATCATTGATATCCTCTCCGTTGATCATAGCCTTAGTAAAGACCAGCATAAGCTTTCTGATCAGTTTCATTCTCTTAAAATAGTCATATCTTCCCACAGAAAGATAGATCTCTTTTGCAAGGATCTCATTTCTCTTTTTGGTTGCCTCGGAAATCTCACCTTTGATCTCTTCGGCATAAACAGCCTGAAGCTTTCTGATCTCGTCGTCATATTCCTTCTCTTCCGGAAGGTTCTTAACAGACACCTTGATCATCTTTTTGGCATACTCTTTTAAGAAGGTCTGCTTTTCCTTCTCCATTTTTACGATCTCGGAAACACGTTCATTGATCTCTGCGATCCTGCCCTTGTCCTTCTTACGGTCAAGGATCTGCTTCTCGTTTTCAAGATCCACTTTTTCATCATTAAGCGCTTTAAGTTCAATGTTAACGCGTTCAAGATCGTCATCATTTCCCACAAGTGCTTCTTCTTTTTTCTTCTCGATGATGTTGATCTGCTTCTTTGTATTACCGCCCAACTCGAACTTAGACAACTTGTCAAGCTTATCTCTCAAGGAACGGATCTTTCTGACTGCAACACCATCCAGCTTTACTTTGGTGTCTGCCAGCTCTTCATCATTAAAGATTATCTTTCCGTTATCAATGAAACCGTTGCTGTCAAGCATTCCCGCAAAGGTCTTTGTGAAAACCGATTTACCGGATCCGGACTCACCTACGATGGCAATGGACTCGCCCTCATAGATGTCAAGGGAAATGCCGCGGATAGCAGTAAGGATCCTTCCGCGCACTTTAAATTTGACATCCAGGTCTTCAATTGATAACAATGTTTTCTTATTTGCCATTTTGTGCCTCTTTTTACATGTGTGTTCTGGGATCGGATGCATCGCCGAGGTTCTGACCCGCTACATAAAGTACAACCGAAATGATGGCCGCTACGAATACGGGAGACCAGAATTCCCAGCCCCACCCCTTAACCATCATTGCGTTTTCTGCTTCATATAGGAGACGGCCCAGGGTGATATCCTTAATACCGAGTCCGATGATACTGATAAAGATCTCGGCATTGATATATGAAGGGATCTCGGAAGCAAGTAACGTAACAATGTAGGATGTCATGAAGGGAAGTATATTCTTCATTGTGATCTTAAAGGTAGATGTTCCGAGACATCTGGATGCAAGATTGTATTCTCTGTCGCGGATGATGACTACCTGAGTCCTTATAGCATAGGCTATAAAGATCCAGTTTGTGATGGTAAGAGCAAAAACCAGGGTCCAGAAATTTGCCTTCAGGATCATGACCATAACTGCGAGGAAAAGGGTTCCGGGAATGTTTCCGACAATGTTCATCACTTCGTTCATGACAGCATCGACTTTTTTGGAGAAGCCCCAGATGGCACCGACTATTACGCCGACAGACATGTTGATGCCTGCGCACACAAGAGCCAGAGATATGGATACTCTTGAACCAAACCAGATGGCATCGAAGGTGGGTTCTCCGGATTTGCCGGCACCAAACAGCCAGTGGATGGAGAATCCAAATCTTTCAAATGCCGCGGTAGGTGTCAGGTGCTTAGTGGTGGGATCCAGAACGTTGGCATATTGATCGAAATCAAAAATAGCCGGATAAACATAGGCCATAAGAATAACAAAGCCCAAAAGTGAAAGTATAAATACGTTCAACCGGTTGTTAAAGAACACTCTGAAAACAGAGCGCCAATAGGAGTAACGGGGAGCCGTGATCTTCTCGGACTCCAGTTCGTTATGATCAACCATCGAAAACAATTCTTCATTGGAAAGGCCGGTGGCTGATAAATTGTATTCTGTATTCTTTTTCATGTCATCACCTTGCCTTTGAAGAGAATGAAATTCTGGGATCTACAACTGCCATTAAAATATCGCCGAGGATCAGTGATAAAACCGAGATCACAGCATAGAACAGCGCTACACCTATGATAACTCCGTTGTCATAAACACCGATGGCCTTGATCATGAGGTTACCCATGCCGGGAACTACAAAA
>JAFSWD010000086.1 GCA_017444675.1 Lachnospiraceae bacterium
ACTGCCGGATCTTAAGCTTGTCATAACCGCGACTGAATATGGTTATAAGCGTGAAGACGGCGTATATGTCATTCCTATCGGATGCCTGAAAAATTAGCCACAAACTATAATCAAAAAAAATATTTAATATTTTTTGGAACACATGGATTGGGATTCATCCCTCTGAATGAACTCTTAGCACAGGAAAAGGCGTGACCAAAGCCACGCCTTCCCATTCTTAAATTCTTAAACATTACTGTCTTATGACGCCCCCAGCTTAGTCAGGTCTTTTTTTGTCATAACGAGAGGATGATTTAAACCTAAAGACATGAGGGTGCAGTGTCGGTGCATCGATTTTCGTATTTTTTGAATTTCCGATGCTGTTCTTTTTCTACCCTCTGTAGTCGTTGATGATATCCGAGAAAAGTACCCTCGGACGGTTCTCGTAGCCGGTCTTTTCATTAAAGAGAGGCTGCTTTGCCTTAAAGATCTCCGTTACCGTAAGGAATTCGTAATCCTGCTCCAGAAGCGTGGGGATCACGGTCTTAAGAGCTTCAACGGTAGCATCGTTATCCACAAAATCATGAAGAAGATAAAGCACTCCGTCTCTTGCATTTTTTAACATTTCTGTCTTTCTGTATTCCGCGTCTGCTCTCTCTTCCCAGTCGAGACAACCTATGCCTGATATAAAGATCTTGTCTATCCAGTCATACATTTCAGGCTTCACATCGATGTAGGGCGGGCGGAAAAACAAGGGGCGTTTTCCCGTAAGCTCTTCAATGATCACATCTGTCTTTTCGATCTCATCCTTCACCTCTTCTTCCGTCATCTGAGACATATAAGGATGGGTAAAGGAATGATTGCAGATATCGCAGCCCATGCTGATAGCCCGTTTTGCCACCTTCTTGGACTCCTCGGTCACATTCCGGCCGATAAGGAAAAAGGATGCCTTTACGTTATATTTTTCCAAAAGATCCAAAACCTTGGGTGTGGTAATGGTATTAGGTCCGTCATCAAAGGTCAATGCCACTTGTTTCTTCATTAAACCGCCTCCGTAAATTTCTGAATGATCCATTAAATAGGGCAGCCCCATACAGTTCGCTGCCCTATTTTGTAAAAATGCTGTATAAAATTATATCAAAGTTCTTCCTTTTTTACATCCCATCATTTGTCAAGTTTCAGGAACTTATATGCATTATCGTAGAAGATCATCCTTCTCTCATCATCGGTCAAGGGCAGCTTCATGAATCTCTCGTATTCCTTTTCATGATTCCACATGGGGAAGTCCGTTCCAAAGAAGGTTCTTTCCACTCCGTGCTCTCTGATCATGTCTGCCGCAGTCTGAGGCTCCAGCTTGAACAGTGCGCTGGAAGTGTCGATGTAGAAATTTTCTCTTCCAAGCAAATGTTTTCTCGACTCCTCCCACTCGGAATAGCCTCCGAAGTGAGCACCGATGGCTACCAGGTCCGGCACCGCATCAAGGGCTCTTGCCATGCGGATGGGGTTGGAAAACTCATAACGATAGTCTCCCGTGTGGATCAAAACCGGATATTCCCCTGCAAGGAGCTTGAACATGCGGACAGCCTCTTCCGAATCCAAGGCAAACTTCTGGAAATCCGGATGGATCTTTACTCCGTGAAGTCCCAATTCCCGGATCAGCTCGATGTCCTCCTCCAGTTTAGGCGAAAAAGGATGAAGTGTGGCAAATCCCACAAACTCCGGATGTTTAGCGCACTCTGCCGCGATGAATCTGTTAATGGATTCCACCTGCTTTGGGGTGGTGGCAACGGAATGAACAAGATAGTGAAGACAATTTATCTTTTTGCCGTTTTCCAAAAGCTGCTCCGGCAGGCCATTCTCGCTCATTTCAAGGTGATAGAAATCCCCAACGTTCTTAACCGCTTTGGCCGCTATCTTTTCAGGATATATATGTGCATGAAAATCTATTTTATGGAAATCTTTCATCGAGGTTTTTCCTTTCATTGCATTAATGCGGCGTAGTATATCACTTTTAAGAAAAAAAGTAAATAGTAAGCGTGTGCTAACCGACTATAAAAAAAGTCCGTAATTTTTCAAGGTAAATGCAACACCTCTGTTGCAATAACTATGCCAAAGGTTAGAGGGTGTTGCAATAAGTATGACAAAGAAAGGAGTATGTTACATGTGTAAATTATATAAAAAAAGCCAAAGGGGGACTGCCCCCTTTGACAAAAATTTCAAAATGAACCACTAACCCCGTCCCCAAAGGTTCAAAATACATCCAGCATTTCTTCGGTTTTCATGCTGTGGCCTACCCTTACCTTTATCCAGGCGTCTACGACCCTGTCCACCTCTTCCAGCACACTGTCGGAAACAGTAAAGCCAAAAAGCTTTTCCAGGGGTGAGGAAACTATGTACTGAAGTGTATACAGAGCGGATCTGGAGATCCTTATACCGATATTCTTAAGGTTGCAGCTGTCGCAGATCACACCGCCCTTTTCGGCATCAAACCGGGTCGCCTCGTCCTCCAGAAGGCCTTCTCTGTGACAGTTCATGCAGGAATAAAGTTCCGGCATTTCGCCGTCTTCGGTCAGATAACGAAGTTCGAAGGTCCTTCGGACGAGTTTCTTCGGCATCTGTCCCTTTTCCAGGGCTCTCATGGCCACGTAGAGGAGATTCAGGATCTGCCCGGGCTGTACGTTTTCTCTGGACATGTAAAGAGCAAACTCGCAAATGTACATGCCGTAATATATGCCGTTCATATCATTTCGGATATCCCCGAAGTAGGTCTTCACATCGGCGCTTTCAAGATTATAGCTGTCTCTGCCCTCATAGAGATAAAACTCTCCGAAGGCAAATTGCTGAGAACACGCCAAAAGGGCGCCGGTAGGTCTCCTGGCGCCCCTTGCAAAAGCAGAGATCTTCCCCCGCTCCGTGGTCAATATAGTAATTCTTCTGTCGTATTCTCCCACAGGCATGGATGCAATGATCATGCCCATGACTTTGATCTTATTGTACATTGATGTCTTGTTTATTATATCCGAAATTCTTCATAAGACTTTCGGAATCACGCCAGTCATTTCTGACCTTAACCCAAAGTTTCATGTTGACCTTGCACTCACACATTTTTTCTGTTTCTATCCTTGCCTGAGTACCGATCTTTTTAAGCATGGCGCCCTGTTTTCCGATGATGATACCCTTGTGGGATTCTCTCTCGCAATAAATGGTGGCTTCCACATCTATGCAGGGTTCTCCGGTTTCTTTGACCTTGCGTTCATGCATTTTCTCTATGGTGACCGCAATGCCGTGAGGCACTTCGTCCCCCAAAAGCCTTAAACACTTTTCCCTGATGATCTCGGCGGTGATGGCTCTTTCCGGCTGGTCTGTGACCGTGTCCTCATCAAAATACATGGGGCCGTAGGGCAGATACTTAAATATGGTACTTAAGAGATCATCCGTTCCTTTTTTCTTAAAGGCCGAAATGGGAACGATCTCCGAGAATTTAAAGGCTTCATCGTAGGCTTTTATGCTGTCTGCCAGTTTCTCTGCCCTTGATCTTTCCTTATCGTCCTTTAGAGTGTCTGTCTTGTTTATTACCAGCACCACAGGGCAGTCAAGAGTCTCAAGGGTTTCAATGACAGTTCTTTCGCCTGCTCCTATAAAGGTGGTGGGTTCCACCAGCCAAAGCACCAGATCGGCGTCCTGCAACGTGTCGGTCGCCACCTTCACCATGTAGTCCCCCAGCTTGTTCTTGGCCTTGTGGATCCCCGGCGTGTCAAGAAAGACTATCTGTCCTCTTTCGTCGGTGTAAACCGTCTGTATCCTATTCCTTGTGGTCTGGGGCTTATCGGAGGTAATGGCGATCTTCTGCCCTATGAGTGCATTCATAAGCGTAGATTTTCCCACATTGGGTCTTCCGATGATAGCCACATAGCCTGATTTAAAATTATTATCCATCAATTCACCTTACAAAAGAGCTTCCACATTCTTAAACAAGTCCCTGCACTCTTCCACAGCTTCGGAAGCGCCGATAACGCATATGTTTCCCGTATCCAGCACGGCACGGACAAGAGCGGCGGATCTTCTGATATCCTCAGGCGTACAGTTAAGTGCTTCCGCACGTCTTTCCATGATCTCCTCGTAGGTCTTTCGTGCCATATAAGCCGAGAAGGATCTTTCTCCCGCCTGTCGGGGAGTCAGAGGAGCATCGATCCTGCCGAAGGTACCGATAATAGCCTTGGACATCTCTCTGTCATCAGCTTCAAAATTCTCAAGATAATCCGTGATCTTTTCAAATATCTCGTTTGTTTCCCTGAGATGAGGATCTCTGTAGGAACCCAGGAACATGTTTCCGGAATCCGCCGCAACATTGAACATTGCACCATAAGCTCCGCCCTTCACACGGATCTCATTCCAAAGATAACCGTAGCTGAGCATGGAAGAGAGAACTGACAATACGCCGGAAGCCTTAAAGCCTGCCTTCTTGTAATTGCCGCCTCTTCCCACATACTGCACCTGTCCGGGAGTCTTGAAGCCCTCATTCCTAACCGAAGGATGGAATCTGAGCACGTCCGGCTGTCTCTTTGAAGGCAGCATTGCATATATACTCTCGATACCCTTCCTGCATTTATCAAGTCCTTCTTTGTCAGCTATAACGCTGACAATGAGATTCTCTCTTGTAAATATCTTTTCGGCAACAGCGTTGAACTTATCTGCAAATGCCTGACCGTCCCTGTCGTAATTGTCCGTATATTTCTTGATCGCGCGGTAATAACCGACACCCGAGATCAGGTCATCGAACACACCCGCTTCGGAATCATATGCCTTGAGGCGGATGGATGCCATTCTGGAACCGTTGCTCATAAGACGTGACTCTATAATGGATCTGTTTTCCAGCGCGATCTCACGATTTCTCTTAAGATCTGTATATTTCGATCCGGAAATGATCTCTCTGATGAGCTCAAAGGTCTTGTCGATCTGATCATAGAGACAGGATCCGGAAATATATAAAACAGGAGTGAATTTATTATAATCCTTTGAATCCGTGTAATAATCAAGTGACGGACTAATGCCGCCGGTATACATGTTGATCTCATCGTTCAGTTCACTGTAGGAGTGAAGGTTTGTATCCACAAGACCCAGCATGTCATTGATAAGCAGGGCATATATCATCTCGTCACCGGTAAGGCAGCTTATCTTAAAGTTCAATTTGATATAGGCAATACCGTTGGTATCGTAATCATGCCAGATCACATCTCCAAGATAAGGCATAACCTTCTCATTCATGAACTTTTTACTTTCCTTCTTTATGTCGGAGATCTCCAGAAGCGGGATCTTCTTCATATCCTCTTCGGAGGAAGGCTCAGCCTGATACTTCTTGAGTTTTGCCGTATCGGCAATGAGCTTTTCTATCTCTTCCTTTGAAAGGGATGCTTTGTAATCCTTAAGCTTTTTGGTAAGCTCCTTCTTTTTATCATCATTAAGTCCTATCCTGGGCTTAAGTGTAAGAAGAACACCATGTTCGGCATTAAGGAAATACTTTTGGATCAGCTCTTCGAACCAGCCTGTACCCACCTTCTTACGAAGCTCATTGTAAGCCTCTCCCATATGCATGGTATTAAATACCATATCATCGTTATAAAGCCAGGTTGAAAGAGCTGTTATACCGTACATAAGTCCCTTGGGATAGCCGCCGAAGTCAGCTTCTCTGTATTTAAACTCCTGGGAATTGATGGCTGCGTTTATGGTATTTACATTCAAGCCTTCCTTAACACACTTTTCAAGGCTGTCTTTTAAGATCTTTCTGAACTTTTCCTCAAGACCGGGCTTACCATTCTTAACACCCACAACAAAGTAGGGCTGGAGACATTCTCCGTCGTAATAATCCACCACATCATCGCCAATGCCCGCATCGATAAGAGCCTGACGAACGGGTGCTCCGGGTGCTCCGAAAAGACAATAGTCCAATACTTCAAAACCAAGTCCCTTAAGAAGGTCCTGATTGTCTCCCGCAAACACGCTTAAGGAATAGTAAACGCCTTTTCCGTCTTCTCTTTCCTCGTCCACGGAGTAAAACATTTCCTTGGTTTTAATAGTTCCGAAGGGCTTCTGTACTTTAATGGAAGAATCCACTTCGATCCTGTCAAAGGAAGAAAGGTACTCTTCATCCATCCAGGTGAGCTGTTCCTCCACGTCCACATCGCCGTAAAGCCAGATATAACTGTTGGAAGGATGATAAAAGGTCTTATGGAAAGCTCTGTACTCTTCTATGGAGAGTTCGGGGATCACTTCCGGATCTCCGCCGGATTCAACACCGTATTCCGTATCCGGGAAAAGCACATCCATTCCTCTTCTTGAAAAGATGGAATCGGGATTTGAAAAAACTCCCTTCATTTCAGAATAAACAACACCGTTTATCTTAATATCATCATCTTCATTGTCCAGTTCATAATGCCAGCCTTCCTGTTTGAAGATCTCATCCACCTTGTGAAGATTGGGATGAAAAACCGCATCCAAGTACACATTCTCCAGATTCCTGAAATCCTTGTCATTGCAGCTGGCAACAGGATACATGGTCTTATCGGAGGAGGTGAATGCATTAAGGAAAGTATTCAGCGAACCTTTTACAAGTTCAACAAAAGGATCCTTTGCGGGAAATTTCTCGGATCCGCAAAGAACCGTATGCTCTGTGATATGAGCCACACCTGTGGAATTCTTGGGCGGTGTCTTAAAACTTATGCAGAAAACCTTGTTTTCATCACTGTTTTTAACAACGCCAATACGGGCACCCGTCTTCTTGTGTCTGAACAAAAAGCCTGTGCCCTTAACGTCAGCCAGTTCCTCACTTCTGATGAGTTCGTAGCCGGGAATATTATTAAATTGATCCATTCTCTTCTGCCTTTCTTTCGAAGTCGTCGAAAATATAGCTCAGGACAGAGGCAAGTCCGATAAATGTGCAACCGTAAGCATATTCACCGTCTTCTTTTTCTTGCTTTCTGATGATCTGAACAACACAGAAGAGTACATTCTCGCTG
>JAFSWD010000087.1 GCA_017444675.1 Lachnospiraceae bacterium
ATCGTGATTTATGTAGGCCATCTTATCGGAAAGGCGCACTGCTCTGCCTTCCAGGGTGGCGGGGATGGTGTCCACCTGATGGTTCAAAATGCCGTTTCGGACTTCCCAGGTCAGGTTCAGGCCCTTGCCGTGCTTTTCTATGACGTCGACAACACGTATGCTTTGCTCGAAATGCTTGAAGTGGGAATTGCATGTTTCCTGCATGATGCGGTTCAGCGCGCGCTCGCCGGCGTGGCCGAAAGGCGTGTGGCCCAGGTCGTGGCCCAGGGCGATGGCTTCTGTCAGGTCGTCGTTCAGCCGCAGGGACTTGGCGATGGCCCGGGCGGTCTGCGCCACCTCAAGGGTGTGGGTAAGGCGGGTTCTGTAGTGGTCGCCCTCGGGAGCCAGGAAAACCTGAGTCTTGCCGTTCAGGCGCCTGAAAGCCTTGGAATACAGGATCCTGTCCCTATCGCGCTGGTAGCAGGGGCGGAGGTCGCATTCCTTCTCCTCCTTCATCCTGCCTCTGGTGGAATCGGAAAAACTGGCGTGGGGGGAAAGCACCTCATGCTCTCTCTCCTCCTGAAGCTCTCTGATGGTCCTGTTGTGAATTGGAACGAGTTCTATCATGTTATTACTCCTTTCCCATTCCTGGAAAAAATGCACCCGCAATAGTTTTGTCTGTACAGGTCGTATTCTTTGGATAATTCTATAGAACGCTGGTAACCGCCCTTTTTCTTAAAGTCGGAGGGAAGCCAGCAAACGCCTTCCTCCCTGCAGACTCTCTCCCCTATCTCGTTTAAGAGCTTGGCGTTCTTAAGCGGCGATATGGTGAGGGTGGTGGTGACCAGATCTATTCCTCTTTTTTTGGCTTCTTTGGCCGTCTCCCTAAGGCGCAGCTCAAAGCACTTGGCGCATCGTTCTCCGCCCTCCGGCACTTTTTCCAGGCCCCTGGCGGCTTCAAAGAACCTTTCGGGATCGTATCGCCCTTCCGTGAATTTTACTTCATGTTTGTGGGGCTGAAGCTCGATCAGCTTCTTTATCTCATTTACCCTTTTCTCATACTCGGATTCCGGGTAGATGTTGGGGTTATAGTAAAAATCAGTTATCGCAAAGTAGTCCGACAGATACTCGAACACGTAGGACGAGCAAGGGGCACAGCAGGAGTGCAAAAAGAGGGCCGGGACTTCTCCCTTGGTCTTGAGCTCTTCTATAAGATCATCCATCTGCTGTTGTATGTTGCGTTGTTTTGCTTGCATAAAATGAAAAATGAACCCATAACCCCGTCCCGGGGGTTCAAAAAATGAACCCATAACCCCGTCCCCGGGGTTCATTTTAGGATTTCGGACAGGGCGGCGTAGAGTTGTTGCATCTCGTTGTCAGTGCCGATGGTAATGCGGAGGTAGTTGTTGATGCGGGGCTTGTCGAAGTAGCGGACGAAGATGTGCTTCTCCCGAAGCTTCGTGAAGATTTCCTTGGCGGGCACGGTCTTGTGAGTGGCGAAAAGGAAATTTGCCGAGGAGTCAAGGCAGGTGAAGCCCAGCTTTTGAAGCTCGGGAACTGCCTTTTCTCTTGTTGCTGTGATCTTATCCACTGTTTTACGGAAGTAGGCCTTATCCTTGATGCTTGCCTCTCCGCAAAGGATGGAGGGTGTTGTCATTGTATAGGAATTGTAGGAATTGCGGACCGCCATCATGTAGGAGATCAGCTTTTCCGAGCCGATGGCGAAGCCGATCCTCATGCCGGCCAGGTTTCTGGACTTGGAGAAGGTGCGGACCACCAAAAGGTTTTCGTACTTTCGGGTGAGTTCCAGCGCGGTCTCGCCTCCGAAGTCAACATATGCCTCGTCGACGATGACTACGGAATCCTTGTTATGTTTAACGATGTCTTCGATGAAGTCCAAGGGTTCAGCGATGGTGGTAGGTGCATTTGGGTTGGCTATTACTATGCCTCCGTTGGGCTTGTAGTAATCCTCTTTTTTGATCCTGAAATTTCCGTCAAGAGCGGGGGTCTCATAAGGGATGTTATAAAGCTCCGCCCATACGGGGTAAAATGAGTAGGTCACATCCGGGAAAAGCACCGGAAGATCTCCTTTAAAGAACGTTAAGAATGCGGTTCCGAGAACGTCGTCAGAGCCCACTCCCACGAAAACGTTGTTGAAATCCACGCCGCATTCTTCCGCTATTGCCGCCGCCAGTTCGTGGGCGTCGGGCTTCGGGTAGAGGCGGAGCACGTCGGCATTAAGGTTTTTCAGGACCTCTGCCACTCCGGGTGCGGGGGGATAGGGATTTTCGTTGGTGTTAAGTTTGATCATGTCAGGGTATTGAGGCTGGTCGCCGGGTACGTAAGGTACCACCTTCCTGACATTGTTCTCCCAATTAGACATTTAAAGTGCACTCCTTATATTACGTTAAAAAAAGTATATGGTTTCAAAAAAACAAAATTTTTTTAATTAAATTCTGCAGGTCAGAATTTCTCAGGATTTATACAGCTTTCAGTACAGTAATAACCTCTTGGAACTGTATGCAATAAAACTGTAATTCAATATTTCCGGGATCTCTATATCCCGGAATTTTGAAAACCTTTATTTCACAAACACGGGATTTGTGATGGCTTCGGTCACGAAGTCGTCGCCCAGCAGGCGGAAGATGAACCACTTCTTGCCCTCTTTATTAAGGTTCACGGTGCAGGAGTAATCCCAGCCGCCGTTAACGGCTTCGGGATCTGCCAGCTCGAATTCTTCCATGTTGCGGCCGTTACTGTAGACCAGCAGGCGGCTTAAAGGCCTGTTGGAAATAATCTTAAGTTCTGCATCTCCGTTGGCGTTGAGCCCGGCTTCGATGAGGGGTCCGTTGGTCAGGAAGCTGTGGCCCAGTTCCAGGTTTTTAAGGATGTTGGCGGGGGTTCTCTCTCCGGGTGCCTTGACGTAGGTTCTTACGCAGCCACTGGAAAGGTTCACTTTTGCCCAATGCTTCACAAGGGGGAGTTCTTCCGTCAAGAGGTCGACAAAATATATGCCTGTATCAAGGGTTTCGCCCTCCAGGATCACGCCCTTGGGGTTCTTTGCCTCCAGGGTGTTGTCCACAGCGGCTTTTACAGCATTATAAAGGCCGAAAACGTAGGCCAGGGAGTCGAACCAGAATTCGCAGGTGATCTCATGGGTGTCGGAACCGGTGGTGGCGCCCAGGCGGGTGCCGTTTTCCAGGCAGTCCAGCCAAAGCTGCATGGCGTTTCCGTTGGTGCAGCCCTCGGCGAGAGGATGGGAGCCGTTCCAGATCTCGATGGTGTTAAAAATGTCGATCATGTCCGTGAATTCCGGCGGGAAGGAAATGGCCTTCTGCATGTCCCTTGGATGGTTGATCTGGGGATGTCCGCCGTAGCTCCTGATCTCGTCGGTGATGCGCTTGTACTCGGCGCGCATGACCTCGGGGGTCCTGTCCTTTTCATCGGGTATATTGTAGATCACATCCGGGTCCGTGTTCAGCTGGAGCACGTGGCCGTTGGAAGTGGAAATCTCTTTTGAGAGGATGGGAAGGAAGTCGGGGGTGACCAGCTTCTCCCATATTCTGTGGTTCAAAACGTTGTGATGGTCCGAAAGTCCGCCAAAGCTGAGGCCCTTGGCTCTCATTGAGTTTTGGATCATTTCCGGAGTATCGTAAACATAGTCCGTGCCCTGAGGCGGGTACAGCGGACTTGAAAATACGGAATGGTGGTGAAGGTCGCCCACGTACCAGTCTTCCGCTTTCATATCCGTAAGCCTTCTGAGAGTAACTTCCCTGTCGCCGGGAACGGTAACTGCGGTCTCAACGATCTCGTACTCGGAGCCCTTGTCGCAGACGAGGGTATAAGTGCCCCGGGGGATGTTCTCCGTGAATTCGCCCTTTTCGTCGGTGGTGCGTCTGAAATAGTCGTACCAGACATATTCACTGTCGGCGTCCAATTCATAAAGCCCGCCGTAGATCTCGGTAACTATGTCCTGAATGTCCTTTACTTCCCTGTCATTGGTGTATCCCCTTGAAACTCCTGCCCTGGCAGCCCTGTCCGTGGGGTAGAGGCGGATCTCCGCGATAAGGGGAGCTCCGTTTTCATCCTTTATCCTGATGCAGAGCTTGTCTGTGGGCGTGTGGTAATCGGGATTTTTCCTCACCTTTCCCATGCGCTCATAGTCCTTAAGGCGAGCTTCTCTTTCCGGCGGGAACACGTTTTCGCGTCTTCCGCCTCTTGCACTGTAGCCCACGGCCTCATCCAGCATCTTCATTGCTTTTTGGAGATATGGGTAGGTGTATTTCTCGTCCTTAATGTTTCTCTGTCCGGAATAAAGTCCGGTGATAGTGGAAGAAAGCTTTGATACTGACATATTTTACACTCCTGTAAAGGTAATTGTGGGTCCGGACCCGGTACATCGATTCTTAAATAACCGGACCGAATGCTTGCCTGCTTAACCTGATAGCACAGTTCCAAAAGCCTCAGCGTAGCCCGCTATGCCTACGTTTTTGAAACTGCCCTCTCAGGCAAGCATTCTTCGCATTAGTCCATTTATTTTGCGACCGATGTACTAGTTTGCCCCGGATCTTAATATGATCTGAGGCGCGCCGTGATTGGCCACGTAGGCCTCGGTAATGACCACTTTCCCGATGGAGTCGTCCTTCGGGATCTCGTACATTATGTCAAGCATGATCTCTTCTATTATAGCTCGAAGAGCTCTTGCGCCTGTATCTCTCTTAAGGGCCTTCTCGGCTATGGCCGAAAGTGCGCCCTCTTCAAATTCCAGTGCCACCTCATCCATGGAAAGCAGCTTTTTGTACTGCTTAAGTATAGCATTTCTGGGCTGGGTAAGGATCCTCACCATGTCTTCCTGCTTAAGTCCGTCCAGAGCGAAAACCACGGGCAGACGTCCCAGGAATTCAGGGATCATACCGAATTCGCGAAGATCGGAAAGTTCTACCTTTCCTGCGATATTCTTATCATCGTCGTACTTATCCGAAAGCTCGCCCAAAAAGCCGCAGGCCGAGGTCTTGTTCAGCCTCTGCTTTATGATCTTGTCCAGCTCGGGGAAAGCTCCTCCGCAGATAAATAATATGTTCGTGGTGTCCATGGTGGTCATGGGAACCATTGCATTCTTGCTCATTGCGCCTACAGGCACTTCGACTTCCGCTCCTTCCAGAAGTTTAAGGAGTCCCTGCTGAACGGATTCGCCGGAAACGTCGCGGCTGTTGGTGGTGTGTTTCTTGGCCAGCTTATCTATCTCGTCGATAAAAACTATGCCTTTTTCTGCACGTTCCACATCATTATCGGCAGCAACCAGGAGCTTCGAAAGCACGCTCTCAACGTCATCGCCGATGTAGCCGGCCTCGGTGAGGGAAGTGGCGTCCGCGATCGCCAGAGGCACGTTCAGGAGCTTGGCCAGGGTCTTTACCATGTAGGTCTTGCCGCAGCCCGTGGGGCCGATCATCAGCATGTTGGACTTCTCCAGCTCGATGCCGTCCTCGTTCTTGTCGAACACTCTCTTATAATGGTTGTAAACCGCAACGCTCATGACTTTCTTGGCGTGTTCCTGGCCCACAACATAGTCGTCCAGTTCAGCCTTGATAACGTGAGGGGGCTTCAGATCCTTGATGTCAAACTTCGCCTGGATGTCGTCCTTCTTGGGCTCGGGCTTCTTTTTCTTGAGGCGCTGGTTCATGGGCACTGCGGGGAGATCGCCGAACAGGAAGCTGGAAAAATTGGAAAGATCTCCGAGGTTTGCCTTGATGTTTATGTTCTCGATGCCGTTCTGATCGTCGTTGGAACTCCCATCGGAGCCGTTGGGGTTCTTGGGTGCCAGGCCCAGGATCGAAAGGGAACCGCCTCCCGAAAGGGTGTCCATAGTCTTTTGCATGCAGTCGTCGCAGATGCAAAGACCCGGATGAAGCTTGAACATCCTCTTTACCTGAGACTCGGTGCGGCGGCACATGGAGCACACTTCTTCTCTCTCGCCGGGATTATTGCTGCTCTTGTCATTTTTTACCGGAGGGTTGGGAGTGTTGCTCTCGCCGGTTCCGTTTCCGTCTGTTTCGTTGTCGTAAATGTTTTTGTCGAATTCGTCACTCATTTTTACTACCTTATATTACTGAAAACCAAATTAAAACTGTTGTGTCTTTCCCGGTTCCGTATGCTCCGGGAAATTGGGATCACGCTTTAGTAGGCGTTGTAATCCCTTGTATGAAAAATTGTTTTGAACAATATGGCTATGTCTAACCACAGAGTCCAGTTTTCGATATACCAGATGTCCAGGTCGATCCTTCTTCTGATGGAAGTATCGCCGCGGTAGCCGTTCACCTGCGCCCATCCCGTAATGCCCGGTCGCACCTGGTGCTTAACCATATATCTGGGTATTTCTTCCCTGAACTTGTCCACGAAGAAAGGACGCTCGGGGCGCGGACCCACAAGGCTCATATCTCCTTTTATCACATTAAAGAGCTGAGGAAGCTCGTCAATGCTTGTTTTCCGAATGAACTTGCCCACCCCGGTGACTCTGTCGTCGTTTTCGGTGGTCCATTCCTTCTTTTCTTCCTCCTCATCCTGCACGCGCATTGACCGGAACTTATACATAATGAACTCCTTGTTGTGAAGACCTATGCGTGTTTGCTTAAAAATGACCGGTCCCTTGGAGGAACACTTGACCAGGATCGCAGTGATCGCCATGGGAATGGCCGCAATGATCAGGGCAAGGCATCCGAAGACCAGGTCCTCAGCACGCTTCACCGCCTTGTTGCCGAGACTGCCCAAGGGCACGGCGCGGATGTTGATGATGGGAACGCCGTCCATATCCTCCATGTTGGCGTATCCGGAGATCATGTTCATAAAATCCGGCGCAAATTTGGTGTGGAGGCCGAAGCGCTCGCCGGTCTGCACGATCTCGATAAGTCTTGTGTAATCGTTCACCTTGAGGGCGATCACCAGCTCGTCGGGATCATTTTCGGACAGCAGCGCGTTCAGGTCGCTGATCTTGCCGAGGACGGAAACACCTCTGTAGCGGGTTCCTCTCTCCATGTCGTCATCCAATATGCCCATTACGGAATAGCCCCAGACGGGATTTGCCAGGATGCGGTCGATGTAGACCTCCGCCGTGCGGGAATAGCCCACGATCAGCACGTGCTTAAGGTTTTTGCCGTGCTTTCTGAGGCTTCTCAAGACGGAATACAGCAGCACCCTGAAGGAAATGTCCAACAGAGTATTTATTACCGCGAAAACAGCGATGAACTTACGGGAAATGTCGTTTTCCCTGAACATGTACAGCATGGCCAGGAAATAGACCACTCCGAAGGCGTTGGCCTTGATCACGTCAAAGATCTGATTCCGCATGGAACGGCTGCGCTGCGGATTGTACAGCCCTCCGAAAAGGAAGATAAGCATATACCCCACTGCCAGCAGGAACAGGTAGTTCGTGTAATCGCTGAGGGGCAGGTACTTGACGCCCTCTCTCGTTCCGATCAGATAAAAACGTATAAAATAGGACAGGATGAAAGCCAAAATGACCAACATCGTGTCGGAAATAATATACAATCTGTGGAAGGATTTTTGATGGGCTTTGATCATCTCTGCCTCGCGTGTCTGTCTGCTTTTGAAGCCCTTTTTGTGCAATTGGGCGACAAATGGGTATAATATCACAAGTACCCTATATAATAACCCACTTTCGAGGGATTTACAAGAAAAAATTTAAAATGAACCCCGGGGACGGGGTTAGGGGTTCATTTTCTGGGCCAAAAATGAACCTTTGGGGACGGGGTTAGGGGGTCATTTCTGTGGCTCAATCGATTTTACTATAGTGAAAAATGACCCCATAACCCCGTCCCCAAAGGTTCAAAAAGGCCTTCCTGGAACATGTCATGTGACCCTGGGCGCCATTTTTTTCGATTGAGCCACAAAAATGAACCTATAACCCCGTCCCAATGTCATTTAGATAGCAAAAATCATAATAATAGTATATTATTATAGGTATGATAAATCAAAACAAAATATATCCAGTTCTCGGGTTTACGGTCAAAAATCTTATTTTTGAAAAAGGCAAACAGGCAGTCATGGGTAGGC
>JAFSWD010000088.1 GCA_017444675.1 Lachnospiraceae bacterium
AGGCCATACTGCGAAGAGTTGGAAAGAAAGAAGAAAAGGAAATACCGGTCAGTATATTTGGAGAGCTTACCGTGGATTCGGAAAACCGCAGAGCGTTGATAAATGGTGTTGATGCAGGACTTACAGCTAAGGAATTTGACATTCTGCAGCTGCTTTCTTCAAATCCCGACAAGACCTATGACAGGGATAAGCTGCTCACTGCCGTATGGGGCGAGGATTTCTACGGTGATGCAAGAACCGTGGATGTTCATATCAGAAGACTCAGGGAAAAAATCGAAAAGGATCCGGGTAATCCCATCTACATCCATACAAAATGGGGAATAGGATATTATTTTGAAGCTTAAAAGTTTTCTAAAAAAATTAAACAGTATACAGTTTAAGATGCTCCTGTATTTATTACTGTTCGGTATTATACCCATGGGCATTGCATCGTCGGCTTCCCTTGGGATCGCAGTAAATGCGGTAAGGTCCGGGGCAGACAGCGATGAGCTGGTCGAGATTTTATATGCCCAGATGCCCGTTGTCCTTCTTCCGGTGGTATTGGTGCTGGTGGGACTGGCGGTGCTGATATCTGCCAGGTTATCCTTTCCTTTAAAGAAGCTGGCGGATGATGTGAGCGAGTTTTCGGAAGGACATCACGACACAAAGCTGGCCATAAACGGAACATCCGAGGTATGGGACATTCAGGATGCAATAAATGATATGCTGGAGGAGATGGCACAGACCGATGCCAGGAGGGACGAGTTCGTTTCCAACGTTTCTCATGAGCTTAAAACTCCCCTTGCATCCATGAAGGTGCTTTCGGATTCACTGCTTTCTTCGGAAAATGTGCCCAAGGAAATGTACGTGGAGTTCCTTAATGATATCAATTCCCAGATAGACAGGGAAAATAAGATAATCTCCAACCTTTTGACTTTGGTGAAGATAACCAAAAAGGAAGAGGCTGTTACCACAGCCCTGATCCCTATGAATGAACTGGTGGAAAACTGCATGAGGCAGCTAAGGCCTCTTGCACTTAACAGAAATATCGAAATGACCTTTGAAAGCTTTAGAAACGTGGTGGCGGAAGTGGATGAAGTGAAGCTTTCATTGGTGGTTACCAATCTGGTTGAAAATGCAATTAAATACAATAAGGATAACGGAAGGGTAAAGTGTTCCATTAATGCGGATCACAGATACTTTGTTCTTAAGGTGGAGGATTCCGGCGTGGGAATTCCCGCGGATGCAAAGAAGAGGATCTTTGACCGGTTCTATCGTGTGGATAAGGCACGTTCGAGAGAAACCGGCGGTACAGGTCTGGGACTGTCCATAGTAAAGGAAGTGGTCCTTATGCATCACGGAAGTATCAAGGTTTCGGATTCGGAACTGGGAGGAACATTGTTTACCATTAAGATACCTCTTGTATATAAAAGTAAAGGCGTTAAATGATCAAAAGACCGATGTTTGCCCTGCTGACGGCCGTTTTACTGGGGATCCTTCTGAACGATCTCGGTATAGCGGCTGCAGTGGCGGTTGAGTGCGGATGGGCACTTCTGGTAATTCTATTCTTTTTTCTTTCGGAAAGATTTAAAGTTAAATTTCTTAAGATCTTCACTCCCGAATGGTATGTTAATTTAATGATACTTTTGGGGCTTTTGCCCCTTGTTTTTGCGCTTTCTTTTGCCTTGACGGGCTACAGGGAAGGAGTGGGCGCTTCCCAAAGAGAGGCCTATTCTGTGCTCTATGAAAAAGGAGAAACTCATGTCATTGCGGAGGGAGAGGTGGTGAAAGTTCAGAAAGACAAGGGATATCTGGTGCTTAAGCTGGATAGATGCATTATCAAAGGCTATAACGAGTTTAAGGAAAGAGAAGCGGGTGGCTGCTTCATATATATTCCGGAGGACAAAAATGAGGATCCGAAGTGCGGAAACCGGGTTGTGGTGTATGGCAGATATTATTTTATTGAAGAACCTCAAAATCCCGGGGAGTACGACCTGCTCCCGAAATGCCTTAAAGAAAATGTCCATGCAAGGATATTTGCCAAAAAGGTGAGGATCACAGATGACAGAAGCGGCATTGGGGGATATATAAGGCAGTTCTTATGTTATATAGCCATGAAGTTTGAAGAGGGGATCATGAAGGTCTTTAATGAAGAGGACGGAGGACTGCTGATAGCCATGATCACCGGAAACAGAAATTTTGAGGATGAAGAAACGGTGACTCTGTACAGACGCACCGGTATAGGACACATTCTGGCTATCTCCGGACTTCATGTTTCTCTTCTTTGTATGGGGTTATGGACGCTTTTGAGAAGATATTTTTGCGGGAAATATACGGCTGCTGTGGCTACTCTGGTCTTTTTGGGCTTCTTCCTTTGCTTTACGGGAGGGTCTGTATCAGCGGTAAGAGCGGGAATCATGTGTGTTGTTTTGATCACGGGGAAACTGGTCAGGAAACACTATGATCTGCTTTCCTCTCTGGCAGCCGCAGCCTGTGCGATCCTTCTTATATGGCCGGGAGAACTGAAAGATCCGGCATTTATTCTTTCATTTACCGCTATTGCGGCAGTACATTTTTCCGGCAAATTCGATGATAAGGTCCTTTTCGGTTTCTTTGTTACAACATTCACCATGCCTGTCACTGCCTGCATTTTCTATGAGATACCCATTTATTCGTTTATTTCAAATTTAATAGTGATACCTCTTACCGGAATACTTCTTGGACTTGGCATATTGTCAGGCCTTTTCGGCATTACTGTGCCTGCTGTCGGGAAAATCTTCGGAGGGGGTGCATTTATGATATTAAGGGTGTTTGAAGGCATATCGGAATTTACATCCAACCTGCCTTTTTCCTGTGTACTTACCGGAAGACCGGGGGTTTTAACTGTTGTGAGTATATATGCCTGTATTTTTGCTGTTTACAGGTGGATGGTAAAACAGATGGAATATAAGAAAGATAAGAGACTTGCGGCTAGGCTTAAAAGAGCGGTATATGAGAAGCCTCCCCGGGCAGAGGGAATAGTGATTGCGGTGGTTGTTCTCGTTTTGGTGCTCTGTTTTAATCCCAAAGAAAACAGCCTTACTTTTCTTTCCGTGGGGCAGGGAGACTGCAGTGTTTTCAGGTCGGAAGATGGAGACAGCGTGGCTTTTGACTGCGGAAGCACAAGCGAAACCGGAGTCGGAGAAAAGGTTTTGGGAAAGTATATGAAATCGGAAGGGATAATGCTTCTGGATCTGGCGACAGTGTCGCATACTGATGAGGATCATATCAGCGGGATCATGGAGATACTTGAAAACATGAAGGCTTATCGGAATGAATTTGATTACAGGATGCGGTATGACGGAAATGTGGGGATCAAGTGCCTGGTGCTGCCGGAAGTACGGGAAAAGGGGGAGGCTTATGAAAGGCTTGAAGAGCTGGCGGCACGGAAAAATGTGAAGCTTGTTTATGTTCGGGCCGGGGAGGAACTTTCGCTTAAAAATGAAGAATGCAGGCTTTTGTGTCTGGCGCCGGTTGTAGCCCGAAGTTCGGAAAATGAGACTTCGCTTGTGTTTTTATTGGACACACCGGAGTTTATCGCATACATGATGGGAGATGCGGGGAAGGAAGAAGAGAAGGTGGTGATGAGGATGCTTGACCAATTTGGGGTTCGGAGTGCCGGATCGAAGCGGGTGATCCTTAAAGTGGGGCATCATGGCTCCTACAGCGCTACCTCCCCGGATTTTCTTGACCTCATCTGCCCTGACCTGGCAGTGATCTCCTGTGGTAGGGGTAATCCTTACGGCCATCCTCACCGGTCGGTGCAGGAACTGCTTAAAGAGCGGGGGATCGAAGTGCATCGCACCGACCGGGCGGGGGCAAAAGTGGTTGCGGAGGAGTGAGGGCTTTTCGGGAAGGGGAGGGAAGCTTCCTGGGACGATGGCGACGGCAAACAAAATAGCAGAAAGTGCCGGGAAGTTTGCTTTTGTAGAGGTGGAAGCTTCCTGGGACAATGGCAGCGGCAAACAAAATAGCAGAAAGTGCCGGGAAGTTTGCTTTTGTGGAGAG
>JAFSWD010000089.1 GCA_017444675.1 Lachnospiraceae bacterium
CGGCATGTGCGACGCCTTAAGCGCGGCCCGTCTGGGCGTTAAGCCGACCGGCAACGGCCGCCGCGAGAGCTTTGAACGCAAGGCCTACACCCGTATGACCAACACCTACTTCGAATCCGGCAATGACAAGCTTGAGGACATGATCGCCTCCGTTAAGGACGGCCTCTTCCTCGAGTGCCCTACCTCCGGCATGGAAGATCCCAAGAACTGGGGTATCCAGATGATGGTTGACATGGCCCGCGAGATCAAGGACGGCAAGTTCACCGGCAAGATCTATTCGCCCTGCATACTTTCCGGCTACGTTCCCGAGCTTCTCCAGTCCATTTCCATGGTCAGCAACACCTTCGAGCTTTCCGGCACAGGCGCTTGCGGCAAGGGCTACAAGGAACTGGTAAAGGTTTCCGACGGCGGCCCTTACATCAAGGCAGAGATCAGGTTAGGATAAGGAGGGGACAGTATGATCGAGAAGATTTTGAAGGCCTTAAAAGCCAATCAAATAGGCATATATAGACTCAACGATGTAATTACAGAGTCCACCGAAGTTTTCTTTGTAAAGAAGAGACTTGATACAAGAAGAATATGTAACACCGAGACCGTAAAGGTAACGGTTTATAAGGATTTTGAGAAAGATGGAGTGAGATTCTTGGGCAACGCGGACTTTTCCGTAGAGCCTTCCGCAACGGAAGAAGAGATCTCCGAAATGGTTAAGAAAGCCTATCTTTCCGCAGGCTTTGTTACCAATAAGTACTATGATATAGCTGAAAAGCTGGTAAGCGACACAGTTGTTATGAAGAGCGATATCGCCGATGTTTCCGCAGAAGAAGCGGTAAGCAGGATGGTGGAAGCACTTTTCAGAAACGATACCGACAGCAACACCTTCGTGAACTCCGCTGAGTTTTTCGTTACCAAGGATACTGTAAGGATATTGAACAGTAACGGTGTCGACGTTGGATATGTTAAGTACGGCGTCAATGGCGAATTTGTATGCCAGTGCAAGAGTCCCGAGGACGTGGAGACCTATGCAAACTTTGCTTACGACGATCTTGAGACGGAGCAGCTGGCGGAGAAGGTCAAGGAGACCCTGCAGATGACCAAGGACAGAGCCGTTGCGGTCAAGAATCCCGTTAACGGAAACTGCAATGTGGTCCTCGCGAATGACTATGCCTACGATGTATACGGTGTTTTCGGTGAGAAGAACGCCGCACCTTACAAATTCCTGGGCTACTTTGATACCGAGATCGGAAAGAGCATTCAGGGCGAGGATATTCAGGGCGACAAGATCACCATGGATTTTATCGCAACTACGCCTTTCTCCGTTGAAGGCCTTAAGATGGAGGACATCAAGGGCATCGACAAGGGCGTGCTCTGCAATTACATCGGTGATCTTCGTTATTGCCAGTACATCGGCGTAAAGCCCACCGGCTACTACAGCAAGGCCCGCGTTGAAAGCGGTTCCATGAGCTTCGAGGACATGAAGAAGCAGGTCGGCCTCTATGTGGTGAACTTCTCCGATTTCCAGGTGGATCCGATTCTGGGCGTTTTCCGCGGCGAGATCCGTCTGGCTTACTACAACGACGGCTCCAAGGTGATCCCCGTTACAGGCGGTTCCGTAAACGGCATCATCAACGAAGTGCAGAAGAACTTCAACCTTTCCGTCGAAAGGCAGGACAACAAGCAGGTTTCCGGCCCTAAGGCCATCTTTATGAGAAATGTCGCGGTCGCAGGCTGCGAGGAATAATATATGAAATTTTGAACCCCGGGGACGGGGTTATGGGTTCATTTTGTGGTTCAGGCATATTTTCACTGTCTGGGCCACTTTTTTGAACCCCGGGGACGGGGTTATGGGTTCATTTTTGTGGCTCAGGCATATGCTTTCTCTATTTGGACCACTTTTTTGAACCCCTAACCCCGTCCCCGGGGTTCATTTTTATCCACTTATCGCAAAAAAATTACCACTAAGTAATTAAACATTGTTTTTTAAAAACACTTATGTTAATTTATGGAAAACCAAAAAAAGGGGGTTGTCTTTTATGAAAGACAAAAGAGTAAAGGAGAAAAAGGATTACAGCGTTGTAAAGACCTTGAAGCGCATGATCCTGGTACTTCGCAGAGAAAATCCGAAGCTCATCCGGATGACTGTGGCAGCGACTGTAGTAATGGGCGCCAAGCCCTTCTGCGATATTTTCCTGCCCAAGATCGCCATTGGGACTTTGGAAAAAGGAGGAGATGAGGTCATACAAAATCTGATAACGGCTATGATCATCTTTTTCCTGGTGGCAGGTGTGATCAATTTTCTGAATCAGTTTCTGGATCAGAACCTGTTCGCGGAATGTCTGACGGTAAGAATGGACTACCTCGCGCGCCAGAGTGCCAAGATCCAAAGGATGGACTATAGATATGCCGAGGATTCCAAGTTCTTCGAAAAGTATGACAAGGCCATGAATGCCTGTAACAACGACAGCGACGGCGTGGAAGGCATTTACAACAGGATGACCAAGTTCCCCGCGAAGATCGTGGCTCTCATCGGAATGATGGTGCTGGGTATCAGCCTGAATCCCTTGATCGTGCTGGCGCTGATCCTTCATGTGGCGGCAACCATGTTTGTGTCCGCCAAGGCCCACGACTATGAATATGCCCGCAAGGAAGAGCTGGCGAAGGCCGGCAGGCGCCTGGGGTACTATGAAAAGACATCGGCGGATTTCAGCTTCGGTAAGGACATCAGGATCTTCGATCTCCGTGACCGGATCCTTAAAAACTACAAGACCGAGATCCGTGCTTATGCAGGCATACGTTCTCTCATCGAGAACAGAAGATATGCCCTGAGCTTCTTAAGTCTTGCGACACTTTTGATCACAAATGTGGCCATGTACGGCTTTCTGGGCTACAGAGCTTTTAACGGAATGCCCATCAGTGACTTTACCATGTACATCGCCCTCATCACTTCCCTTCTGGCTATGATGATCAATATCGGAGAGGATGTGACTTTCTTCAGGAACCAGGGACAGTACGTGGACGATTATTTCAAGATGATCGACGATGACCTGATCAGCGAAGGAAATAAGGAAGTGGACGGCTCCGACTCTGTTGAGATCGTGTTTGATCATGTGACCTTCCGCTATCCCAATACGGAAAAGGATGTGTTCAAGGATTTTTCCTTTACTGTACACAGGGGAGAGCGACTGGCTGTAGTGGGTGTCAACGGGGCGGGAAAATCAACGCTGGTAAAGCTGATCTGCGGACTTTATGAGCCCAATGAGGGACACATTTATATAAACGGAACGGACATAAGAGAGATCAGGAAGGAAAATCTTTATTCCCTTTATTCCACGGTTTTCCAGGATTTCACCATTCTTGCCTTTACTTTAAGGGACAATGTTTCCTGCGGTGTTAAGGCAAACGATGACGAAAAGATCGGGGGAGTCCTGAGGAAGGTCGGTCTCGGAAAGAAGCTGGACAGCCTGGAGCATGGCCTGGATCAGATGATGCTTAAGGTCATCGACGAGAACGGAACCGACTTCTCCGGTGGCGAAAGGCAGAAACTGGCCATTGCCCGAGCCCTTTACAAGGATGCACCCATGGTCATCATGGACGAGCCCACGGCGGCGCTGGATGCCTTGGCCGAAGCGGAGATATATGAAAGCTTTGCTGATCTGGTCAAGGGAAAGACTGCCATCTACGTTTCCCATCGTCTTGCAAGCACGCGTTTCTGCGACAAGATCGCGCTCTTCGACGGCAGCGGCGTGAGAGAGTACGGTACTCACGAAGAACTCATGGCGAAAAAAGGCGAGTACTACAATATGTTTGTTGTTCAAGGCAAATATTATCGCGACAATCCGAATGCGGATGCGGAAAGTGAAGCAGGGGCTCAAGTTCAGGGAGGGGAGGCACTGGCATGAAAGGATTAATACATTTCTTAAAACTTGCTTGGAAGACAGCGCCGGGATATATGCTCGTAATGGTCCTGTCGGCAGTCTTTAAGACTGTTCAGGTATTATTGAATGTTTATCTTCCCAAGCTTTTGATAGACGAACTTACAGGAAGCAAAGACGTGAACACCATAATCATGTACCTTGCTTTCATCATTGCTAACGTTGTGGGCATGCAGCTCATTACCAACACTATAAACAGATACATTGCGGTCAAGCGCGAAAAAGTGGCTCTGTACATGAGACGCGCCATGAGCAAGAAGATCATGAATATCAGCTATTCCTACCTGGAGGACCCTTATTATCTGGATCTTAAGGAAAGAGCAGTTTTTGCCATCAACAACCAGAATGCCATCGAGCAGATGATCATGGCTGTGGCAGATGTTCTGAACAGCGTTCTTACGCTGGCCGGCCTTGTGGCTATCATGGCGACTCTCGGTCCTGTGCTTATAATCGCGTTGGCAGTGGCTATGCTTCTTGTACTGGCTTTTTATGGTATCATCTCCAAAACCATGATCTGGTTCCAGTCCAACATAGTGCCCATCAACCGTCGTTTCGGTTACTATTTTAACCTTTCCATGGGCAAGGCTTCACAGAAGGAGATCCGTCTCTACAACATGGAGTCTATGATCACCAACACGATCCTTAATGTTAATAAGAATATCTGCGGCAATATGAAGGCTATGTCCATGAGAGTAGGGATCTCTCTCGGACTCATGAATGCCGTAACCGTGTTAATGGCCGCGTTTGCATATGTCTATGTAGGCATACGTACTGTCTCCGATCGATTCGGTAAACTCCTTTCGCTGGGTGACCTCACCATGTACGTTACTTCTGCCATTTCCGTTGCTACTTCCGTCGGAAAGACCGGGCAGGACGTGGTTCAGATGTTCCAGATCGCTTCTTTCCTGAAGCCCTATCTGGAGTTCATGGAGATCCCCGAGGAAGTGAAGGAAAAGAACAAGGAAAAGTTCATCGGCGAGGTCGAGACCATCGAGTTTAGGGACGTGACTTTCACCTACCCCAAGGCAGAAAAGCCTGTGCTCAGAAACATTTCCTTTAAGGTGAACAAGGGCCAGAAGATCTCTGTTGTGGGCCTTAACGGCGCAGGAAAATCCACGCTGGTGAAGCTGATCTGCCGTATGTTCAAGGTGGATTCCGGCGAGATTCTGGTGAACGGCAAGAACATCCTGGACTACGAATACAACAGCTACATGGCCAAGATCTCCGCGGTTTTCCAGGATTACAGCATCTTCAATTTTTCCATCCGCGAGAACATTTCCTGTGTTCCCGAAGGTGATGATGTGGACAAGATCAACCGCCTCATCGACGAAGTGGGGCTCAAGGAAAAGGTTTCTGAGCTTCCTAAGGGCATAGAAAGTCGCTTCGGAAAAGAATATGACGAGGAAGGCATAGAAATGTCCGGCGGCCAGGCACAAAAGATCGCCATCGCCCGCGCAATCTACAAAAAAGACGCAGGCATGGTCATCCTGGACGAGCCCGCCTCGGCATTGGATCCCATCGCCGAGGCCGAGATCTACGAGAAGTTCAACAGCCTGGTGGAGGACAAGACCGCCTTTTACATCTCCCACCGCATGAGCTCCTCCCGCTTCTGCGACAAGATCCTCATTATCGACGGCGGTACCGTGACGGATTTCGATACCCACGACAACCTCATGAAAAAGACCGACAGCCTCTACTACAAGCTGTTCACGTCTCAGGCGGAAAACTACAAACTGGCATAGAAATGACACCCAGGGACGGGGTTAGGGGTTCACTTTTTGACCCTTTGGGGACGGGGTTAGAGGTTCACTTTTTGAGCCTTTGGGGACGGGGTTAGGGGCTCATTTTTTGACACCCGGGGACGGGGTTAGAGGTTCACTTTTTGACCCTTTGGGGACGGGGTTAGAGGTTCATTTTGGCGCTTTGCGCCGAAAAATGA
>JAFSWD010000090.1 GCA_017444675.1 Lachnospiraceae bacterium
AGGGGTTCATTTTTAGGCGCAAAGCGCCAAAATGAACCCCTAACCCCGTCCCCAAAGGGTCAAAATGAGCCCCTAACCCCGTCCCCAAAGGTTCACACCCTTACCCCGTCCCCTAGGGTCAAAAAGTGAGCCTATAACCCCGTCCCCGGGGGTCAAAAAAAGCACAGCCGTGAAGACTGTGCTTGATTTTTTATGAAAATCTACTGGGGCTGCTTTCCGATGTAAGCAAGGATACCGCCGTCAACATAGAGGATGTGACCGTTAACTGCGTTGGAGGCTTCAGATGCAAGGAAAACTGCGGGACCTGTAAGCTCTTCGGGCTTCAGCCATCTGTTGGCGGGTGTCTTTGCGCAGATGAACTGATCGAAAGGATGACGGGAACCGTCAGCCTGACGTTCGCGAAGAGGAGCGGTCTGAGGGGTTTCGATGTAGCCGGGGCCAAGGCCGTTACACTGAATGTTGTACTGGCCGTACTCAGAGCAGATATTTCTGGTGAGCATCTTGAGACCACCCTTAGCGGATGCGTAAGCGGAAACTGTTTCACGACCAAGCTCTGACATCATGGAGCAGATGTTTATGATCTTTCCGTGACCCTTCTTGATCATTGAAGGGATAACAGCCTTGGATACGATGAAAGGAGCATTCAGGTCAACATCGATAACCTGTCTGAACTGAGCTGCTGTCATCTCGGTCATGGGGATTCTCTTGATGATACCTGCGTTGTTAACAAGAATGTCGATAACGCCTACTTCCTTCTCAATCTTGGCAACCATCTCGTTTACAGCATCCTCGTTGGTAACGTCGCAAACATAGCCGTGAGCCTTGATGCCTTTTTCTGCATATGCTGCCAGACCCTTGTCAACGAGATCCCGGTTGATATCGTTAAAGCAGATGGTAGCGCCTGCATCTGCATAGGCACTGGCGATGGCGAAACCTATACCATAGGAAGCACCTGTTACAAGAGCTACCTTTCCCTCGAGGGAAAAGTTAATGAAATTATTAGCCATAGTAATCCTCCAAACAAATTAATTTTCATCTTTTTACCTTTATTGGTAACTTTCGGAAAACGATTATAACAAAGATATTGATTAAAAACAAGGGGAGTGGTTTTGTCAATTTTTTAACTTTTTTCAAATGTTACTGTTCACAGATATGCAGTGTGCTAAAACTCTGAAAGCGGGCTTTCAAAGAGGGTTAGCATGGTGTATATTCTGCGAAGCAGTAACGCCCTCGCCTAACGAGCAATGGAGCGAAGCGGATTGCGAGTGCGGTAGGGGCGTGTGAACAATAACTTAGGCAAGCAGCCCCACGTCGCCAAAGCATATGCTTACGCAACTCTTATGTTGCCTTTTTTAATAATTATGTTATAATTCTAGGTTAAGATTTGAACGAAGGGAGATCATCGTGCTTTTTCCGACCTATTATTACGCTTCGGCATACGACATACCTTACAAAAAGTTATATGAAGAAGGAAAAAGGGGAGTGCTGTTCGATGTGGACAATACTCTGGTTGAGCACGGAGCTCCCGCGGACGACAGATCTGTCAGACTTATTAAACAGCTTAAGGATATGGGGTTTAAAGTGTGCTTTATTTCAAATAATAAAGAGCCCAGGGTAAAGGCGTTCAATGAGCCCATGGGAGCTTCCTATATCTTTAAGGCGGGAAAACCCGGAAAGGCCGGCTATCTGAAGGCATGCGAGAATATGAACATAAGACCTGAGGAGGCTGTTTTTGCGGGTGACCAGATATTTACCGACGTCTGGGGAGCAAACAGAGCGGGGATAGAATCTTTCCTTGTAAAAAGGATAGCTTTTCATGAGGAGATACAGATCCATTTAAAAAGGATCATAGAGTTTCCCATCATCCTGTTGTTCAGGCTCATACACCGTAAAAGATGTTTCAAATGAGTTTATAGTATTGTTATTGAAAGAGAGGATTATATATGATCGATTACGGAAAAGTACAGGCAATATTAAATGAAAGGAAGCTGGATGCTATCCTTGTATCCGATGGTTATAATATGCGCTACATTTCCGGTTTTACCGGTGCTACCGGATTTCTTTTTATTTCCAAGGCTTCCAAGAAACTGTTCACCGACTCCCGTTACACTGTGGCAGCCCAGACTCAGGCACCTGATTTTGAGGTGGTTATCGTGGACGGCGCCAGAAACTATGCGGCACTTATCAATGAAGCCATTGCGGCGGACAGTGTAAATGTTCTCGGCTTTGAAGCCAACAATTTCTCCTATGCCCGGTATGAAAGCTTTAAGAAGGAACTTAAGGTAAAGGAATTTGTTCCCGTAGGAAACGATCTTTCCCTTTTAAGAGTAAAAAAGACAGAGGAAGAACTGGTAAATCTCAGACAGGCTGAACACATCGGTGATATTGCATTTAACGAGATCCTCGGACATTTAAAGCCCGGAGTTACGGAGCTGGAGATCGCTGCCAAGCTCGAATATATAATGAAGTGTAACGGCGCTGAAAAGCTGAGCTTCGAGACCATCGTTGCAGCAGGCGTCAACGGATCCAAGCCTCATGCAGAGCCCGGTAATTACAAGATCCAGTCCGGCGATCTGGTAACCATGGATTTTGGCTGTGTATACAACGGTTATTGCTCCGATATGACCAGAACCGTATGCGTGGGCAAGTCCAATGCAAAGCAGCGCGAGATCTATGACATTGTGCTTAAGGCTCAGACCACCGTTATCGATAACCTTAAGCCGGGCATGAAGGGTAAGGAATACGACAAGATCGCCCGCGATATCATCACCGAAGCAGGCTACGGTCAGTATTTCGGCCATGGTCTCGGACATTCCGTAGGCCTTGAGATACATGAAGATCCCAGATTCTCCGTAGCAGAGGAGAGGATCATCGAACCCGGCACCATTATTACCGTAGAACCGGGCATATATATTCCCGACTTCGGAGGAGTCCGCATCGAGGATATGCTGGTTGTTACCGAAGACGGCTGCGAAGACTTCGCACATTCAAGAAAAGACCTTATCGAACTGTAATATAAAATGAATAATTGTGAGGATAAATGAGTATGGAAAATGAAATGACTGGAAAAAATTTTATCGAGCAATTCGTGGAAGAAGATATTGCTGATAACGGAAGGTTTGCGGGACAGCGTGTCCACACTCGTTTTCCTCCCGAGCCCAACGGTTATCTGCATATCGGACATTGCAAAGCTCTTTGCATAGATTTCGGAACAGCGGAGAAATTCGGAGGCATCACCAACCTTCGTATGGATGATACCAACCCCGCCAAGGAAGACAGTGAATTTGTAGATGCCATCAAGGAAGACATCCACTGGCTGGGCTTCGACTGGGGAGACAGATTCTACTATGGCTCCGATTACTTTGAAAAGGACTATGAGTTTGCAGTCGAGCTGATCAAAAAAGGTCTTGCTTACGTTTGCGAACTCAGCGCAGAGGAGTTCTCCAAGTTCCGTGGAGACACACAGACCCCTGCCAAGAGCCCTTACAGAGACCGTCCTATAGAAGAAAATCTGGATCTGTTTGAAAGAATGAAGAACGGTGAATTCGAAGAAGGAAAGTACACCCTTCGTGCCAAGATCGATCTGGCTTCGGGTAACTTTAACATGAGAGATCCGGTAATTTATCGTATCAGATACATTAATCATCACAGACAGGGCAACAAGTGGTGCATCTTCCCCATGTATGACTTTGCTCATCCCATCCAGGATGCGCTGGAAGGCATCACCCACAGCCTTTGCTCTCTTGAGTATGAGGATCACAGGCCTCTTTATGACTGGGTAGTGGATAACGTTTCCGTTCCCTGCAAGCCCCGTCAGATAGAGTTTGCCCGTCTCGGTATCAACTATACCGTGCTTTCAAAGAGAAAGCTTCGCCGCATGGTGGAAGAGCACATCGTTGCAGGCTGGGATGATCCCAGAATGCCTACGCTTTGCGGTTTAAGAAGAAGAGGTTACACCTCAGCTTCCATCCGTGATTTCTGTACCAAGATCGGCGTATCAAAGGTGGTTTCCACCGTTGATTATTCGTTCCTTGAGTCCTGCTTAAGGGACGATCTTAACATGAACACACCCAGAAAGATGGCTGTCATCCGTCCCGTTAAGCTGATCCTTACCAACTATCCCGAGGGACAGCAGGAAGAACTGGACGTTGAGAACAATCCCAACGATGAGAACGGCGGTACCAGAAAAGTTACCTTCTCACGTGAGCTTTATGTGGAAGCGGAAGACTTTATGGAGGAGCCCATCCCCAAGTATAAGAGACTGTTCCCGGGCGGCCCCGAGTGCAGACTTAAGGGCGCTTATCTGATCCAATGCACAGGCTGCAAAAAGGATGAAAACGGAAACGTTGAGGAAATATATGCTACCTATGATCCCGAAAGCAGAGGCGGAGATCCCGCTGACGGCAGAAAGGTAAAGGGAGCAACCCTTCACTGGGTAGATGCTTCCAATTGCATAGATTTTGAGACACGTCTTTACGATTATCTCTTTAACCGTGAGGATCCGGATGCGGCAGAGGATTACTTCAGCTGCCTGAACCCCAAGTCTCTCGAGGTTCTTACCGGATGTAAGGGTGAAAAGAGCCTGGCTGATGTTAAGCCTTCCAAGAGCGGCGAAAACGAGCCTTCCTTCCAGTTCCTTCGCCTCGGCTACTTTGCACTGGATTACAAGGATTCCAAGGACGGCAAGCTGGTGTTCAACCGTTCCGTGGCATTAAAAGACAGTTTCAAGAAATAACAATATTAAAATGACCCTTTGGGGACGGGGTTGTGGGTTCATTTTGACCCTTTGGGGACGGGGTTGGTGGTTCACTTTTTGACCCTTTGGGGACGGGGTTAGGGGTTCATTTTGGCGCTTTGCGCCGAAAAATGA
>JAFSWD010000091.1 GCA_017444675.1 Lachnospiraceae bacterium
GCTTTACCTCTGACAAAAGCAAACTTTTCAGACTTTTCGGCTGTTTAGTTTGCTTTTCGGTTTGTCAAGGGAGGCTTTACTTCTGACAAAAGCAAACTTTTCCTGCTTTTCGGCTATTTAGTTTGCTTTTTCGGCTTGTCAAGGGAGGCTTTACCTCTGACAAAAGCAAACTTTTCCGGCTTTTTGGCTGTTTAGTTTGCTTTTTCGACTTGTCAGGGAAGGCTTTACTTCTGACAAAAGCAAACTTTTCCGGCTTTTGGCTGTTTAGTTTGTTTTTAGGCTTGTCAAGGGATGCTTTACCTCTGACAGAAGCAAACTTTTCCGGCTTTTCGGCTGTTTTGTTTGCTTTTAGGCTTGTCAGGGGATGCTTTACCTCTGACAAAAGCAAACTTTTCAGACTTTTCGGCTGTTTAGTTTGCTTTTCGGTTTGTCAGCTCTGCCTTTTTGACTGTAAGAAGTACACAATACGCGCCGTAAGGGCTGTAGGGATCAAGTGCAATATGATTCTGGAAGCTTTCACATAAAACTTGGGTACGATATAAAATCGATTAAGATGTCTGATGGCATATTCTGCGACATTAGTTGCGTCAGTCCCAATAAAAAGGAAGGAGATATTTGCATTCTTGGCAAAATCGGTAGCAACAGGTCCGGGGCAAAGGATGCTGATACCGACCTTTGATCTTCTTTTCCTAAGTTCCTGCCTTATTGCTTCAGATATCCTTACAACATAAGCTTTCGTAGCATAATAGGTAGCCATTAAAGGTCCGGGCATAAAGCCTGCAATTGATGCCACATTTAATATATGTCCGCTGTCCTTCTCGATCATGTCCTTAAGGTAAAGCTTGGTAAGAATGTGAAGAGCCACAACATTGGTTTCTATCATCTGAATATCTTTTTCAAGGGCAGTCTTATCGAAGTCACCGAAGTCACCAAAACCGGCATTGTTAATAAGAAGATCCACATCGGGGTATCTCCCGTGAAGTTCCTCACAATTTACATGAAGGCTCAGATCCGTAACTTCTGTAATTACCTCAAGTTTTTCTGTCTTTTCAATCAATTCCTTCTTTAATTCATCAAGCCTTTCAATGTTTCTTCCGACCAAAATAAGCTTATGTGCCTCTTTTGAGACTATTCTTGCCATCTCCCGTCCTATTCCGGAAGATGCTCCGGTTATCAATACAGTATCTTTCTTCATATCATTATTCCTTTCGGTAAATGTGAAAACTAACTACAGGAATTGAAGCCCCGTATGCTCATATGCTCTTCGCATAAAAAACCGATAGAGCAAGTCTAAGCAATAATAGTCTACTCTATCGGTTCTTTTAATTCAAGTTAGGTGTAAACTATAATCGTTTTTAAATGATCCGTGGTTCACGATAGACGCTCCTATTGTCACTCTTCTTTGTAAATTGTTCCCTTCACCGGCGATGTATAGGCGGCATCTGAATCATCCGCAACGTATCTCTCTCCCTCATACCAATCAGAAAAACCGATCTCCGCTCTATAATAATCACCTGTCTCGTTGTCGTAGATACGTTCATAACCCAGGATGGCATCGCTGTATTTCTGATTTGCCACATCATAGGTATGACTGCTCTTTTCCCAGCTATCCATGATCATATCGCTAATCTCATCTGCTGTTGACATTGTGGTTGCGGCAGTTCCATTGACCCTCTTCCACGTTTCATTTCTGGCATTCAAATATTTTTCCGAAAATTTAATGCTTCCAAGACAGTGATCGAGTACAGGCTGCCAGTCATAGAATTCCTCTACCGGAGCAGCTTCCATAACAATATCATAAGCCGTTGCCCAACCTGCATCTATCTGTGGCGAGAATATGCTGTACATATTTGAATTCACATTGTAATTAATTGCCGTAACATATGTTGTAGCAACGCATTCCACCTTTTTGCCTCTCTCGGAATTCGCCTCAAATACTACAACTTTGTCCATATTTTCAAGGACATTAAGATCCGAATAGCCATACCATGAAGCCACACTTTCAAAATATCCTTTTGTTGTAAGATCCGATACCACAGGAGTTTTGGATAATGGATAGTCAGCACCGTAATACTTTACATACCAGTCGTGGGCCGCCTGCGATTTTACAAGTCCCGACGTTGAGAGATTAAAGTACAACATCCTTTCGGGAACAGCGGGGTCTCTAAGCTCGATACCATAGCTTAAGATATCAAATTCGCGAGTAGGTTTGATCCCGATAATGACTTCCCAACCTACCGGGATGTCCATAGTTATATAGTTATTGAAATCCGTGTAACTAGTGTATTCCACCATTGAAGCCTCGGAAGGTATCACCTTGTAATTGGCTCCATCTTCGGACTTGGCCTTTGCCGCATACATTTCTGCCTTTGTGAGCGTGGTAAATGATGATACAGCCCTTTCAAGCATTTCATCCAGAGGTTCTATCTGATCATCATCATAGTATTTTACCGTGAAATTTACGATGTCCTTGTTATGCTGAAGAAAAAGCCTTTGCGCCGTTACCCTGTACTCCCCTACATCATAACTGTATTTCACGCTCAGCAGTTCCTTTCCGCCCACTTTTTCCCTTGTGACCGGCTCCATCTTCAGATTCTGATCCGCATAATCTTCATTGATAAAAGGAACGATGGATTCCTCCATATACTGGCTGACATCTATCGGCATATCTATACATCTGAAAATGAGAAGATATGGAATGCTTCCTTCAACTTCCGAGAATATATACAGTCCATCCTCATCATTCCATTTGGTCGGATAAGTATCCAGGGACTTTACCTTAAAAAGTTGCTTTTCGGAGTAAGTATCAGCATAAACAGGTGCTGCACTTTTCTTCCCGTCATCATTCTCTTTCCTATCATCGATCTTGGTGTCCGATGCACCGGTAGGCCTTGCATCAGTCCCGATCTGCGTGATCACCTTTCCTTCATTTGAACACCCACATACAGCTATAAAAATAGTCAAGCAGATCATCAGCGAAATAATTCTCTTCATCATATGGTCACTCTCCCTTAGTTTAGTACATCGGTTATTAAATAACCGGACCGAATGCTTGCCTGTTTACCCGACTGCCCGTACATGAAAGCCTCGGAGTGGCCCGCTACACCTGCGTTTTCACGCACGAGCATTCGAGCAAGCATTCTGCGCATTAGTCCATTTATTTTAAAACCGCTGTACCGGAGTCACTTTTTTGAACCCATAACCCCGTCCCCGGGGTTCAAATTTTTTAAAAAAGGTGTTGACATACTCCGACTGTCGTGGTATAACATACTACGTCAGATGTACTACGACAGACGTTGCAATGCCAGACGAAGGAACGACAGACGAAGGAACGATGGTCGGAGTAAGACTGAAAGATAAAGTAAATAGTAGAGATAAGATATGCCTGCGTGAGCAGGGGAAAGGGTGAAAAGATGATTGAGATCAGCAGTGACGTGATCAGAGGTTACAACGACACGATGATCCTCTACATCCTGAGAAACGGCCCGTCTTACGGATATGAGATTTCAAAGAGCATAAAAAGTATGACGGAAGGAAAGTACGTGATAAAAGAAACCACACTGTATTCGGCTTTTACGAGAATGGAAAAGAACGGATATGTGGAATCCTTCTCGGGAGCCGAGGACAGACGGACTTACTACAGGATTACAGAGGCAGGAAAAAAGTTTTACGAAGAGAAATGCGAAGAATGGGAGTTGACCAAGGAAGTGGTCGAAAAATTCATCGCGAAGAACGAAGAGAGTGTCTTGTTAAATGAAGAATGACCCGGGAAATAAAGGTTCGATCAACGGGAATATTAACAGTAATATTAACAGAAACAATAACAGGAAATAAGGAAAGGGAAAAAAATGGATACTATAAAAAATTATCTTGAGACAATGTTTATGCAGCTTCCAAATACAAGGGAAGTTTTGAAGGCCAAAGCTGAGCTGGGGCAGATGATGGAAGACAAGTTCAACGAGCTCATGGCCGAGGGAAAACCCGAAAATGAAGCGATCGCAACAGTGCTTTCCGAGTTCGGAAACCTGGACGAGATCTCCGAGAGCCTTGGGATCAAGGAATTTGTCAACAAAGCGCCCATCGACAAGAGAGTCGTAAAGCTGGATGAAGCAAGGGAATATGTGAAGGATAAAACGGCAGCTTCCTTAAGGACCGCCATCGGCGTAATGCTTTGCATCCTTTGCCCCGTGGGCGAGCTGGTGATCGGTGAAAACATGGGATACAGAGGAATGGGAATTCTTTCACTTTTCATTATCCTTGCAGTGGGCATAGGACTTTTCATCTACAATTCGGTAAGCGGAGAAAAGTGGTCCTGGATGGAAAAGACACCCTGTGCGGTGGAATTCGGAACAATTGATGAGATAAACAAGGCAAGAGAAAGCTACAGACCTTTAAAGGCTATCTTCCTTTGTGCCGGTATTACGATCTGCCTCCTGGCTTTGGGTATTGCAGGGGCCATCGACGAGATGAGATATTTCAGAAACATTGACGATGTAGAGGGCTTGTTCTTTCTGGTGTTCGTAGCTCTGGGCGTTTGCCTTATAGTTTACGGCGCAGTAAGAGACAATGCTTTTACAGATATTCTTAAGTTAAATGACAGCAAAACGGTAGGAGGCAATTTCGTGGACAGTCAGAAGACAGCAAAGAGATTAACAAAGACAGGCCAGATCGTCATGTCGGTATTTTGGCCCACAGTAACCTGCATATATTTCATTTGGAGTTTTGTAACCATGGATTGGTACATTACCTGGATCGTATGGCCGCTTGCACCCGTATTTAAGATGCTGATAGAAGCTATCTTCTCAGATACCAATTCGTTGGAGTAATAGAACAGAGCGAGAGAAATACGAGGGAAAAGGAGACGAAAATGAATAAAAGAATTTATCTTATCATACTTTATATAGTAACAATATTTATCTGCATAGGTTCTGTTGCCTATTATACAGGCAGAGCGGTTTCGGGGTGTGCCGGATGCGTGTATGACAGGGACTGGGTCGATGTTAGATGGGACGGCGGAAACTTCAGGGATTGGAACAATGCTGATGAACTTTCAGGGATCACCGTAGAAGAGGATTATCAGGAAAAGGGTTACAAAGATATTGAATTTAAGGGCGCAATCGCTGATGTCATCATTGCCGAAGGTGATGGTTACTCCTTCCACTTCAAGGGGGACGAGGTCTTAAAGCCTAATGTTTCCGTAAAGAACGATACATTGGTCGTTACGCAGAAGAAGGTCAGAACAGAGTTCAACAACAGGAACAGATATGCAGAGATCACCATCACAGTTCCTGCGGGAAGTCTTAAAAAAATCGAGATCGATTCCGCAGTGGGTGATGTTACCTTAAAGGATCTTTCCTGTGAAAAGATCAAGGCTGTCATGGCAGTGGGAAGCATTAATACCGATAATGTGAACTGCAGCGGAGACGTGAGGATGGAAGCCAATGTGGGCGGTATCTTCCTTAAAAACAGTTCCTTCGGAGATATGGATTTGAACTCCGACGTAGGTGAGATCGAGATTTCCGGCTGTACATTTGAGGACGCGGACATCGATTCCGATATCGCAGGTGTTACCATAAAGGGTATCAACCCCGATGATTACGACTTCGACATTGATTGCTCTCTCGGTGACTTCGAGTATAACGGAAAAAGCTACGGAAGAAAAGGCAGGATCAATAATAAAAACTCCAGATATACGCTCAGGGTCAGCACAGACATCGGCGGTGTGGAGATAGTTACGAAGTAAAAGCAAAGAGGAAGAAGGGGTCAAAGGGGACGTTTCGCCTTTGGCTCTTTTGAACCCCGGGGACGGGGTTAGGGGTTCATTTTTGTGACCCAATTGAAATAATTGGCACCGAGAGTCACGTAAAGATAGCTCGGTGCTTTTTTGTGGGAAAATTGTTGACTCAATTGGAAAAATTGGATTCTAGTACAACCGTTTTCAAATAACACACCTTTGAAACGTGCTAAAAGCGCATGTATACGGCATTTTGGCGCAATTGAATGGTGTAGCTGATTAAAAACGCTTATTCTATACATCGGTCGCAAAATAAGTGGACTAATGCGAAGAATGCTTGCCTGAGAGGGCAGTTTCAAAAACGTAGGCGCAGCGGGCTATGCTGAGGCTTTTGGAACTGTGCTGTCAGGTTAAGCAGGCAGGCATTCGGTCAAGTTATTTAAGAATCGATGTACTAGAGCCACATGGCGGATTGACGGAACCTTTTGGGGAAGAGAAATATTGATCCTACAGCCTTTTTTGCCGCAGGAGTCACTTTTTTGAACCCATAACCCCGTCCCCGGGGTTCATTTTGAAGCGCTCCAAATTGCAATACTAAATTTTACTAAAGTTACTTGAAAAAAATATAGTAATGGGATATACTAGCGAAACAAAGTGATTGGAAAGACCAAAGGAGCTGTAAATGAGCAAAGAAACCGATGAAACAAAGTGCCCGTTGGAATACGGACTTAAGATTTTCGGAAAAAAATGGGAATCCAAAGTAATTTGTGTGCTCTCTACCGGTGGAAGTTTTCGTTACGGAGAGATCAGATCACGTGTTGAGGGAATTACCGATGTCGCTTTAACCGCAACACTTAAAAAGCTTACCGCGGATGGGATCATCAGGAGAACACAGTATAGGGAGATCCCGCCCCGCGTGGACTATACACTTACACCAAAGGGCAAGACTATCGTGCCCATCATCAAAAGCATCTGCTCATGGTCGCAGGGAAACAGTGACGGGATCGCCATTTCCTGCGAAAATTGCAATGCGGAAAACAAGACTTGATATTCTTACAAAGGAGGAAGACATGTCAAAGTTACTCACAATTAATGACCTTACGGTTAATGTAAAGGATAAAACCATTCTTCATGGGATAAATCTGGAAGTGGACAGAGGCGAGACCCATGTGCTTATGGGACCGAACGGAGCGGGTAAATCTACGCTGGGAAATGCTATAATGGGCAACCCCAACTACGAGATTACCAGGGGCTCCGTCTTTTTTAACGGAGAAGACATCCTGGAGGACGATGCGGCTGAAAGAGCGAAGAAGGGGATCTTTCTTTCCTTCCAGAATCCCATTGAAGTACCGGGCATATCTTTAGCCGACTTTATCAGAAATTCCCTTGATTGCAAGAACGGGACCAGGACTAAGATCTGGGAGTTCAGGAAGGAATTGGACGAAAAGCTTAAACTCTTAAATATGGACGAATCATATGCAGACAGGGATCTGAACCTGGGTTTTTCCGGCGGAGAAAAGAAGAAGGCGGAGATATTGCAGCTTCTCATGCTGAATCCTACACTGGCGATACTTGATGAGACTGACTCCGGCCTGGATGTGGATGCGGTAAGGACTGTTTCTGCGGGAGTAAAGGAATTCCAGAAGGATCCCGGTAGGGCACTGATCATCATCACCCACAGCACACGAATACTGGAGCAGCTGCACGTGGATTATACCCATATCATGGTGGAAGGACGCATGGCGGAGACCGGAGATGCATCTCTTGTGGACAAGGTGAACAGGGAAGGCTTCATAAAATACGCTTCTTAACAAGTATAGGTTAGCAAAAGCTAACTCCAAAAGGAAATCCAAACAGGGAGACTTAAATGTAACCCAAAAGGGAAAGGAATCACAATGAAAGAAAAAACCAGAGTCGACGATGTCGACAGAAATTTGTATGACTTCCGCTTTGAGGAAAGTGATGAGGATTTCTACAAGGTGGAAAGCGGGCTTACTCCCGAGATCGTGGAACAGATCTCAAGAGAGAAGAAGGACCCGCAATGGATGAGGGAGCTGAGGCTTGACTCCCTTAAGGCCTACAATGAGATGGAGGCTCCGGACTGGGGACCGTCGCTGGAAGGGCTGAACATGAGGGATATAGTGACTTACATAAAGCCCAAGACCGAGATGGTGGCTTCCTGGGACGAGGTGCCCACGGATATAAAAGAAACCTTTGAAAGGCTGGGCATACCTCAGGCGGAAAGGGAATCGCTGGCAGGTGTGGGCGCACAGTATGATTCGGAACTGGTGTACCATAATATGAAGCAGGAAGTGGCGGAACAGGGGGTGGTTTACACTGATCTGGAATCCGCATTGCACGGGCCTTACTCCGAGATGATAAGAGAACACTTTATGAAACTTTTACCGGCCAGAGATCACAAATTCATGGCTCTTCACGGGGCTGTGTGGTCCGGCGGATCCTTTGTCTATGTGCCGCCGGGTGTAAAAGTAGAAATACCGTTGCAGTCCTACTTCAGATTAAATGCTCCGGGGGCGGGACAGTTTGAGCACACTTTGATCATCGTGGATGAAGGGGCGGACCTTCACTTTATCGAAGGCTGCAGCGCACCCAAGTACAACATTGCAAACCTTCACGCAGGCGCAGTGGAACTCTATGTAAGGAAAAATGCCAGACTCAGGTATTCCACCATCGAGAACTGGTCCAAGAATATGTATAACCTGAACTCCAAGAGAGCTTTGGTGGAGGAGGGAGGAAAGATGGAATGGGTTTCCGGGTCCTTCGGATCCCACACGGGCTATCTCTATCCTATGACCATCCTTAAGGGAGACAATTCCAAGTGCGAGTTTACGGGCATTACCTTTGCGGGCAAGGGGCAGAACCTGGATACAGGCCTTAAGATAGTGCACAGCGGCAAGAACACCACTTCTGCGGTTAATACAAAATCCATTTCCAAGGATGGAGGTATAGGCACCATGAGAAGCTCCGTGCTGGTAAATCCCGGAGCGGAGAACGCCAAGTCCACCGTGGACTGCGCAACGCTTATGCTGGATTCCGACTCCTGTTCGGATACTATCCCCGTAATGGATATCCGCACCCAGAGCGCGGATGTGGGTCACGAAGCTAAGATCGGCAGGATCAGTAACGATGCCATCTTCTATCTCATGTCCAGAGGAATGACCGAGGAAGATGCCAGAGCTATGATAGTAAGCGGCTTTGCAGACAATGTTTCCAAGGAACTGCCTCTGGAATACGCCATCGAGATGAACAACCTGATCCGTCTCGAAATGGTGGGTTCAATAGGTTAGGGAGGTAAATTATGGACAATGTAAGAGAACTTTATGTGAATCCCCTGCCAAAGCCTACCTGGCACAGATGCAGGGTGAACGATACAAGGATAAAAGTGAGGACGGACGGGGTGGTGCCGGCTGTAGCGGGCATAGTTACCACCGGCAGGGTGACTGCGGAGACCAACCTCACGGAAATGGATTTCAGGACCATGGAATCCGGCATGGGAAAGGAATTTGACGCCTATGCCTTTAGTGTTACTCCAACTCCCGTGTACAGATATGCCAAGGCCGGGGAAGATGCGGAGATAGACGTGGATCTTTGGTACGACGGAAAGACCTGCTGCTTTAATTCATTCCGTTTCGAGGCTGCGGATAATGGGGTGTTGAGCATATATATGCGCTACAGGACAAAAGAAAGAGCGGAATTCACGGGAGGCATAGATACTCGCATCAAAGTGGGGAAAAATGCTCATGTCAAGCTGATCCAGGTGAATGAGACCGGGGACAACCGCGTATACAATAATATTGCGGCGGCGGTGGATGACAACGGAAAGCTGGAGATCGTGCATGTGCTGCCCGACGGGCGGGAGGTGTTCGACGGCTGCGCGGTGAACCTTTTCGGAAAGTGCAGCTGTCTTACCATTGACACGGCATATGACGTGAAGAGCGACAGAAAATTTGATTTCAATTACGTGGCGCGCCACAGGGGGAGGGAGAGCCTCTGCGAGATCTCGGCGAAGGGGATCCTGGCGAAGGGGGCGGAAAAGTGCTTTAGAACCACTGTGGACTTTATTACAGGCTGTGTCGAGGCTAAGGGAGTTGAAAATGAGGATGTGCTGCTGCTGGACGAGGATGCGGTGAACAAGACGGTTCCGCTGATCCTATGTACGGAAGAGGCAGTGGAGGGTGAGCATGGTGCCACCATCGGAAAGCTGAGTGATGAGATCCTTTTTTACCTGAATACCAGAGGGATCGAGGAAAAAATGGCCTACAAGCTGATCTCGGCGGGCAGGATGGCCAGCATCATTAATCTCATTCCCAAGGAAAGTCTCCGGAAGGAGATATATGAAGAGATTGGATCGGAGTTGGGCTGATGGGTTTGTCGGATATAAATGAGATAAGAAAAGAATTTCCGCTGTTTAAGAACGAGCCGGAGATGGTGTATCTGGACAGCTGCGCCACATCCCAGAAGCCGGACCGGGTGCTGAATGCAGTGCGGGAATTTTACGAAAAGAATAATGCGAACCCTTTCAGGGGGATCTATGATCTTTCGGAAAGGGCTACCGAGGCCTATGAAGATGCCAGGAGGGCTGTTGCCGGGTTTATAAATGCAGAGGATCCGGAGGAGATCGTGTTTACCAGAAACGCTACGGAAAGCCTGAATCTGGCGGCTTTCAGCCTGGGTGAGCTGCTGGTGGGAGAGGGGGATGAAGTGGTGATCTCCGTCTCCGAACACCACAGCAACATGCTGCCCTGGAGGTATATGGCCGAAAGAAAAAAGGCGAAGGTCAAATATGTGGATTGCGGTCCTGACGGAAGCGTGTCGCCGGAGGAACTTGCAAAAGTCATGTCGGATAAAACGAAGATCGTGGCTGTTACGGCCATGTCCAATGTTTTAGGGAAGATGAACGACCTTAAGGCATTGGCTGCTATGGCGCACACTCACGGCGCGGTCTTCGTGGCCGACGGAGCACAGAGCGTACCCCACGGGATTACGGATGTGCGGGATACAGACGTGGATCTTCTGGCTTTTTCCGGTCACAAGCTTCTTGCCCCAATGGGCATAGGCGTTCTCTACGGCAAAAGGCGGTTGCTGGAAGATATGCCTCCATTTCTCACCGGAGGAGAAATGATAGAGAGGGTGTCGACGGAGGACGTTATATATGCCGGATCGCCTCATAAGTTCGAGGCGGGTACGGTGAATGCCGGAGGAGCAGTGGGGCTGGCTGAGGCCATAAAATGGATCCGGGAGATCGGAATGGAAAACATGATGAAAAGAGAACTGGCGCTGACCAAACTGGCGCTGACGGGAATGAAGAAGATACCGGGGATCACGGTGGTCGGCGGCGAAAATGCCGAAGATCACAACGGGATCATCACCTTTAAGGTGGAAAATGTACATCCCCATGATGTATCCGCCATACTTGCGGATGAGAACATCGCGGTAAGAGCCGGTCATCATTGTGCAGAGCCGTTGCACAGGTTTTTGGGCATCCCTTCCACCACCAGGGCTTCCATCATGTTTTACAATACCGAAGAAGAGATAGAAAAGTTCCTTAAGGCGGTTTCGGGGATCAGAAGGTTGATGGGGTACAGCGAATGAACAACAGAACATTTTATAACGAGATACTTACACAGCACAACATGCGGCCGGAGCATAAACACCTGACGCCCGGGCCTGTGCTGTCCCTTCGCGGGGTAAATCCCTCCTGCGGGGACGACATCACTCTGCAGTTAAAGGTGTCCGATGACGGCGTGATAGAGGACGGCTCCTTTACCGGAGACGGCTGTGCCATATCCCAGGCCTCCGCGGACATGATGCTGGATCTTATCATAGGGAAAAAGGTAGAGGAGGCCCTCCATCTTAAGGATATCTTCATCCGTATGATCCGTAAGGAAGCGTCGGAAGAGGAGATAGAGGAACTAAAGGAGGCGTCTGCCCTCCGGGACATTTCACATATGCCTTCCAGAGTCAAGTGTGCAGTACTTGGCTGGCATACATTTGAGGAAATGTTAAGATAATTGAGAAGAAAATGACCCTTTGGGGACGGGGTTAGGGTGTCACTTTTTGACCC
>JAFSWD010000092.1 GCA_017444675.1 Lachnospiraceae bacterium
ACCGGTTTTTTTGTCAGCCAGATATTTAATATGTAAAAGGAACTGGTATTCAGCTTCATCCACCATTTCCCTTTTACCGAAGAGAACACCGCACTTGGCAAGGAAGAGAACCGACATGAACAATGTGTCATCCCAAAGTTCCTGATCGTTCAGCGTATCACTTGTCATGTGCTGAAATCCGCCTTCCCGGGTTTTCGGAAGGCCTGTCATCAGCCACTCTGCCCATTCCTCACAGAGTTTACCGTACTCGGCGTTTTGGGTATATTCATAAACAAACGCCAGCGTCAGCATGGGTGCTGTAGTGTTTACATTCTTTGCGGGAAGTCCGATGCCGATCTGCCTCTCGTAATACTTAAGCAATATGTCCAGCATCCTCTTATCTCCGGTCCTTTCGAACATCTTCCACATTCCGTAAAGACCGACGCCCTGGGTCCATTCCCAAAACTTGTACTTATTGATGTCATCTCCCGCCAGATTCTTTGTGGCCATTCCTTTAAGGAACTGATCGTCTTCTTCGTACAGGACTTTTTGAAAACTTTCCAGGAGCAGATTCAGTTTTTCATTGATATCGTCCATGCAACTCCCTTGTAAATGATCAATTATTAGTAAGTTATAAGTAAAATCTTATCAAGTTTCACCTATTTGTCGTGAATATGATAACAAAAACTACTAATAGCAACAACGTATAATTTGCGTTTTTACAGTGGAGTATATTGCATTTTTTGCTTTTTCATGGTAGTATTTTATATACAACCTTATTTTTTTATGTATTTTTTTGTTAGTTTTGCACAAAGTTAGAGGTGATTTTATGGCATCAAACGATCTAATGTCTTATGAACAGGGCCTTGTAGAAGCCATAGGCAATGATTCCGATCCCCTGTTTTACCTGTTTGATTACGATATAAGAAGTTATGATATAAACATGGAATTCCAGCATTTCCATCGTTTTTACGAGATACATATATTAATAGATAAAGAGGCGGAGCATGTTGTGGACGGTGCTCTTTTTCCCTTGCGCCAGTTTGATATAACCCTGTTGCCCCCTTTAAAACTGCACAAGTCCATTTACCCCAAAGGTGCACCGGTAAAAAGACTGATCGTGGATTTTTCCTTTCCCGAGGAGAACAATCCTCTTTTAAAAGAAGAAACCGCCAGACTTCTTTCGGTGTTTTATGCCGATCCTCCGGTGCTCCGCTTCACAGAAACTGAACAGACCGACATTTTTTCTCATCTGAATGAGATCTTTAAACTTTTAAAATATAAGGGACCGGGATATATGTTGCAGGTCCACGCGGAATTTATGCGCTTTTTGTACTGCCTTAATAAATATGCCCCTATGAACTGCTATAAACAGGTAAAGGAGAATACTTTGGAGGAAAAGATCTATCAGATCACCTCCTACATTCATACTCACTTTGCGGAAGAGCTTTCGCTGGAATCCCTCTCCCAGAGGTTTTTCATCTCATCTTATTACCTGTCCCATCAATTTAAGGCCATTACCGGGTTCACTCTGGTGAATTACATTCAGATGACCCGCATACGTAACGCCCAGCAGATGCTGCTTTCCGACAATCTTAAGATCACGGACATATCCGGTGCCTGCGGCTTTAATTCCTTCTCACAGTTCAACCGCACCTTCAATAAATTTGTGGGCAAAAGCCCCAGAGAATTCCGCCGCCCTTAAACAAGGGCGGCAGTATTCTTTTTTTTATCAGATCTTAAACATATTTAGTTCTTCTTTAAGCTGGCCTGCTTCCTTCTTAAGCGCCGAGATGACCGCATTAAGGCTTTCAACCTCTTCCTTGGTGATCCTGGAACTCTTTTCAAGTTCCTCCGCCATGGCCTCGGTTTCATGGAGAACGGAAGATATGCTCTGAATAGCACTCACGGTGTGTTCCTTTGCATGTTCGATCTCCTTGACCTGACGTCCGATATCCGCAAGACTTCCCGCTATGTTTCCTACACTGTTTTCAATAACCGTAAATTTCTTAAGCGTACTGTCCACGGCAACACCCTGCTGAGTAACTATGTCATCGGCCTTCTGTGCTGAAACAACGGTTTCTCCCGTTCTCTTCACAATGGATCCGATGATATTCCTGATCTCATTGGCAGCTTCCTTGGACTGATCCGCCAATACCCTGATCTCATTTGCTACTACCGCAAAGCCTCTTCCCGCTTCACCAGATCTTGCAGCCTCAATGGAGGCATTAAGTGAAAGAAGGTTGGTCTGGGTAGCGATATCATTAATTGTCTCAACTATCTGATTAATAGCTTTGGTCTCTCCCGCAAGGGCCTGGATGTCGGTGATCACAACTTTGGTAACCGCTGCCGTTTCTCCCGCCTTACTCTTAAGCTCATCAACGGATCTCACGCCCTCGGATACCGCTTCCGTGGCGCTTCCCGCCATTTCTTCGATGGCCGATACATTCTTTCTCACATCATCTATCTTCTTGTTCAAAAGTTCCGTATCCTCCAGACAGTCGGAAGCATCTCCCGCCTGCATGGTGATACCTCTCTTGATCTCATCGATGGAGGTGTTCATTCTTCCCGCGGAATTAATGAGTTCATCTGCGGATTCCACCAGTTCATCCGAGGATGTGTTCAAGGCATCCGAAGCATTGGTAGCCTGAACGATAAGCTTCTTTGTATTATGGAGCATCTTATCCGTCGCATTGGAAAGCTTGCCCAGCTCATCCTTTCGTTTAGAATGTATCCTGCTCCTGAGATCTCCGTCTGCTGCGGAGCCCAGGATGCCTACCATCTTATTTATCATGTTGCTGAAGCCGAAGGAGACGAGTAAGCCTATGCCTGCACTCACGATCACACAAAGGAGGGTGATTATAAGTGTCATGGTCTTAATGCTTTCGGCCTTTTTAACTATCTCGCTTTCTGCGATACGTCCGCAGAGCATGGCACCTGTATCTCCTATTTTGTAGAAAAGACAGAGATACTTGGTACCGTCCATTTTTTCATAGGAAGAACCGCTTACCTCGGGAGATGCAAGAGCTGACTTATAAAAATCCGACCCGTAGAATATGCTTCCCACAAGACCGTTTCTTGATGTTTCGTTACCGTCTTCGGTTACCAACGTGAACTTGGAGGTTTCGCCAAGGTTTATCTGCGCCAGGGCGTTTTTAACGATCTCCGTGCTAACATCAGCTGAAACATAACCCAGCTTATCTCCCAGGGAGTCATAAAAAGCTTTTACATAGACCATGCTGTAATCTCCGTCTTTAAATTTAAAGCCGTCTATGTAAGAGTGTCCGCCTATCCAGGCACTGTCCGTACCCAGGGAATTGAAATATTTACCTTCTTCGGAGGAATCATAGCCTTCGGCACCTGTGGTCCCAAGAATAAGGAAGGTTCCGTTGGAGGAAAAGCTCTTATTGATGGAATAACTGAGTATGCTGAGATCCAGAACCACATCGTCCGCATTTGCCACCTGCTTCATCTGAGCAAGGACAGCATTCTTCGCATTCTTTTCGTCGTCCGATCCCGCTTCAAAAGCACCGCCAAAGTAGGAGTTCAGGGAGTTTACAGCCAGCACCTGTTCTGTTTTTGATTCCACCATACGGGTTACCAGATTGAAATAGTTTCCCGTGGACTCTATGGTGGATATGGCTGTATCCTTATAGCTTTCAGTCAGGGAAGCCTTGGATTTTTCATAGGATGTGACTCCCAATACCACAACCAAAAGGACAGGTATCATGAAGCTTACCAGCAGCTTTGTCTTAATGCTCGATGCCCATTGCTGTTTTACCTCCCCGGAAACCTTTTGAACGGCTTTTTTTACAGCCTCTCCGGCCTTTTTCGGATCTGCCTTTTTTAAGTTCTTCCCGGCATTATCACTCTTTTTCATCTTAATCCTCCGTATATCATCTTAAAACCTGCCGAAAATCTTGACCCCGACTTACAGCCCGGTTTTTTCGGCTATAAACTTCCGAGCCATTTTTGCATACTTTAAAGGATTTGCCTTGGCAGGATCCTGCTCGGCTTCCACCAGGAACCATCCCCTATAGTCCATTTTTTCCAGTTCCGCAAATACCGCATCAAAATCCACGCAGCCGTCTCCGGGCACTGTGAAGGTTCCCTCCCTTACCGCTTTAAGGAAGGACCAGCGGCCTTCGGTAGCTTTTTTTAGTACCTCGGGACGTACATCCTTAAGATGAACATGTCCGATCCTTTCGGGATAATGCTTCAAAATGTAAGTGGGATCTTCACCGGAAAATGTAAAATGTCCGGTATCATAGCAAAGATAAACCAGCTCCGGATCCGTATCCTCCAGCATTTTCGCTGTTTCTTCTATAGTCTGTACTCCCGTTCCCATATGGTGATGGAAGCAAAGCTTGAAGCCTCTGTCCTTTGCAACTTTTCCCAGCCTGTTAAGGCCTGAGCACATTTTTTTCCACTCATCTTCCGTAAAATGCACCTTGTTGTCAAAAATTGAAAGAGCTTCGTTTCCCTGAACGGAATAGCTCTGTTCGGATACATTGATCCTGTCTGCCCCCATGGCTTCAAGGTAATCCAGTTCCTTGATGAACTCTTTTTCCGTTTCTTCATAAGGCCTGGTAGCCAGGAAGGATGAAAACCACTTGCTGGCGATCCTCATTCCTCTTAAATCCAGTGCTTCCTTAAGAACTTTCGTATCTTTGGGATATTTATTTCCCACTTCGCAGCCTGTGAAGCCTGCAAGAGCCATTTCACTGACGCACTGCTCGAAGGTGTTTTCTCCTCCGAGAGCAGGCATATCGTCATTCGTCCATCCGATCGGAGCAATCCCCAATTTTACCTTATCTTTGCTAAACATAACCGTCGTGTCCTTTCAATTTTATTTTAGATTACTGATTTTTTGTCATACTTTTTCCTTGAGGCACAATGGATAGTTCGCAAGTTTCCCCTTGAAAATTGTGAACTTCTTTGAGACTTATTCATTATATTATCAGAAAAAGTACAACAAATATCACTTTTTTGTTATGTTTCTGTTTTCTTTTACTCTCTGCCGTTTATCTGCAGGATCTAATACTTTCTTGCCTTATCCAGATGATCCATACGGTTTTCATATGCTTTATGGATCTTGTCATTGGAGGAGGAATCACCAAGACCCACATTCCACCAGGAGAGATAACCGTCGGTCATGGTCTTGGGCATGGCCTTTATATCGATCAATACCGAAACTTCATCCTTCTTAGCTTTTTCAAGTGCCTCTTCCAGTTCTTTCATTGTGGTAGCTGTATAGCCCTTGCACCCGTATCCTCTTGCGATCATGGCAAAATCGGTATAGATCAGGTCACCGTCCAGCTTATCCTTGTCCCTGTAGCGGAACATGGTGGCGAGAGAACCTATGCCGTTACTCATCTGAAGATTGTTGATACATCCGAAACCGCAATTGTCAAAAAGCAGCACGATAATCTTTTTCTTTTCCTGTAAGGAGGTGGCCAGTTCCGAATGGAGCATCATAAAAGCCCCGTCTCCAACCATGGCATATACCTGCTGTTCCGGTCTTGCCAGCTTCGCTCCGAAGGCTGCGGCTATTTCCCAGCCCATACAGGAATATCCGTATTCCATGTTGTAGGAATCCTTTTCTTCCGTTGTCCACATTCTTTGAAGATATACGGGAAGACTTCCGGATGCTGCGCAGATAACGGCATTCTTTTCTATCTTTTCTCTTA
>JAFSWD010000093.1 GCA_017444675.1 Lachnospiraceae bacterium
AGCGCAAAGCGCCAAAAAATGAACCCCTAACCCCGTCCCCAAAGGCTCATAAAGTGAACCCCTAACCCCGTCCCCAAAGGCTCAAAAAGTGAACACCTAACCCCGTCCCCGAGGCTCATTTTGAATCCCGCATTAAGCATTTCTTATAAATCCGATTAAAAAAATCTGTTTTACAAAAAATTTATATTTGCATATAATTCGTGGTGAAGGGGAAACATTCCCCTTTAAATATTTCGTAAAAACAAATGTAAAACGGAGGAAAATTTTTATGAAAAAGCTTTTATGCATGATTCTTGTTTGTGCGATGATGCTTTCCGCAGCAGCATGCGGCAGCAAGGATTCCAAATCCGATGTCAAGATCGGTGTTATCCTTCTTCACGACGAAGCATCAACCTACGACTTAAACTTCATCAACGGCATCAATGACGCTGCCAAGAACCTGGGTCTCAAGGATGATCAGGTTGTTATCAGAAGAAACATTGAGGAAGGCAATGCCTGCTATGAAGCAGCAGCCGACCTTGTAGATCAGGGTTGCGACATCGTTTTCGCAGACAGCTTTGGTCATGAAACATATATGCTCAAGGCAGCTAAGGAATTCAAGAATGTTGAGTTCTGCCACGCTACCGGTACAATGGCTCACACAGAGAAGCTTGCAAACTTCCACAACGCATTTGCATCCATCTATGAAGGTCGTTACCTTGCGGGTGTTGCTGCAGGTCTCAAGCTTCAGGAAATGATGAAGGCTAATTCTTCCATCGTTCCCAAGATCGGTTATGTAGGCGCTTTCACATACGCAGAAGTTATTTCCGGTTATACATCTTTCTTCCTCGGCGTTAAGTCCATCGTTCCCGAAGTAACCATGGAAGTTCAGTTCACAGGTTCCTGGTACGATGAGATCGAGGAGAAGAACGCAGCAGCAGCTCTTATCGACAACGGTTGTGTACTTATTTCACAGCATGCGGATTCCATGGGTGCTCCTTCCATCTGCGAAGAGCGTAAGGTTCCCAACGTTTCCTACAACGGAAGCACAGCAGCAGCTTGCCCCAACACTTTCATCGTTTCTTCCAGGATCAACTGGGCTCCTTACTTCGAGTACATCATCAACCAGAAGATCAAGGGTGAAGCAATTGCAACAGACTGGACAGGAACAATCTCCACAGGTTCCGTAGTTCTTACAGATGTCAACACAAAGGCTGCAGCAGCTGACACTCAGAAGAAGATCGACGAAGTAAAGGCAAATCTTCTGAACGGTTCCGTAAAAGTGTTCGATACAAACAACTTCACCGTAAAGGGTGCTAAGCTTAACGAGTACCTTGCAGACGTTGATACAGACGATGCATTCACACCTGACACAAATGTTATCAAGAATGGCTACTTCAGCGAGTCCGAGTTCCGTTCCGCTCCTTACTTTGACGCTCAGATCGATGGCATCACTCTTCTCAACGCTAAGTATTGATCATTCTTCCAAAAAGAATACCTTAATCCGGCGGAGTCATTTTGGACTCCGCCCTTTTCTTTCAATTGACTTTTAAACCCATGCGAATTATACTGAATTAGTTGTGAAATGAATAACCCGGCGGAGGTAACTCAACTTGAAAAAAGAGCTTGCTCTCGAATTAAAGCACATCACAAAAACATTCGGAAACGTAGTGGCCAATCACGACGTTTCTCTTGATGTTTATAAGGGTGAGATCCTGGCTATTCTCGGCGAGAACGGCTGCGGAAAGACTACCCTGATGAACATGATCTCAGGCATATATTTCCCCGACGAGGGAGAGATCTTCGTAGACGGAAAGCCTGTCATCATCCGTTCCCCCAAGGATGCATTCCGTTATAAGATAGGAATGGTCCACCAGCACTTTAAGCTGGTAGACATCTTTACCGCAGGCGAGAACATCGTTCTGGGCGATTCCGAAAAGAAGCGCTTCAATCTGAACGACGTTAACAACCGTGTGGCAGAGATCACCGAACGCTACGGTTTTACCGTGGATCCCCAAAAGAAAATATATGAAATGTCCGTTTCGGAAAAGCAGACCGTTGAGATCATCAAGGTCCTTTATCGTAACGCGGACATACTTATTCTCGACGAGCCAACGGCCGTTCTGACTCCCCAGGAGACCAGAAATCTTTTCGAGGTCTTAAGGAACATGCGCGCCGACGGCAAATCCATCATAATCATCACCCACAAGCTTCACGAGGTTCTTGAGATCTCCGACCGTGTGGCCGTCCTTCGTAAGGGCGAGCACATCGCCACCGTGGATACCAAGGATGCTACGGAAAGCTCCCTTACCGAGATGATGGTAGGTCAAAAAATATCTCTTAATATAGAAAGAACAGAACCCAAGAACTCGGTTGTCCGCCTTAAGGTGGAAGGTCTTTCCGCCACGGACGACGAAGGCCTTAAAGTCCTTGACAACATCTCCTTCGAGGCAAGAAGCGGCGAGATCCTGGGTATAGCAGGCATAGCCGGAAGCGGCCAGCGTGAGCTTCTTGAAGCCATAGCTGGTCTCTATCCCCTTAACGAAGGCGATATCATTTACAATAACCCCAAGACCGGCGATACCGTGGATCTAAGGAACAAGACTCCTCTCCAGATCAGAAACCTGGGCGTACGTCTTTCCTTCGTTCCCGAGGACCGTCTGGGCATGGGTCTGGTAGGAAACATGAACATCACGGATAACATGATGCTCCGTTCCTACAGAAGAGGAAAGTCCATGTTCGTGGACCGCGCAAGGCCCAAAGCTCTTGCCTCCGAGATCATCGAAAGCCTTCAGGTGAACACTCCCGGCGTCAGCACCGAAGTCAGAAAGCTGTCCGGCGGTAATGTTCAAAAGGTGCTTGTAGGCCGTGAGATCGCAGCGGCTCCTACCGTACTCATGGTAGCCTATCCCGTCCGCGGTCTGGATATCAACTCTTCCTACACCATATACAATCTTCTGAACAAGCAGAAAGAAAGCGGCGTTTCCGTAATCTTCGTAGGTGAAGACCTGGATGTGCTCCTGGAGCTCTGCGACCGTATAGTGGTCATAAACTCCGGCCGTATCACAGGCATATGCGACGGCCGCACCGTTACCAAGGAAGAGGTAGGTCTGCTTATGACCAAATCCCATGAAGAAGAAAGAGAGGTCAAGTCCAATGAGTAAAGCACATATCGAAAAAGAACCTCTCTTCCATATAACCAAGCGGGACGATATGCCCATACTCAACAAGGCTGCAGTCCGCGTCATCGCAGTCGTCCTGGCGTTGATGATATGTATGCTTTTATCATACATCCTTATCGGCATCAACCCCATCAAAATGCTGAGTTCCATGATCTCCGGCTCCTTCGGCTCCAAGAGAAGGATCTGGAAATTCCTTAAGGACCTGGCAGTGCTCCTTTGCATCTCCCTGGCAGTGACCCCCGCCTTCAGAATGAAGTTCTGGAACATCGGCGCGGAAGGTCAGGCGCTGATCGGAGCCCTTGCTTCCGTAGCCTGCATAATCAATCTCGGCGGCAAGATCCCCAACGCACTTCTCCTTGTGATCATGTTTGTTTCATCCGTGGTCATCGGCGCTGTCTGGGGCGTTATCCCCGCTGTATGCAAGGCTCTCTGGAACACCAACGAGACCCTGTTCACATTGATGATGAACTATATAGCCACGTTTATAGTTTCCTATTTCCTGATGATCTGGACTCCCAGCGGAAGTTCCAGTCTCGGAATGCTGTCCCACGGCTATCTTCCCAAGGTGGGGCATGAGTACTTCCTGCTGATCCTTGTGGTCGCTATCCTTACCGTGGGCTTATATGTTTACCTGAATTACTCAAAGCACGGTTACGAGATCTCGGTTGTGGGCGAAAGCCAAAAGACCGCTCTCTATATCGGCATCAACGTAAAGAAGGTGATCATCCGCACCATGACCATATCCGGTGCTCTTTGCGGACTGGCAGGTTTCCTGATCGTTTCCGCACTGGACCACTCGGTGACCACAGCCACCATCGGCGGACAGGGCTTCACAGCCATCATGGTAAGCTGGCTGGCCAAGTTCAATCCCATATCTATGGCGCTCACCTCCTTCCTCATCACTTTCCTGGATCAGGGTTCGTCACAGATCTCCACGGACTTTAACATTGACTCGGCCTTCCCTTCGGTCATCGTAGGTATCATCATCTTCTTTATCATAGGTTGCGAATTCTTCATTTATTATAAGATCAATTTCCGCCATAAGGCAGCAAAGGAGGCAAAGTAATGAGCATAGTAAACTATCTTCTCTCCTCCTTTTCCATCGGAATAATCTTCCTTTTGGGCGCCACCGGCGAGATCATCACCGAAAAAGTGGGCCACCTGAACCTGGGTATCCCGGGCGTAATGAGCGTGGGCGCAGCCGGCGGCTGTGTAGCTTTACAGCTCATGTACGGTCACAACCTTCCGGGCTTTTTGATCGTTTTGATCGCCCTTATCGCCTGCTTTGTAAGCGCGGGCCTCATGGGAGTGATCTACAGTTTCCTTACGGTTTCACTCCATTCCAACCAGAATGTTACAGGTCTTGCTCTCACCACCTTCGGCGTGGGCATCACCAAGTTTATAATGTCAAGGCTTACAAGGATCGGAGCCCACGAGTATCTCTATGCACTGGAGTACTTCCGCGCTCCCTTCGCTAATCTGACCAACTCCCTTAAGTATTGCGGAGTCATGACCTTTATCGCCCTCATCACCGCGATCCTGGTTTCCTACTTCCTCTATCGCACGAAAACAGGTCTTAACCTTCGTGCCATCGGAGAAAGCGCTGCCACCGCAGACGCTGTGGGCATAAACGTTACGTCTTACAAGTATCTGGCAACAATCATCGGATCGGGCATAGCCGGTCTCGGCGGTCTGTACTACATCATGGACTATGCAGGTTCCCAGGAAGCTTACCTTTCCATTGAGGCCCTCGGATGGCTCTCCGTGGCACTGGTCATCTTCTCCCTTTGGAAGCCTCACATCTGTATCGCAGGTTCCTTCGTGTTCGGACTCCTGTACATCGCGAATGCATATGCCTCCAGTATACTGGGCATACAGCTTCCAATGGCGATGACACCTCTGATCAAGCTCCTGCCCTACGTTTTCACCATCGTGGTGCTGATCCTGACCAGCATCAGAAAGAAGAGAGAAAACCAGCCTCCCGCAGGCCTGGGCATCACTTACTTCAGAGAAGAAAGATAAAAATAAACTCTTTACACTTTAAGCAGTGTAAAGAGTTTTTTATTTGCTTTTGTTTTTGAAATGCCTGATGACGAGGTCAATGACCGTTATCGCAAGGCCCATGGCAAGTGCGCCGGAAGCATCGATCAAAACATCCGTGAGTTCGCAGGCCCGTCCCGCCACAAACAGCTGATGTATCTCGTCGGAAGCAGCCAATATCACGGTGATCAAAAAGCTCAGGCAAAGCCGCGGGAATAAAGAGTGATAGCCATCTTTTTTACGGGTAAAGACCGTTACGGGGAGAAATACCGCCAACATTAAAAGCCCGTGCTCTCCCGCGTGTCCCATCTTCCGGATGAGGGTTTCAAGGTTTTCCAGGAAGATAAGTGATTCCTCTTCACTCCTTCCGTTACCGAAGAAACGGTAAAGGAACCGTGCCACCTTCTCGGTGATCCCTCCGCTTAACGCCCCGGATTCGTTACCGTCCTGGCTTGAAAAAAAGAAGACCATGGCTTCCGTGAGAAGCGCAGGGATAATTGATGCAATTTTCCTTAAAGGGTTATTTTTCATGTTTCACATTATACTTTAGAGCAGCCCAAAAAGCGAGTGTTTTTGTAACCTTTGCCTATTGATATTTCTATTTTGTATATATATAATGATGGATAATATTTTATATCAAGGAGAAACAAAAATGGATAACAATATGGGCCATATGCTTAAGCTCATGGGCGCATGGAACAGGTTCAAGTCCAACCATCCGAAGTTTCCCGCCTTCATGAAAGCGGTTCAAAAGCGCGGTTTCAAGGAAAACATGATCATTGAGATGATCATTACCGAGCCTGACGGAGAAAAGATAGAAACAAGTCTTAAGATCACCCAGAGCGATCTTGAACTTCTGGCAGAACTCAAGAACATGAATACAAATACATAATCTTTAGGAGAAAACTATGCATATAACACTGACAGGTAATCTGGGAAGCGGTAAATCCACTCTCAGTAAGATCTTCGAGAAAGAATATGGCTACGAGATCTATTCCACGGGAAAGGTGATCAGAGAACTTGCGGAAGAACGGGGCATCACGGTTCTGGAAATGAACAAGCTCATGTCCGAAGATTCCAAATACGATCACATGATCGACGATCGTTCGGCTCAGATTTCCAGAGAAAGACAGGCGGATAACATCTTCTTCGATTCCCGTCTTGCCTGGCACTTCGTTGGAAAAGCTTTCCGTGTGTTCCTTTCAGTAGCACTGGATACCGCAGTTTCCCGTATCATGGGCGATAACCGCGGCAACGTGGAGACCTACTCCTCTCCCGAGGACTGCAAGGCTCAGTTAAGAGCCAGAGTAGCCGAGGAAGAAAAGCGTTACAAAGAGATCTACGACATCGACTATTTTAATTATACCAATTACAACCTGGTACTGGATTCTACGATCTGCACTCCCGAGGTGCTTTCAAAGATCCTCTATGACGAGGCTGTGGACTATTACAAGGCGATGGATGAGGGAAGGACTTACACCCGTCTCATCATCTCCAAGGAAAGAGGCTTGGATGATTTCAAGAAGGAAGCAGCCGCTTCTGCTCCCGAGATCAAGACCTTACACGGTCACGAGTTTTATGTGATAACACTGTAAGAAAAATGAACCTGGGGGACGGGGTTATAGGCTCACATTTTGACCCTTGGGGACGGGGTTATAGGTTCACTTTTTGACACCCGGGGACGGGGTTAGGGGTTCAC
>JAFSWD010000094.1 GCA_017444675.1 Lachnospiraceae bacterium
TAGGGAAGGAGAAATACTTCTATCCTATGAAACGAAAACGGATCAGTGGATGCTTCCGGGTGGCTGCCTTGGGAGAAAATAATGGCTGTATTCTCCAGACACAATGATTATGTCGAAAGTGATGAGATGCGCAGAGGGATGTATTTAAGGGAATATACGGCACTTAAGGAGATTATTCGTGATACATCGGTGATCCGTTCCGGTGAAGGGAGAGATTCATTATGAACCCTTTGGGGACGGGGTTAGGGTGTCACTTTTTGACCCTTTGGGTTAGAGGTTCAAAAAATGACCCCCTAACCCCGTCCCCAAAGTGTCATTTTGAGGAGAGTGCTCTATATTATGAAGATAGTGTTTGCTTCCGACTCCTTTAAGGGGAGTCTATCAAGTGAAAAAATCAATCAGCTTTTGGGAAGGGCTGCAAGAGAAGTGTTTGGCAGCCCGGAAGTCGTGCCTGTTGTCCTTGCGGACGGAGGCGAGGGAACCCTTGCAGCTGTACTTGCTCTAAAGAAAGGGCGGAAGATCGCCGTGACGGTCCATGATCCGCTGATGAACGAGACAGAAGCATATTACGGCAGTTTTGATGACGGGAAGGCGGTTATCGAAATGGCGCAGGCCTCCGGGCTTACGCTGATTCCGGAAGGGAAAAGAAATCCGCTTAAAACGAGCAGCATAGGCACGGGAGAATTGATACGTGCGGCATTAAAGGCAGGGCACAGGGAGCTAGTGATAGGTATAGGTGGCTCCGCTACCAATGACGGAGGTATGGGAGCAGCTGCAGCGTTGGGGATAAGATTCCTTGATAAGAAAGGGAAGGCTCTTGAAGGGCGCGGAGAGGAGCTTATTAATGTAACAAGCATATATATGCCTGACAGAATAAGTGAACTTAATGATGCAAAGATCAGCGTGATGTGTGACGTGACCAACCCTTTGTGCGGACCCATGGGGGCAAGCCGTGTTTTTGGACCTCAAAAAGGAGCAGATGAGGTGACGGTGAAGGCCCTTGAAGAAGGAATGGAAAATTACCGGGATGTTATCCGGCACACCTTCGGGGTGGATCCGGATAAGGTGCCGGGAGCCGGAGCGGCAGGCGGAATGGGAGCAGCGCTTAAGATAATGCTCGGAGGCGAACTCAGGTCGGGGATAGATACATTGCTTGACCTTTGCGACTTTGGCAGACTGATAAGCGGGGCAGACCTTATTATTACCGGCGAAGGCAGACTGGACTCGCAAAGCGCGTCGGGAAAAGCGGTGCAGGGCGTGGGACTCAGGGCAAAAAGAGCCGGGATACCATGCATTGCGATCTGCGGGTGTACGGGAGAAGGTTTTGAGAAGATCAAAGAGTGTGGGGTAACAAAGGTGGTTACTCTCACAGATAATAATATTACGCCCGAACAGGCCATGGAGCGTGCGGAAGAGATCTATTACAAGCGTGCTGTGCAGGTGCTGAGAAGTGTCGGGACAAAAGAAATGGAGTAAAACATGATAGTTCATCCGATCCCACCGGTACATGATGAAAATTCGAGAATATTGATACTTGGGAGTTTTCCCTCTGTTAAGTCAAGAGAAGAAGGTTTTTTCTACGGCCATCCGCAGAACAGATTCTGGAAGGTTACGGCAGCGGTGTTTGGAGAAACAGTGCCGGTTAGTACGGAAGAAAAAAGGGTTTTTTTGCTGCGGAATCATGTGGCGGTGTGGGATGTGATTGGATCCTGTGATATAGAGGGATCTTCGGATTCAAGTATCAGAAACGTTTCGGTAAATGATCTGCGAAGGATCCTGGAGCATGCGGATATCAGGCAGATATATGTCAATGGCAAGACTGCATACAAATACTATTTGAAATATACGAAAAATGAGATCGGCAGAGAAGCTATATGCCTGCCATCCACCAGCCCGGCAAATGCGGCGTGGTCTGTGGAAAAACTGGTGGAGGCATGGAAGTGCATAAAGATTTGACCCTTTGGGGATGGGGTTAAGGTGTCACTTTTTGACCCTTTGGGGACGGGGTTAAGGTGTCACTTTTTGAAACTTTGAGTTAGGGGTTCAAAAAATGAACCCTTAACCCCGTCCCCGGGGTTCAAGAATGTGATTGACAACGGGGAGGACGTTGGGTATAATGTCTGAATCTTTTGAAACACCGAAAAAGCGGGAGTGAAGGGAGCACTCCCGCAGTTTTGTATTATGGATGGGGGAGATTATTATGAAAAGTAAGAAACTTTCTTTGGGTGAAACGCTTAAAAATGCGTTTTATGCTCTCAAACTCGGGAAGAAATTCTCGATGCGGCTGTTTATCAATGTGATATTCATGTCTGTCATGGGATATTTCGAATGGGTTTTCTTTTCCTCGGTCTTTATGAAAAAGATCGTAGGATATTTGGAACACAATGAGGATTATCGCAAGATCCTGGCCTATATAGGCATTTGCGGGCTTGTGATCGGGCTTATGAATCTGTATGAGCATTACTTTCAGAACGTGACGTTGCCGATAGAGGGCACACGTTTGTACGGTAAGCTCTATCATATGCTGTTCGACAAGGCAAGGAATGTGGAACTCAGCTGTTACGAAAATTCCGATTTTTACAATCAATATACCATGGCCATGGACGGAGCCGATGAGAAGATAGGCGATGTTTTGAAGCGATTCTGGGGTATCATCTTTGGTACCATAGCCACAGGCTTTGTATTCTATCTGATGTTTACCATCGATAAATTTGCGGTCATATTTATTATCTGCCCTTTGGTGGGTAATTTTGTTTTCGGAAGCATCAAGAATAAATATGAATACAAGCGCTACAAGGAACAGGTGGCGGGAAACAAGATGCTGAACTACGTGAGCCGTGCCATGTATCTTCCGGACTATGCCAAGGAGATCAGGCTCTTTAATGTATACAACATACTTAAAAGGCAATACAGCGATGCAACGGATAATAACATACGTGCCGCGAAAAGATATGCCTTTCCCAATGCTTTTACCAACTTCTGGAAGATAACCTTCACTTTCTCGGTCATCTTTGAAGGCGTTCTGTTTTACGCCATATACAGAAATCTGGTGACAAGATCCATCTCCCTTGCGGATCTGACCATCATGACGAGTATGATGGTTTCCATGACTTGGATACTGATCGGACTCTTTGACGATATCGTGAACTTCATGAAGGATGGCGTTTTTATCAACAATCTGAGGGGCTTTCTGGAGTACGAAGAGAAGATACCCGAGGATTACGACGGTATCGTTCCGGAGAGCTTTGAGTCTTTGGAGTTTGACAATGTTTCATTCTCGTACACTGACGAAGAAACCATAAAGGATCTTTCGTTTACTGTCAAAAAAGGGCAAAATGTGGCGCTGGTGGGGCATAACGGAGCAGGAAAGACCACGATCATAAAACTGTTGTTGAGGCTCTATGATCCGACTTCCGGAGTTATCAGACTGAATGGCAGGGACATTAAAGAATACAACCTTCATGCCTACAGAGACCTTTTTGCCACCACTTTCCAGGACTTTGCAATAATGGGCATGTCCATAAGGGACAATGTATTGATGGGACGTCATTATGAAAACGATGACGAGGTGGTAAGTAATGCACTTAAAAAGTCGGGAGTGTACGAGCGCGTAATGAAGCTGAAAAAGGGCACAGATACCGTGATGACGAAGGAATTCGACGAAAACGGTGCGGTGTTCTCCGGCGGTGAAAGTCAGAAATTGGCGGTTTCCAGGACTTTTGCAAAGCCCGCTCCCGTAAAGATATTTGACGAGCCTTCAAGTGCTCTGGATCCCATTGCGGAGTACGATCTTTTCAATAACATCACAAAAGAAGGAAGCGACCATACCCTTTTGTTCATATCCCACAGACTGTCCAGCGTCAAGCATTGCGACAAGGTGTTTATGCTTGAAAAAGGCCGGCTGGTGGAGGAAGGCTCCCATGAGGACCTTATGAAGCTTGACGGGAAATATGCAAGGATGTATCGCCGTCAGGCCAACAACTATCTTGCAATTGACGAGAAGGAGGCAGCGGTATGAGCAAAAGTAAAAAAGACGAGAACAAGCAGCCCTTTAAGAAGGTGTTGCTGAATAATATGTTTTTGATAAAGCTGTGTTTTAAGGCTTCCCCCGCACTTGTCATCTTTCCGGTACTGGATGCGGTGAGAAACCAGGTTTCCATTTTCTTTGAGCACACCGTGTGCATAGGTTATGTGCTGGAGGCAGCGGAATTCGGCTATCCTTTTAAGAAGGTGGCTGCGGCCATCATCCTTTTGTTTGTGTGTATATCCATCGGCATGGTCTTTACCGTGTGGGTAGGAGATTATGTGCGCGCCAAGGAAGGCCCCAAGGTCAGCAAAAAGATCAAGCTCATGCTTTATGACAAGGCCAAAGAGCTGGATCTGGAATGCTATGACAATCCGGACTATTACAACGAGATGGTGCTGGCGATCTCTGAGGTAGACAAGCAGATAGACAGGTGCATACAGTTTCTCTGCAACTTTTTTGCGGGACTTGCCACCTTTATCACCACAGGCATATATTTTATGAAGAAGGATGGGCTTTCCATACTGTTTGCGGTGGGATCCTTCCTGCTTACCTTCTTCTTCATGCAGGCATATAATAAGCTTTCCTACAAGATCAGGGTGTCCAGAAATCCCTACGAACGAAAGAGGGATTATGTGAAGAGAGTTTTTTATCTGCCCAATTGTGCAAAGGAAATGCGCTTGAATCCTGAAGTCGGGGATATACTTTATAAGGATTTTGATAAGGCGAATGAGGAAGTTGCGGGCGTCGAGAAGAGATATGCCGGAAAGCATTTTTTAATGAGCTATGTGGCGAAATACATTGGAAACGATTTCTTCTGCGATGTCATCTATATTGCATATCTGGTGCTTAGGGCTACGGTTTGGGGATCGCTTTACTTTTCAAGCGTTGCCATCCTCTACAATTCCTTCGGAAGGATGAAGAGGGGGCTCAGGGTGTTCACGGACACTTATCCCTTTGCCTGCGAGACAAGCCTTTACGTGCAGAAGATACGAAACTTCCTGGAGTACGAGAAGAAGATCGTCTCTACGGATGGGAAGGAACCGGATCAGTGCGCGAAGGAGGTGCGGGTGGAAAACCTGTCTTTTGCCTACAACAAGACCGGAGAGATGCTGCTTAAGGACATAAATCTTAACATAAAGCCGGGCGAAAAGATCGCGCTGGTAGGTTACAACGGAGCGGGGAAGACCACTTTTGTAAAGCTTTTGATGAGGCTTTACGATCCGGTGGGCGGCAGGATCCTTATGGACGGAAACGATATAAAGGCCTACGAGGTGGAGAAGTTCAGAAGGTCCATCGGCGTTGTTTTCCAGGACTTTAAGATATTTGCGGGCACGATCTCGGAAAATGTGGTCATGGATAATCTTAGCGGAAATGAGGAAGAAAAGGTAAGAGATGCCCTTTCGGACAGCGGATTGCTGAAGAGAGTCGACAAGATGGAAAATGGCACTGAGACCTATCTTACGACGGAAACCAGGGATGACGGCGTGGATATGTCCGGCGGTGAGTCCCAGAAACTGGCGATATCCAGAGTATTCTATCAGGATGCGGGGCTTATGATCCTGGATGAACCCTCCAGTGCGCTGGATCCCATCGCTGAATATCAATTGAATCACGCTATGCTGACAGCAACCAAGGACAAGACGGTGATCTTCATATCCCATCGTCTGTCCACAACGCGTATCGCGGACCGCATCATCATGCTGGAGAACGGCAGGGTGGTGGAGGAAGGAACTCACGAGGAACTGCTTGAACGTGACGGAAAATATGCCGGTATGTGGAAGGTGCAGGCAGGGGCATATATGTAGGAACGTTTGGGGACGGGGCAGTGGAAAAAATGAACCCCTAACCCCGTCCCCGGGGTTCATTATTTTAGAAATTCAGAACTTCCGGCGCTTCGGTAAAGGAACTGAAGGTTGCGGTAGCATTCTTAAAATAAAGCATCTGCATATTGTCGTCATCGGCACTGTAAAGGCCCTTGAGACTGGGCATCTTGTCAAGCATGGCGACTTTTACCTCGTGATCGTCATCATTAACGAGCTCGCCTGCCACCCGCAGCCATTTTGAATCCTTCCATGCACAGATCTCGACCTTGGGATTTGCGGCAATCTGCTTGGAAACGTCCTTAGATTTTCCGGTCTGAATGTACAAGCGGCCGTTGTAGAGAAGAGCTGTTCCGAAAACGCGGCATCTGGGCTGATCGCCCTCCACGGTTGCAAGAAAATAACTTTGGGTTTCTTCAAGGAAATTGTAGACTCTTTCTATGCCTGTCATAATAAAATACCTCCATAAGGTTTAAATTTGAAAACTGATATTATTATATTTATCGGAAATAGCATCGTCAATTAAGTGGGGATAAATTTGCGGTTTGGGACAAAAATATTATACAGGCATATATTTTGTTGACTTTTAAGGAAATATAGTTTTATAATGATGTCAAATAGCAAGGAGGCACAGAATATGAAAATAAATACACTTGAGGATGCATTGAAAAGAATAGAGGAATTGGAAAAAGAGGTGGAGGAGTTAAAAGTCGAAAACGAAAAGCTTAAAAGCCGTAATTTTGGTGGACGCAAGAAGCATGATGAGGCCTGGATGGCTTCCTATAACGATTTCATCAAAGAATACGAGAAGGGTAAGGCGCTCATGGAGATCGTGGCGGAAGGGAATGTCAGCAGAAGGACAGCCTACAGGTATTTGGCATATTATAAAGAATTAAACAAGAAAAGGTGACGGCGGTCACTTTTTTTATTTCTGAAAATGTATATTATTGAGATATAAAATGAACCTTTGGGGACGGGGTTATGGGTTCAAAAAATGAACCCATAACCCCGTCCCCGGGGGTCAAAAAGGAAGAGAAAATGAAAAACAAACTTTCTGCATTTAAGTACATCAGGAATAACAAGAAAACCGTGGGTACGCTGATAGTGGCGCTGACGTTGTCGTTTGTGACCATGTATGTGATACATATTATGCTGGCGATGATGGGAGAGAGCATAAAGCCCATCAGGCTCGAGCTGCCGAAAAAGGTGTCGTATATCAGCGTTTCGGCCAAAACTTTTGGTGTGGTCGCGGAAAACTATGCTTCCGAGGAGGAAGCGAACGCGGAATACAACAGGAAATACGAGGAGCTGGTGGAGGCTCTGAAAAAAGAGAAGGGGATCGAGGATGCCTATCTTACGCAGGTGCTTTTAAGCAAGTACAATGCGATCTTTGGGGGAATAGGCTTCGAATTTCCTTTGATGGAGCCCGAGATGATACCGGATTTCTTAAGGCATATGGAGGCGCTACCGATGGAGGGAAGATTGCCTATGTATGACGGAGAGGTCATGGTGGACTGGAAAGTCGCGAAAAACCAGAATATAAAGGTTGGGGACTGGTACATGGAAGACTTATGGGGGCAATCCTTTAAGGTGGTGGGAATTCTTTTTTCCAATTACAGGATCTCGGTGGGAACTCCCAAAGGGTATACAAATGCCGGATGGTATGTGGTGGTGCTTAATGACGAAAATACCACGGATATGAGGAAAGTACTTAAGGATCTGGGATATACACTTACTTCCGGAGACCATATCATCGACGGAGTATCCTATAAGCAATATTATGAGGAAGAGGTGGCCACCATGGAGAATGCCACGTCCGTCATATTCCTTGTGATCATGATCTTCCTTAGCATTTCGGTATTGGTGGCATATGTTTCCTATATGAGAAACCGCGTGAACGAATATTGTCTCTACAGTTCCATAGGGTACGGAAGAGGAAATATCTATGGGATGATGATGAGAGAGATGTTGATAATTATGGGCATAGCGATCGTGGTGGGATTTATGCTGTCCACGGTGGCATCGGGTTTCACCCGCGAGTTTATTGCCGGGCCCAAGGGGCTTGGGAGCAGAGCATTTTATCCGGGAACTTATCTGGAGATCATCTCAATGTATGTGTTGATCATGGGTATGCTTCAGATACCTGTGGTTATAAGCATCAACGGGGTAAAGACCATTGATGCCATAGAAGATTGACATTGGAAAGGGAGAGATTATGTTTGAGATAAAAAATATTTGTATGATCTATGATGTGGACTCGGATGAGAAAATGTATGCACTTAAGGGCTTTGATCTGACCCTGCCGGACAGTGGTCTGGTGGGGGTGATCGGACCCTCCGGAAGTGGCAAGAGTACGCTCATGTACTGCCTTTCGACCCTTAAGAAGCCTACGGAAGGAAGCATAGTTTATAACGGCATGGATATTGCCTCCATCAGTGATAAGGAGAGGGAGACGCTGAGGCGGAGGGAATTCGGGTTTATTTTCCAGAAACACTATCTGGTGCCTTATATGACGGCTTTTGACAACGTGCTGGTGGCTGCGGCAAAAATGGGCAGAGAAACTGACGAAAAGGCCCGGTGTCTGCTGACGGAGCTGGGACTGGGGGAGAGAGAACTTAAGAAAAAACCGTCGAAGCTTTCCGGCGGTCAATGCCAGAGAGTGGCTATAGCCAGGTCCATGATAAACGATCCCAAAGTGGTTTTTGCGGATGAGCCCACAGCCTCGCTTGACCATGAAAATGCCTTTAATGTGATGAAGATCCTTAAGGATTATTCCGCGGACAGGCTGGTGCTGGTAGTGACACATGACAGGAGCATCCTTAAAGAGGCGGACAGGATAATAGAACTGTGGGACGGCGATATAAGCGGGGATAAGGAAAATTTGAGAGGAAATGCGGAATGAAACCTTTATCAGCTGGGTATTACGTGAAAGAGAACAAGGGGAGAGGCGCGATCATCATCTTTATGATGCTGCTCACAACCTTCATTTTTCTGGCCGGAAACTATATCGAAAGCGTGTATTATTACTTTTATAAAAGCTGCGACTATTTCGATGATCTGTGTCTGGTGGAGGCAACTGCGGGGAGTGAGAATATTAAGATATTCGAGGAAGTATATGCAGATCTGTGCAAAGACGAGGAACTGATCGTGCAGGTCAGGAGTCCTATGGGCTTTTCGGGCAAGGATTTTGAGTGCACGATGGGCTTCGAAATGAGCTCGGATACCATAGTTTTTAACACGCCGGAGGACATGAAGACGGCATTTGGTGTCTTTGGGCTGGATTGCGATCTTTCGGATGTTAAGGACCGCTCGGTGGTGATGTCTTCGGCACTGGCGAAGCAATATGGATATAAGAAGGGCGACAGGATAGGCGAGATATATACGCTTGACGCTGTTACGGATGACGGAAGCTACATATGGTTTTACGTTTACGAGGACGATCCTCAGCCCCTGAGACTGAACGTGCTTGGAAGGAACGGCCTTTCCGGGAACGAATTGAGGCAGCATATCGCTAAGGTGGTGAACGGCAGGAGTGCAAAGATCAGTAAGGGAACAAGAGAGGTCACAAACAATGAACTCGGCCCTTTCAGGTACATCTTTCTTGCGGGCATATCTATTCTCTCCGTCGTATTGTCCATCATTGTCAATTCCGTGATCACCGGACAGTACCTGAAGCGGACCTATGAGTTCGGAGTGTACAGGGCCATGGGTATATCGAAGAAGGACATATACCGTAAATGCGGAGCAGAACTGCTATTGATGAATGGAATAGCAATTTTGATCGGGGCATTTACAGTGGTGCTTTTAACGTTTATACTAAATGAATTAAAATACATTCCGGAGGGAAAATATCTGCCCTATTACTCAGGGATCGGGCTGACGGGATTTCTGATATCGGATCTCCTGGTACTTGTTCCCACTGTACTTTTTAAGGGAAGAAGCATGGCGAGGGCGGATGTGACGGAGTTTTAGAATAATGGTTGTTACTATATTGACCAATCTGGCAGTTCTTGTCCTGACTATCGTAACAGCGGTATTTTCGGAGTTTACCTATCAGGAGATACTTCTGGGAGGGATCCTGATGATCCTTATAACGGCGGGACAGCTAACGGAGGGGTACGGGAAATTCATATTTATACCGGAATTTCTCGTATCCGTCCTTTTTGCGGTTTTATCCGGGAATTTTACCGGCTTTCTGGTTTTCTCCCTTATCATAGGGCTTAAGCCACTGCAGGCATTGCTTGCAGCTGACGGACTGTATATCGTCGTTGCGCTGGCGGACATGATGAGAGCGGGAGGATTTGAGGGCAGGAATATTGCTCTTATCCTGGTAAAACTCATTGTTCTTACAATTGCAGTGCTTATTATGGCTTATTTAAGAGAACTGCTGATGTTTGGCAGAAAGCGCAGAGAAGAAGAAAAAGAGCGAAGGGTCAATCTTAGCCTCAGGGAGATGCATGAGATCAAAAAAAACCGTGAACTGACATTGCAAAACGTATATGCCTAAAATAATGCGAGGATTGTAGAACGTGAAAATATCAGCAGAAACATACATAACAGTGTGGGGCATTCCATTACCGCAGCCATTATGACCTTAGACGCAGCGGATATGCTGTTTGAAAAAAAGCCGGAAGAAGCCCACAAAAGAATGAATGATGCTGCAGACAGGATCAGGGGATCCCTTGAAGCCATAAGAAGTGCGGTAAGAGCGCTGGATGATGAGGATACAGAGGTTTCGGTAAAGGACCTTTTATGCTATATTAATAATATTCTGGATGAATTTACGATGGATACAGATCGAAGTGTCGACAAGATATATGACCTGTATTCAGACAATATGACCCTCCCTAAGGAGCAGGTGGAGTTTCTGACGGGAGCTCTGGGGGAGATGCTGACCAACGGCGTCAAACACGGCGGCGCAAGGCATTTCGTGGTGGCGCTCAGCGGAGATTCGGCCCACATAAAGCTGGAGGTTAAGGACGACGGGAAGGGCATATTCAACGAGAGTAACAGGGAAGAGCTGATCAAAAACGGCTTTGGGCTTAAGAAACTTGAGACTTACGTCAAACGCTGCGGCGGCACGACGTGTTTCGAGAACAATCATGGCTTTAGGTCGGTGATCGAGCTGCCCTTGCGGGTCGGAGACAGAGAAAAGTAAAGCGATATGGGGGATAATATGAGCAAGGTACTATTGGTAGACGACGAAAATATGCTGCTGGACAGCCTGGAGATCATCTTTTCCATGAATGACCTGGAGGTGGTGGGAAAGGCTCACGACGGCAACGAGGCGCTGAAGCTTCTGGAAACCACCGGGTGCGACATCGCTCTGGTGGACCTGAACATGAAGGGCATGGGAGGCATAGAGCTGATCGGCCACATGAAGAGAAAATATCCGGGGATAAGGATTCTCGTCCTCACCACATTTTATGACGACAACAACATCACAGCGGCCATAAGTAACGGAGCAGACGGCTATCTTCTTAAGGACAGCGGGAAAAGCGCCATCCTTGGAGCCGTGAGGCAGATAATGAACGGGATCAGCGTGTTGGATCCCAAGGTGATGCAGCGGCTTACGGCACTTGTGTCCGGGAACGGCGGTAATGCCCTTTACGATGAAATGACCGCCAGGGAGAGGGAGATCGCGACTCTCTTGGCAGAGGGCCTTACAAATCGTCAGATTGCCGACAAACTCTACATTTCCGAAGGTACTGTCAAGAATTATATTTCGAATATATATGACAAGACCGGAATACACGACAGAGTAAAACTTGTGGTGGCGTTGTCAGGAAAATGAACCTTTGGGGACGGGGTTATGGGTTCATTTTTTGAACCCTTGGGGACGGGGTTAGGGGTTCAAAATTATGTATTGACAAAATGGAGGGTGCTGAGGTAAACTCTACACAATATTTTTTGGGAGAAAGCCAATGTTTAAACTTGCAGCGGAAAATATTAATATGTCAGTCAATGCTATGCGTTATGAATATATGTATAGCTTTATTTCGCATATTGATTTTTCCGAAAGCAGAGAATAGCATACGGCTACATAATGTACAGATCATTTTAACCGCCTATCTTTGCAGGATGGGCGGTTATTTTTTTACAGGGAGGACAGAATGAAAAAATTGATATGGCCTGATTACAAAAATATAGTTGTGATCCTGCTGGATGGAATGGGGGAGTCTATTGTGAAAGAGCATCTTGAAGAAGATGGACCCTTTAGGAGCCATCTTGCCGGGATCTATAATTCGGTGTTCCTGTCCACTACCGTTGCGGCGACGACTTCCGTGCTCAGTGGGTTGCAGCCGTGTGAACACAGCTGACTGGGGTGGGATTGCTATTATCCTTCAATAGATAAGAATGTCACGTTTTTTTCCAACAACCTGCAGGGAACGGAGATTCAGGCCGCGCCATACAATGTGGCGCAGATGGTTGCACCTTATGAAAACATTATCCGTAAGATTAATAATGCCGGGAAGAAAGCCTATATGGTGGCTCCGTTTATTAAAACCGATGTACTAGGGGTCATTTTTAAGTAAGAAGGAGGATTTAAATGGATTTAATAGTTTTAATAGGAAGCGGCGCCGTCGGAAAAATGACGGTTGGCCAGGAGTTAATGAAGATCACGGATTTTAGGCTCTTTCACAATCATATGATGATCGAGCCGGTGATCGAGATCTTCGGAAATTACAACGGGGCGGCGGTTGCAAGACTGCGGGAAGTCGTGTTTGAGGAGTTCTTAAAGACCGGATATCAGGGGATGATCTTTACTTACATGTGGGCCTTTGATATGCAATCCGACTGGGACTACATAAAAGGCGTGACCGACAGGTTTGAGGCGACGGGAGGAACGGTTTACTACGTGGAGCTGGTGGCGGACCGGGCGGTGAGACTTGAGAGAAACAAGACGGAGAACAGGCTTAAAAATAAGGCATCCAAGCGGGATCTGGCGATCTCCGAGGCAAGGATGCTCAGGGAAGAGACGAAGTATAGGATAGTGAGCAATGAGGGCGAGATACCCTTTAAGAATTATATCCGGATCGACAATACTCATCTGGAGCCGGATGAGGTGGCCAGGATGATAAAGGAGCGGTTTAATCTTCCCGGACCCGGCACTAACGAACTCCTGCAGAAGGTGAAACTCGAAGAGGTGCGGCCGGACGAGCTCGAGGCCCTGTACAAACTGCAGGTCGCAAGCTTTATGCCTTTATATGAAAAATATCATGATGAGGGTTCGCCTGCCATTGAACCTATCGAGCGGCTGAAAGCCAGGGAGCAGACAGGCTGCAGAAAATATTATTTCATAGTTAAAGACGGCGCCAGGGTAGGCGGCATTAATATAGGCATATATCTACGCGACCCGGAAGATGCTTATTGTCGGATCGCACCCATATTTATAGCACCTGAGTTTCAGAATAAAGGCATAGGTTATGTAGCTCTTCAAAAGGCTTTTGAAATTTACCCGGGTATTAAAAAGTGGAAACTGGATACGATACTGCAGGAAGAAGGAAATTGCCACCTGTATGAGAAGTGCGGCTTTGTGCGGGTTGGAGAAGAGAAGATCGTAAACGAAAATATGACATTGGTGGACTATGAACTTAATAGAGGGTGAAAATGAACCCCTAACCCCGTCCCCATAGGGTCAAAAAATGAACCTCTAACCCCGTCCCTGGGGTTCAAAACCGGGAAGCATTTAAAAATTATTTTAAATAGGTGTTGCCAAACTGAATCGGCTGTACTATAATCTATTTAAATAAAATTTTAAATAGGTATACCGTATGAGCGAAACAAACATTTTTAAGGTACTTGCGGACAGCCAGCGGCGAGATATTTTGATAATGCTTAAAGATGGTAGATTAAATGCGGGTGAGATTTCAGAGAAATTACAGATCACGCCTGCGGCCCTTTCTTACCATTTGAAGTTGCTGAAGAGTGCCGATCTTATAACCGAATACAAGGAAAAGAATTTTATTTATTATGAGATCAATACCAGTGTGTTCCAAGACTTGATCTTGTGGATCAATCAGTTTGGAGGAAAAAAATGATGAAAAAGATTATGTGGCTTTTGGCTATGCTGCCCCTCATAGTAACAAGTGTGGTTTTGCAGTTTATGCCGGATGTGATCCCCATGCATCACGACCTTGAAGGTAATACGGATAGATGGGGGAACAAGACAGAAAGTTTGGTCTTTCCTGTGATCATTTTGGCCATCACACTGTTTTGGCATCTGCTGATCCGGGCCTTTGAGAAAAAGGCAGCAAAGGCAGCTACTGAAAAAGAACTAACAGAACTCAAGTCTTCGGTTAAAGTACTGGAAATAGTCGGCATCGCCGAGGCGGCTGCGTTCGGAATAATGCATTACTTTATCCTCTATTCTTCCTATGTGCAGGCCTCCATCGGCGGTGAAAAAGCAACTTTGGATATCGCGAAGGTATCCTGCTTCCTGATGGGGTTAATGCTGATCGTGTTGGGAAATTATATGCCTAAGGCAAAGAAAAATGCGGCAGTCGGGCTCAGAACCGTTTGGAGCATGTACAATGATGTTACATGGCAAAAAAGCAATCGTTTCGCGGCGGTGAGCATTGTGGTTGCCGGCTTGCTGACCATAGTTACCACGGCTTTTGCAAGCGGGATAGTAAGCACACTGTTCTTGCTGGCATATATAATCGCAACGACTATAGTATCTGTGGCCTATTCCAAGAATATCTACGACAAAGAAATAAGAAAATAGAAGAAAACAGAGTTAAGACTGAAAAATAATAGGCCTTTTTGTCCCCGAAAATGAACCCCGGGGACGGGGTTAGAGGTTCATTTTTGAATTTTTGATCCCACGGGGCTTATAGATCCATTTTACAGATCCTTTTCACTGTGGACAGCGACACATCCATTACCCGTGCCACCTGTTTTGCTGTCAGTCGTTTCTGCCGAAGCGTCTTAATATAGGTATTTCTTTCAATTCTATTCAGTTTGGCCGTTTCGGAGATCGATTTCATTTTTGTGACTGATTTAAAAATATCAAGTGCCGTCTCATCCGTTAAAAAATGGTTTGTGTTCTGATGAATATCAAAGAAAAGATCATTTCCCGGCGAGTCGTCTACTGTTGCAAAGTAGTTCTGCAGAGCGGCTTTTGACCCCGCGATGGCATATGCTTGCTCGACGTTTATCAACGGATCCTTCGCACCATAATAAGCGTTGAAACTGCTCCAACGATATTCGGACGGATCCTTGCACATATTAGCATTAACGGGGTTATTGTGAATGTAAACAAGAGCGGACAGAAAATACCCTTCGCTATCGATAGGTTGGCTATGATAGCGTTCCTGGAAAAGATGA
>JAFSWD010000095.1 GCA_017444675.1 Lachnospiraceae bacterium
GCTTTGGTGGGAAAGGAAGAGTATGCTAAGTGCTTTGTTACATCGGAATATATGTTCCAGATATTTAATGGCGGAGGCGGTTTTGAGTATACTACGATTGTCTGCGGATACCTTAAGTCCATAGAGCAACTTGCTAAAAAACTGCTTGATATTACCTTGAAGAACTTCCCCGAGAAGGAACTGTGGATAAAGAAGAATAACAATAGGGGACAATTGGACAGGTCGGACACCAGGTCGAATCCCGTAACGAACAAACCACAGGTTAGAGTAAAGGAAAGCAATAAAGAGTTTTTTGATGTGACTCTTGCCCCGCTTATGTGGTTTTTACATGATAATTCAGATGGGTGGAATGTTTCTGATAATGCTGTAAGAACAATACACGGGTATTTTGAGAATTATACAAGTGAGTGCCGTAATGAGCATTTCCACAAGGATAATATCTACGATTGGGAAGCGGTAAAGAAAATCCGTAATAACACCCTTCTCTTGATGTATCTCCTTATAGGTGGATATACTATTTCGGATGATGAGGGAAGTATCAAAAGAGATATTGGAGCAATTGATACGAGTTTCGATAGTTTGTATAGAAGATTGAAGGAGATTCCAAGAAGTGTAAACAGATATTACATGGAATTCCCTGACGGAAGAAGAGAAAAGGTTATCAGACTATATGATCAGGAAAAAGCCGAATATAGTGAAGGCGGATTCCTTGATACCGCCCATATCGATTTTGTCAGAGTCGAGGATTTTCATTTTGATGACTATGAGGCATTTTTGAATAGCATAAAGGATGAAGATAGAATAATCGTAAATAATAAGAATGTTCCGAGCAGAATGTGGTTTGAGAAATATGGTGGGGAGGAAGTAGAGATTTTCTGGTAAAAGAAAAGAGACACTCTATAACAGAGTGCCCCTTGTGGGTATTCTGTCAGCAGTCTCTTTGTTACTTACGGCTCTTGATAAGAGCTAAAGCAACGTCAGTCACTGCCTTGATGACAGCGAGGATGACCTCGTCACTCGGCTTACGCATACGCACACCTCCTTTTAGGGAAACATGGTTTACGGGCTACAAAATAAGAGGCCATCAATACCAATTTCATAATACCATGTTTAAGGCGAAATTACAATCCGCCAGATGTTGCCGATAGTGAAATTTGGTATACTACATTTGCACTTCCCAAGGCAAATTTTTTGTGGTAATGTATAATCGAAGAAAGTGGATAGGGAGACCGAGGCTAAAAACCCCGGTCTTTTTTTATGCCAAAAAGGAGGTGCGTACACATGGACATAAAGCCAAGGCTTAAGCCTAAGAAGCCGTGCCACCACCCAGGCTGTCCCAACCTTACGGACAACTACTACTGTGATGTGCATGCTCCCGAGCATAGGGGTGACAGGGCAAGCAGTGGTAAGCGTGGGTACGGAAGCAAGTGGCAGAAAGCACGTGCCAATTACCTTCGAAGGCATCCGTACTGTGTGCGGTGTTATAAAGGGGGTGTTCTTACGGAGGCTACGGTGGTGGATCACATCGTACCACACCGTGGAGACCCCAAGCTATTCTGGGACGAAACTAACTGGCAGAGCCTTTGCAAGCCGTGTCATGATAAGAAGACGTGGAACGAGGATGCAACCCCCGAGTATAAGTATTAGGCGAAACTATATTTGTACGGTTCGTGAACCCTTGCGGTGACTTGCTCCCGAGGGGAAGGGGGGATTAAATCTCTGTGTACTTTTTTACAAAAGGCCGGCGCCCCCCTTTGCGTGAATTTTCGCAGAATTAAACACGGGGGATATATCCGGGGCAGAGGATAATTCGCAAAACACATATAGAGCGTAGGTTTCTCGTATGTGAGTTTCGTTAAAAAGTTTATATTTTCATTGGTTTTTAAGGGTAAAAACGCAGCTGAAAAGCTATGTTTTTATCCTTTTTTGATTGGAAAGGAAGTGATTTGTTATGACCGAGCAACAGGCTGTCCAGATACGTGCCCTAAGGGCGAAGGGTATCGGATACAAGTCCATCGGTATGCAGATAGGCCTTTCCCGTGACATCGTTCGTAATTACTGCAAGAGCAGGGGACTGAGTGGTTATGGAAAGGCAATACGGAAAAACATGGAAGAGCAAGCCATTCTTGGTAAGAAGTGCCTCTGCTGTGGCAAGCCAATCTCGCAGCCATCAACGGGCAGACATAAGAAGTTCTGTGATATCAAGTGCAGACGGGAGTGGTGGAAGAATAACGGGGACAAGCTGAAAAAGAATGATTCAGCCATGTACACCTGTGTCTGCAAGAGGTGCAAAGAAGAGTTTAAGTCTTACGGGAATAAGAATAGAAAGTTCTGTTCCCATGACTGCTATATCAAATACAGATTTTGGGAGGATAGATATGATGAAGACAGCGAGACTGGAAGTACTGCCGATTTCGAAGCTGAATCCTGCGGAGTATAACCCGAGGAAGAAACTGAAACCCGGCGATAAGGAATATGAAAAGATAAAGAACTCCATTGTCGAGTTTGGCTTTGCGGACCCTGTTGTGGTAAATGCCGACATGACAATCATAGGCGGGCATCAGAGGGTTACCGTTGCACAGGCTCTTGGATATACCGAAGTGCCGTGTGCGATTGTTGATCTGGATAAGAACCAGGAGAAAGCATTAAATGTAGCGCTTAATAAGATCACGGGTGCATGGAATGAGGAACTCCTGGCTGACCTTATAGAGGATCTTCAGAACTCCAACTTTGATGTAGCGACCACGGGTTTTGAACCGCCTGAGATAGAACAGCTTTTCAATAAGGTACATAACAAGAAGATAAAAGAAGATGACTTCGATGTGGATGCCGAACTTGCAAAGCCGACCGTGGCAAAGACGGGTGATATATGGCTGCTCGGTAACCACAGGGTTATCTGCGGTGACTCGACTCTTCCCGAAACCTATGAGAGGCTGATGGAAGGAAAGAAGGCCAACCTTGTGCTGACGGATCCTCCCTACAATGTAAATGTTGAGGAGACGGCCGGAAAGATAAAGAATGACAACATGCCCGATGAGGATTTCTATAAATTCCTCTTTGCGGCCTTTGTCAATATGGAACAGAACATGGAAGCGGATGCTTCGATATATGTATTTCATGCCGACACCCAGGGGCTTAACTTTAGGAAAGCCTTTGTGGATGCCGGCTTTTATTTATCGGGGTGCTGCATATGGAAGAAAAATGCCCTGGTACTCGGGCGCAGTCCATTCCAATGGATCCATGAGCCATGCCTTTACGGATGGAAGCTTGGCGGGAAGCATCAGTGGTATTCCGACAGGAAGCAGACAACGGTATGGGAATATGACCGTCCGAAGTCCTCAAAGGAACATCCTACCATGAAGCCGATTGCCCTTATGGCATATCCGATACAGATATCTACCATGATGGGATGCATCGTGCTTGATCCTTTCCTTGGTTCCGGTTCTACGCTTATGGCTTGTGAGCAGACGGGAAGAGTGTGCTATGGAGTTGAACTCGATGAGAAATTTGTGGATGTCATCGTAAACAGATATATGGAATCAGCCGGATCAGCTGAGAATGTATCCGTTATACGTGACGGACAGAAGATTTCATATGA
>JAFSWD010000006.1 GCA_017444675.1 Lachnospiraceae bacterium
AAAGCTTTAAGCATTACGTCGTTTACAGCTTCTCCAAGCTCAGTAACATATATGTTCTTGTTTTCCTTGGTCACATAATGTCTGGCAAGCAGCGTGGTAATGGTAGGCGCATAGGTGCTGGGTCTGCCTATGCCCAGTTCTTCCATTGTTTTAACAAGAGAAGCTTCGGTAAAATGGGGTGCGGGAGAAGTAAAATGCTGGTTGGGAACAATATCTCCCACCTTGATCACCGACTTCTCATTCAGTTTATCCAATGCAGCCCCTGACTTTGCTTCATCGTCCTCTCGGTCTGAATATACATTCATATATCCCGCACTTGAAAGTGTGGTGGATACGGAACTGAACCTGTAATTGCCGCAGGTGAGCTTAACGTTTACGCTGTTATACTCTGCTGCAGGCATACGGCTTGCAACAAATCTTTTCCATATGAGCTGATAAAGCCTGAACACATCCCTGGGAAGGCTGTCCTTGACCTCTGCGGGAGTAAGATCGCAATAGGTGGGACGGATAGCTTCATGAGCATCCTGGATCTTCTTGGAACCGTTGTCTTTTGCTGCAGGTTCCGAGTAGGAAGCGGCTCCGAAGGCCTTTGTGATATATTCCTTTGCAGCCTGTTCAGCCTCAACCGATACTCTGGTGGAATCCGTACGGAGGTATGTTATCAAACCGATGGTTCCATGTCCTTTAACATCCACACCTTCATACAGCTGCTGGGCAGTCTTCATCGTCTTCTGAGTCGAAAAGTTCAACTGCTTTGAAGCTTCCTGCTGCAATGTACTTGTAGTAAAAGGAAGAGGTGCTTTCTTCTGTCTCTTCGAGAATCTGATATCGGAAAACTTAAACTTCTTACCTTTTATATTCTTAAGTATCTCATCGACTTCTTCTTTGCATCCGATCTCAGCCTTTTCCTCACCAATGGAAGTGAGCTTGGCTTCAAAAGCTTTTTTAACATCCGGCGAAGTAAGGGAAACGGTTATATCCCAATATTCCTTTGCCACAAAAGATGCTATCTCGTTTTCTCTGTCGCATATCATCCTGAGAGTAGATGACTGAACACGTCCGGCACTCAGTCCTCTCTTTATCTTTTCCCACAAAAGGGGTGAGATCTCATATCCTACCACACGATCCAGAACTCTTCTTGCCTGTTGTGCATCAACAAGCTTCATATCTATATCTCTGGCATTTTTAATGGAATTCTTTACCGCATTTTTAGTGATCTCATTAAATGTGATCCTGCAGTAATGCTTATCATCAAGTTTCAAAGCGTTGGCAAGATGCCATGAAATAGCTTCCCCTTCACGATCCGGGTCAGTTGCAAGGTAAACTTTATCGGCTTTCTTAACTTCTCTGCGAAGTTTAGCCAATATATCTCCTTTTCCGCGTATGGTAATATATCTTGGCTCAAAATCTTTTTCTACATCAACACCCATCTGGCTCTTGGGAAGATCCCTTACATGTCCGTTGGATGCTATAACTTCATAATTGGTGCCGAGATATTTCTTGATTGTTTTAGCCTTAGCGGGCGACTCCACTATAACAAGATGTTTAGGCATATCATAGCTCCGTTTACAGTAAATTTTTTGTGTTTAACACAGCAAATGGTAAAATATAACAGAAAATTGTTTTTGTCAAATAAAAATTTTATTTTACTTTACAATTCCTTTTATCATTTTAACCACATCTTCCACACATGTGGCAGGAGAAGCTCCGGATCTGATCATGTCAAGACAACCCTCAGACATGATATCTTCGATCCTTCCCGGAACAGCCATTATCTCTTTTCCCTGTTCGAGACCGTAATTAACGGTGATAAGTGCTCCGGAACGAAATTTTGCTTCTATTAAAAGTATACCGTCAGACAGAGCCGATATTATCCTGTTCCTTCTGGGGAAGTTTATGGCGGAAGGTTCTGATCCCGGAGGGACTTCTGATATCAAACCGCCTTTAACCGGAATTGACTTGTACAGTTCCAGGTTTTGCAGCGGATAAGGCACATCCACTCCGGAACCCAACACCGCATAGGTGGTTCCTCCCCTTTCCAAAACCGCTTTTTGTGTCTCTCCGTCTATTCCCAGGGCCATTCCCGATATCACACTGATTCTGTTGACGGCCATACCCCGGCCGAAATATCCGGACATCCTGAGTCCATAGTCGCTGCACTGCCTCGAACCGACAACCGCCAGTATGGGTTCCGTGTTTTCCGGCAGTCTTCCGATGTAGTAAAGGCATAGGGGCATCACATACAGTTCTTTAAGTTTTACAGGATATTCCCCATCTTCCGGGCAGACAGAACATATGCCCCGATTAACAGCATTCTCAAAAACTCTTCTGCTGTCTTCCCTAAACTTTTTATTGCAAATAATACCGGCTTTTATGGGGTCTACAGCTGTCTCCTTAAGATAGCCCCCGATCTTGTCCTCATCATTCCACGACAGGATCTCGTCTATACCGAAGGTGTTCAGCAAAGCCGACTTTTCTTCCGGAGATATTTGAGTGATAGAATTAAACCAATGATAGATCTCAGTCCTATTCATACATTATTCCCCCTTGCCGTAAAAGAAAACGCTTCCTTGAGGCAGGAAAAAGTTATTTCCTCAAGATCGTCAAGGTCTGCTATGGTTCTGGCCACTCTGAGCATTTTAAAGTAATCGGATATCTTAAAATCCTCGGGTAGAAGTTCATTTAGTTTTCGGGCTGTTTCTTCATTTAAAACGCAATATTTTGATATCTCCCGATCTGTAAGATCTCCGTTTGTTTTTTTATCTCCATAGCGCAGATATTGCTTATTTCTTGCATTGATTATCTTGAGCTTCGCATCTTTACCCTCCTTGTTTTCGGATAAAAAACAACTGAACTCCGGTTCATAGATGTGGATCCAGATGGCAGGTTCTTTTTTAAAAAACGGATTCAACTCAGAAATGCATTTATTTACCTGTTTTAAAGTACAGTTACAATTATCTTTGTCCGGATAATTGCCGCAGGGGCACAAACGTCCTCCGACAGCCATATCAAAGGAACACGGAAGTTGTTTTGTATAGTCCGAAATCTTTACTTTTATATTTTTATTATCATATACCTCCTTGATCCGGGTAATCATCCCGGTTTTCAGTAATTCTCCTTCTTCGATCATAAGTACGCCCTTATGTGCCTTGCAAAGATCATAGTCTCCGAAAAGATTTGATCCGTTAATGGCAAAGGACCTTCTTTTAACAGGTTCCGAAATCTTTTCTCCCATAACCGAATCCATCTTTAAGAGTTCCGTCTTTTCTTCCTTTTCAAGCTTCGGAAGCAGCTTAACCCAGGCTTCAGCCATTTTCTTTTTTTCATCAGTACCGTTACCGGACATAAAGATGTTGTGACCTCCCGCAGCTGCCAGGATCACCCCTCTTTTGGCTTTTTCATTGCCGTATATTCCCTCAAAAGGATCAATATCATCTTCCTCATCGACATAAGGATTTAACTCTGATATAGGACTAAATTCTTTATGATCTCCAAAATCGCTCAATATATCTGCCAGTTCTTCCACATCATCGATACCGCAGACCGGAACGCTGTCAGACCAGCCGGTTTCTTTCAGGTCTTCCGATGGGCATATGATCTTAAGCCCCTTCTCTTTTGCAACAAAAACCGAAGGCAGGATGTTTCCTGTCTTTTTAACCCGGCCGTCAAGCGACAGCTCACCCAATAACAGATATTTATCCAGATTTTTTTCGGGGATATAGCCAAATGCGGCAAGAAGAGCCGCTGCTATCGGAAGATCGAAGGCTGTACCTTCTTTTTTAATGTCTGCGGGAGACATATTGACGGTAATATGCTTCGGAGGAAGGATATATCCGGAATTTTCCAGGGCTATCCTTATCCTGTCCTTTGCTTCCTGTACCTCACAAGCCACTCCGCCCACCATTTGAAAGCAGGGAAGCCCGTTTCTGATATCCACCTCTACCGACACAAGAATGCCGTTTATACCGCAGATGGCAGATGTATAACATTTACAATACACTTGAACCTCTTTTCCTCTCCCGGGACAAAAGAATCAATGTGTTTTTTTAAATATAACAAAACCTCTTGACCTTAGTCAAGAGGTTTATCTTTTATTTGCTTTCAAGTATCTTTTTAAGTTCATCCATAAATGTGCTTACGTCTTTAAACTCACGATAAACCGATGCAAAACGCACATAAGCAACAGGATCCATGTCGCGAAGTTTGTCCATTACCATTTCACCTATAACGCTGCTGGGTATCTCCTTCTCTTCACGATTATAAATGGCTGTTTCCACTTCATCCACCAATTCATTTATCTGAGCAACAGAGATGGGACGCTTATGGCATGAACTGAAAACACCCGAAGTGATCTTTTCACGGTCGTAAGGCTCTCTTGTATTGTCCTTTTTGATGACTACAAGAGGAATAGTCTCTATTTTCTCATAAGTGGTAAAACGTTTGCCGCATTCATCACATTCCCTGCGCCTGCGGATGCTAAGACCGTCTTCTGCAGGTCTTGAATCTATTACTCTGGTATTTTCTTTATTGCAATAAGGACATTTCATAAGGAACCTCCCATTCTCCCATTGAACACAACATCTTGTATAATTGTACAGAATCCAACACAATAAATCAATATCAAAAATAAATTTTTTTCAGCTTATCAGGCTTCTTCGTAACATTTTTTTACATACGCCTTGGATATTTCCACATTTTCAGGCAGGCTGTCTTCCAGAAGCACATTAATATAAGGCTTTTTCTTCTTTATTATACTGAACAGGTGGGGAATATCAAATCTGCCTTCACCGAGGGTAACAGGTCGTGAAACTATCTTGCCGTCTTTGACCACATAATCCTTTAAATGGATAACATCGATCTCGGGTCCGAGGATCTCAAACATTTTATCCACTATATCATTTCCGTGAGCTTCATTTTCCGCATTGAACATGTTTATGGGATCGAATATCACTCTGAGATTAGGGGAATCAATGGTATCGATAACCTTTTTAGTTCTTTCGGGGGTGTGCATTATATGGTTCCAAACAGGCTCAATACCCACACAAACGCCCATTTTTTCGGCATATTCCACCACGGGACGAAGACCTTCGATAAAAGTATCCAGAGCCTCATCCGTGTGATTTTCGGGACAGGGTTTATATTCCGTATTCACAGCACCGGTTTCCGTGCCCACCAGACCGCAGCCCAGGATAGAAGCAAACCGTATATGGGTCTTATAAATGTTCTGTGTAACCTTCAGCTGCTCCTTGTCAGGAGTTGCAAGATTGTGGTAGCATCCGAGGACAGAAACCTTTACATCGTTTTTTGCAAAAAGGTTTCTTAAATACATGGCCATTCCGCTTGTCATGGCAGCAGGCTCCGTATTAAAGTCCGTAAAAGCCTTGGGCAAAGCAAGCTGTGTACAGCAAAAACCTGCCTCTCTGATGTTTTTAACCCATTCTTCAACAGGTGCCTTAGGCATATCATGCCCTCTGATTCCAAATTGCAGCATATTATCCTCCTGATGCTAACCAGATTTTTGTGTTCTAAAACGGATCAGAAAAGTCCTCTGATCTTACCGTCTATAACGTCTATTCCTTCAGCGGCGGGTACCTTGGGAAGTCCGGGCATAGTCATCATCGTACCTGTGATGGCTACCAGGAAACCTGCTCCCGCACTCATATAGGCCTCTCTGATATTTACGGTGAAGCCTGTGGGACGTCCCAGCTTCTTGGGATCGTCGGATAAGGAATATTGATTCTTTGCAAGGCATACGGGACATTTACCGTAACCCATATCTTCTATCTTTTTAATATCTTTAAGAGCGCTTGCATCATAAGTTACATTCTCTGCGCCGTAGATCTCTTTACATACCTTTTCGATCTTTTCGCAAAGCGTCATGTCATCCTCATACAGAGGCTTAAATCCGCTCTTCTTGTTCTCCAGTGTATCAAGTATTCTTTCCGCCAGAGCGATACCGCCTTCGCCTCCCTTTTCCCAAACTTCGGAAAGGGCAAAATCACAATTTCTGTCTCTGCAGAACTTCTCAACAAAGGCAAGTTCTGCATCCGAATCGGAAAGGAAACGGTTAAGAGTGACGATAACAGGCACATTGTACTTCTGAAGATTTTCAATGTGCTTTTCAAGGTTGGCGATACCCTTTTTCAACGCCTCAAGGTTTTCTTTTCCCAGCTCAGTCTTATCCACTCCGCCGTTATACTTAATGGCACGTACCGTAGCCACCAGTACCACCGCATCGGGCTTAAGGCCTGCCATACGGCACTTGATATCAAAGAATTTTTCCGCTCCGAGATCTGCACCGAAACCTGCTTCCGTAATTACATAATCGGCAAGTTTAAGGGCTGTCTTGGTAGCTCTTACGGAGTTACATCCGTGAGCGATATTTGCAAAAGGGCCGCCATGAACTATGGCAGGTGTGTGCTCAAGAGTCTGGATCAGGTTGGGCTGCATAGCATCCTTAAGGAGTGCGGCCATGGATCCGACTGCATTGAGATCCGCAGCCGTAACGGGACTTCCGTCATATCTGTAGGCTACGATTATACGTCCGAGTCTCTTTTTAAGGTCTTCCATATCATCGGAAAGACAAAGGATGGCCATGATCTCCGAAGCAACGGTAATGATAAAATGATCTTCTCTTGCAACACCGTCCGACTTTTTGCCAAGACCGATGATGCAGTTTCTTAACGCTCTGTCATTCATATCTTCGCAGCGTTTCCAAACCACCTGCTTGGGATCGATACCCAGCTTATTTCCCTGGAAAATGTGGTTATCAAGCATAGCTGCAAGAAGGTTGTTGGCAGATGTGATGGCATGGAAATCGCCGGTAAAATGAAGGTTAAGATCCTCCATGGGCACTACCTGGGCATATCCGCCACCGGCAGCTCCTCCCTTAATGCCGAAGCAAGGTCCGAGTGAAGGCTCTCGAAGAGCAATGACGGCTTTTTTGTTAAGTCTGCCCATTGCTTCACCGATACCTACTGTAGTCGTGGTCTTTCCTTCACCTGCGGGGGTGGGATTGACAGCAGTGACCAGAACAAGCTTTCCGTTTGGCTTAGAAGCAAGTGAGTTGATCAATTCCTCTGATAATTTTGCCTTGTACTTTCCGTAAAGTTCAAGATCATCGGAATCGATATCGAGTCTCTTGGCTACTTCGGTGATGGGAAGCATGGAAGCTTCCTGTGCGATCTGAATGTCGGATTTCATGGTTATCCCCTTTCTGATACCTGAAAAAATATAGAGTTGTTGTATTCAATCGAAGAAATCATCTTCCTTCGTTTTGAAGCATACTTTCATAGTCAGCCATGGACATAAGCACCTGTCTGGGTTTGTTTCCGTCTTCTTCGGATACGACCCCCGCTTCCGCCAACTGATCCATGATCCTGGCTGCTCTGTTAAAGCCTATCTTGTATGCTCTCTGAAGCATACCGATGGAGGCTTTTTCTTTTTCGATTATCAGCCTTCCCGCATCCTCAAAATACTCATCACGCCCATCGTCATTTTGAGGCACGCTGCCGCTTGCAGCTGCTTTGTTCTCATCATTGGAACGAGCTATCTTTTCATTGATGGATTCATTATAAACTGCAGGATCGTTTGTCTTGGTAATATATTCAACAACAGAATTCACTTCTTTATCGGAAACGAAGCATCCCTGGATCCTGACAGGTTTTGACATTCCCGTAGGATAATAGAGCATATCGCCCTTTCCCAAAAGCTTTTCCGCTCCGACATTATCGAGTATGGTTCTGGAATCCACTCCGGAAGAAACCGCAAAAGCTATTCTGGAAGGAATGTTTGCTTTAATAAGTCCGGTGATGACATTTACCGAAGGTCTCTGAGTGGCAATGATCAAATGCATACCGCAGGCTCTGGCCTTTTGCGCCAGACGGCAAATGGAATCCTCCACTTCATTTGAAGCAACCATCATGAGATCTGCAAGCTCGTCTACGATAATGACCATCTGGGGAAGGATGGGATAATTCTCATCGGTATTACCGTTTTCTGCTTCCTGTTTTACTCTCTCGTTGTAGCCTTTAAGGTCTCTGACAGACAGTTCCGCAAACTTCTTATATCTCTCATCCATTTCCACGCAGGCCCAGTTAAGTGCCGCTGCAGCCTTCTTGGGATCTGTCACGACAGGTATCAGAAGATGAGGTATTCCGTTATATACGGAAAGTTCGACCACCTTGGGATCGATCATTATGAGCTTAACGTCTTCCGGCTTAAATTCATACAGGATGCTCATGATTATGGTATTGATACAAACGGATTTACCTGAACCCGTAGCACCTGCTATCATCAAATGGGGCATCTTGGCAATATCACCTATTATGTTTGCACCTTCGATACTCTTACCGACTGTAAAGGGTATCTTTCCTCTGGCATGGGCAAACTCATCACTTTCTATAAGTTCCCGAAGAGTGACCATGGTGTTTTCGCGGTTGGGAACTTCTATGCCCACAGCGGCTTTACCCGGTATGGGAGCTTCGATCCTTATATCCGCAGCTGCAAGATTCAGCTTAATATCATCTGCCAGATTGGTGATCCTGGAAACCTTAACTCCCACTTCAGGCTGAAGCTCGTACCTGGTAACCGAAGGACCTCTCTGCACATCCGTAACCGTAACTCTTACACCGAAGCTGTCCAGAGTGGCCCTGAGCTTTTCGGCAGTTTCCGCCAGTTCATCCGTATTGTCCTCATTGTTCTTTCTGACGGGAGGATCCAAGAGTTCAATAGGCGGGAACATATACTCTTTTACAGGTTCAAAAGCCAGCTGGTTGTTCTTTTCCTCCACTACCTTGCTTCCGATCTCAACCTGATTTTCAAAAGCATTTGCTTTGCTTTCTTCACGCAAAGTAATGGCTTCCCCTGATACATTGCTGTCCGCGGGAATTATTTCTTCCTCGGCCGAAGGATCGTAAAAATCATCATCAAAGAGCCTGTCCTCCCGAGCCTCGATCTTTTCTTCCTTAACCGGCTTCTTATATTGCAAAGGCCTGTTGGCTGCTCCGCTTAAAGCATAGGGAACACTGTCCACGGTCTTTGCCAGTTCTTCCTTGTCATAGGAGAATTCCTTATCCTTAAGTGATGTTTCGGAAAAACTCATTTCCTTCTTTTCGGAAAGATCTATAAGATCGTCTTCTCCGTCGGTTACGTACTCCTTGACTTCTGCTCTGGGCTTAAAGATACTTACCGCACGGTTATCTTTGTTTCTTGTTTCTCTAAGATCTTTTTTGCCCGAAAACTTCTTGTTTAATTCGGATTCAAAAATACTCTCGTACTGTTCCTGTGCTGCGGAAGTGCTTTCTTTACCGGCCGCATCAGAGCTGTAAACATTTGTGTTATCTGCATATGTTTCCTCGACGAAGGGCATTTCTATATGAATATCCTCAACAGGAATATCTTCTTCGGGCGCATCCTCAACGGGAATCTCGGTCCTGACGGCACCGTAAGGCTGAGTCTCGGTCCTTCCGCCAAAGAAATTAAATTTCCCGCCTTTTTCCTTCTTATACTTCTTCTTATCCAGATGAGAACGTCTTAAGCTTTCTTCAAACTTTCTTTCCTCTTCCTCATCATAACCCTCCGGATAATCCATGGGCATCCTTACACCGGTATTGTTTCCGTAAGCGGAAACAGCATCTTCATCTGCTTCTTCTCCCGCAGCTTCTTCCTGTCTGTATCTGTTTCCGGGAAGCATGCTCTCCACACCGGTCTGTTTGTTCTCAAGGTATTCTTCCGCCTCTTCGGTAGCCAGATACTCGTCATAAAGATCGTTGATCTCTTTTCTTTTCTCCACCTTTTCGGCATTTTTAGCTTTAATATGATCGGTAAGGCTCTTGATCAGCGCTCGCCCGGTGATGAAGAAAATGCAGATTATCTCAAGAGTAGCCAAAACAATATAGGAGCCTACGATGTCAAACCACCGTACCAGAGCCCGGCAGATTATACCACCCACAACTCCGCCTCCGGACTTATGGTCTCTGGCATATTTATAATAATCCATAGCATTCATTTCTTCCGTGGTTTCTCCCACAGCTATCTGTATCATGGCTGCAAGAAGGATAAATACCAAAAAAGAAGCTATTATCTTCGGAAAATATTTAAAACCTGAATTTCTGTTGGCCAAAAAGAAGCATACAAAAACCACTATCAAAAAAGGAACAAGATAAGCCAACCATCCGAAAAGTCCAAATAATGCTCCGTTGATTATCTCGCCCACTATACCGCTGAGTTTAAAATTACTGAGTATCAAAAGAACAGCTACCGCCACAGCTATGGTAATAGTCACCTCATCCTTGACAGCTCTTCTTTCTTCGGCTCTTTCACGCTTTTCAGCCGCGATCCTCTCCTGCTCCCTTTCAAACTCGGCCTTTTCTGCCTTTGTCATCTTTTTTTCTTTGGGAGAATTTTGAGATTTTTTTGTTTCTTTTATAGCTTTATCACTGCCGCTGTTCTTATTTGATCTGTTTGTTTTTTTTGTTTCTTCCGCAGTTTTCTTGCCTGCAGCGGAATTCGTCCTCTTTTTTGTCTCCGACATTCTTCAATATCCTTTACAAAATTTAGTTATACGATCATTAAAATTATACTATATCTTGTTAAAAATGCAAATAATTTAAACTTCTAAAACACATAAAGTTTGATGCATAAAAGGAATGATCTTTGTTTAAAATGCTTATATTTCAACATAAAAACACCCGCATACGGTTGAGCCGCATGCGGGTAAAAATCCAATGATAACTGATTATTTTACATCCTTGATGGAGAAGCTTACTCTTCCCATCTTGTCCTTACCGAGGCAAACGGCTTTAACCTTATCGCCCAAAGTAAGAACATCCTCTACTCTGTCAATTCTCTCTTTAGCGATCTTGGAAATATGTACCATAGCCTCTTTACCGGGAGCGAACTCAAGGAAAGCACCGAATTCCTTAATGGAAACAACCTTTCCTTCGAGAACCTGACCTGCTTCAAAATCAGATACGATGATATTGATAAGGCGGATAGCCTCATTCATCTTATCGATCTCTGTACCGCAAACGGAAACAGAACCGTCATCGGTGATATCGATCTTAACGCCTGTCTGCTCGATGATAGCATTGATGGTCTTACCGCGCTGTCCAACAACATCACCGATCTTGGTAGGATCGATCTGGATCTGTATGATCTTGGGAGCATACTTGGAAACTTCGGGTCTGGGCTCGGAAATAGCCTTCTTCATGCAGTTTTCCATAATATACATTCTTGCTTCACGGCAGCGAGCTATAGCTCCTTCAACGATGGGACGTGTAAGGCCGTGGATCTTGATATCCATCTGGATAGCTGTGATACCTGCGTCTGTACCTGTTACCTTGAAGTCCATGTCTCCGAAGAAGTCTTCAAGTCCCTGGATATCTGTGAGAAGAATATAATCATCATCTGTAGCACCTGTAACGAGACCACAGGAAATACCCGCAACCATCTTCTTGATGGGAACGCCCGCAGCCATAAGAGACATGCAGGAAGCACAGGTAGAAGCCATTGATGTGGAACCGTTGGATTCGAAAGTCTCGGATACGGTACGGATAGCGTAAGGGAATTCCTCTTCCGAAGGAAGCACAGGCATAAGTGCTCTCTCCGCAAGTGCTCCATGACCGATCTCACGACGTCCGGGTCCTCTGGAAACCTTGGTCTCACCTACTGAATAAGCAGGGAAATTGTACTGGTGCATATAACGCTTGCAGGTCTCGTTTTCATCAAGGCCGTCAAGCTTCTGAGCTTCTGCAAGAGGTGCAAGAGTAGTAACATTGCAGATCTGAGTCTGTCCTCTTGTGAACATTGCGGAACCATGTACTCTGGGAATGATATCAACTTCGGCAGCCAAAGGACGGATCTGTGTGATCTCTCTTCCGTCGGGACGCTTGTGATCCTGTAAGATCATCTTACGTACAGTCTTCTTCTCATACTGGTAAACAGCTTCATCAATAAGAGGAAGCCAGTCTTCCTTATCTGCAAATACTTCTGCAAGCTTATCCTTAAGATTTCTGATCCTCTCTTCACGAACCTGCTTCTCGGGAGCAAACATAACTACTTCCATCTCTGCGGGAGGAACCTGCTCGCGGATAGCCGCAAAAAGCTCTTCGGGAATGGCACAGCTGGTGTACTCATGCTTGGGCTTACCAACCTCTGCCACGATCTTGTCAATGAAAGCGATAACCTGCTTATTAACCTCATCTGCCTTGTAAATAGCCTCGATCATCTTAGCTTCGGGAACTTCGTTTGCTCCTGCCTCGATCATGATAACCTTATCTCTTGTAGAGGCTACCGTAAGCTTAAGGTCAGATACAGCTGTCTGAGCTGAATTGGGATTGATAACAAATTCTCCGTTGATAAGACCAACCTGTGTTGTTGCACAAGGGCCGTCAAAGGGGATATCAGAAATTGCAACTGCAATAGCCGAACCAAGCATAGCCGTTAATTCAGGGCTGCACTCAGGATCAACTGACATTACCATATTATTAAGTGTTACGTCGTTACGATAATCCTTAGGGAACAAAGGTCTCATGGGACGATCGATAACACGGCTTGTAAGGATGGCATTCTCGGAAGGCTTTCCTTCACGTCTTGTGAATCCTCCGGGAATTTTTCCTACTGCATAAAGTTTTTCCTCATACTCTACAGAAAGAGGAAAGAAATCGATACCGTCTCTGGGTTTTTCCGATGCCGTAGCAGTGGAAAGCACGGTTGTATCACCATAATGCATGAATGCGGCGCCGTTAGCCTGTGCGGCTACTCTACCGACATCTACTGACAGAGTTCTTCCAGCAAGCTCCATTGTAAAAGTCTTGTAACTCATATTTTAT
>JAFSWD010000007.1 GCA_017444675.1 Lachnospiraceae bacterium
GGAGACAGGAAGAGTGTCTGTACTTGTGATCACCGCAGTTTTCCTGATATGCGCATCCCTTTCTTCCCTGCTGTTCGGAACGATACAGGATCTTTTTCTGCACAGGCTTACTCAAAAGTTTTCGATCTCCGTTGAATCGGCAACGATGATGAGGATATTAACGCTTCCGGGCTCGTTCTTCACAAAGTATACTTCCGGAGATCTTGCCACACGTGTTAGCAACGTGAGTTTACTTGTTTACGAGATCTTAAACCTTGTTATGACCTCTTTTACCAGCGCTCTGTTTTCTTTTATCTATATCATAGAAATAAGATCCTTTGCACCGGCCCTGGCGGTTCCCGCATTTTTTGTAGCAGCGCTTCAGTTGATCGTTTGTTTATCGGCTCTGGTCATCAGGTCGCATATTTACAGGACTCAGATGGAACTTAAAGCAAAGGAGAGCGGTTTATCCTATTCACTGATAACAGGTATAGAGAAGATAAAGGTTTCAGGCTCCGAGCGCCGGGCCTTTTCAAAATGGGCTAACGCATATGCCGAACAGTCAGGATATCTGTATGACCCTCCCATCTTCGTTAAGGTATTTCCGGCTATTATAACGATGATACAGCTTACCGGTACTATAATGATCTACTTTCTTGCAATAAGGACCCGGGTGGATATCAGTGAATACTATGCCTTCAATGCCGCCTTTGCCATAGTAGGCGGTGCTTTTAATACACTTGTACCTTTAATAGATCCGGCTTCCCAGATAGCCCCGACTTTTGAACTCTTACGTCCGATAATTGAGACTGCGCCCGAGATAGCTGAGGACAAACACGTTATTGAGAAGCTTTCCGGCGGTATCGAATTAAATAACGTAACCTTTCGTTACAGCGAAGATATGCCTCCGGTGCTTGACGACTTAAGCCTTAAGATCCGGCCGGGACAGTATGTGGCCATTACCGGAAAGACAGGCTGCGGCAAGAGTACGCTGATGCGGATAATGCTGGGCTTTGAAAAGCCGCAGAAAGGTGCTGTTTATTATGACGGCCGGGATCTTAACAGTATAGACTTAAAATCACTCAGAAGTAAGATCGGGACCGTTATGCAGAACGGATCACTTTTTATAGGTGATATCTATTCGAACATCGTCATATCTGCACCGGAGCTTAACCTTGAGGATGCCTGGAAAGCGGCGGAATTGGCGGGGATCGCCGATGATATACGTGCGATGCCGATGAATATGTTCACTATTATCGGTGAAGGTACCGGCGGAATATCCGGTGGGCAGAAGCAGAGGATCATGATAGCCCGGGCCATAGCACCGAAGCCTAAGATACTTATGTTTGATGAAGCCACCAGCGCCCTTGATAATATCACTCAGAAAGAGGTGTCGGATTCCCTTGACTCTCTTTTGTGTACCAGGGTAGTAATAGCCCACAGGCTTTCCACCATCAAAAACTGTGACAGGATCATCGTTCTTGATGAAGGAAAGATCGTGGAGGATGGAACTTATGATGAGCTGATGGCGAAAAACGGCTTTTTTGCTGAACTTGTAGCGCGCCAGCAAGTGGGAGAAGACGTAAAATGATCCAGAAGATCCCGGAGCTCTATGATCCGGAGAACGCTGAAGACCGCTATATGTTCCATACTCTTAGTGCCTTTATGTATCTGCAGGCAACGGAGCGCTTTGCAGGAGGTACATTTGACCCGAAAGGCAAAGGGGCCGGAAAGACATTGGTCGGGACGCGGATGAGCCAGGCCATGGATGTGATGATGTTCGGCATTAATGATGCAGATTACGGCCTTATCAAATTGCTTGATAAACTGGAAAATGATGATCCTTCCGTCAAGTGGGATGAGGAGATCATCTATTCACCCCTTAAAAACGAAGAGCCCGTGCTTATTTCAAAAACCATTGAAAAGATGGAGAGAAAGATTGCGAAAGACAGCAAATCTAAAGAAGCATCAAAAGCTGCCAGAACATTAAAAGACCAGGACTTTTCAACGGGCTTAAGTTCTCCGAAGACATCGGATCTTATGAAGAATGTAAAGACAACGTACTTTACGATCGACCAAAAGTTGAAGGAGCCGATCCCTGATAACGAGACATTGTTTAACAGAACTGTGGAAGAGATCAGAGAAATATATATTGAACTGATCCGATCCTGCACCCTCTATGAGGAAAAACGTAATCCCTGGACAGACCTTGGAAAAAAAAGGAAGGAAATGGTGCACACGATCAGGATGAACGCCCTTTCGGAGATGGATAATTTAGGAATTAATGCAGATAAATACTATAAGAGCGGGAAAGGCGGCACATACGGGGACATAATCGGCGACAAACAGCGTGACCGGGCGCTGATCAACGGAGATATGTATTGAAATTTGGTTTTATAGTAATGTATAACGAGTTTTAAGGAGGAATAGCTATGGCGATCAACAAAAACGAACTTACAAAAGAAATTATTGAAAAGGCAATGCAGTGCAAGACCGCCGACGAGCTGATGGCGCTTGCGAAAGCCGAGGGCTTCGATATTACGAAGGAAGAAGCCGAGGCGTATCTGGTGGAAATGGAAGACGTGGGACTCGACGACGAGACGCTGAAAAATGTGGCGGGCGGAATTTGCTATATGGAGGACTGTCCCACGCACACAATTGCCGACTGAGTCTATTGATTATTTCAGGAGAGAATTTGAAAAAAGCATGGATTTTCCTTGGAAATGATAAAGAAAAAAGTCAAAGCAGATTTCAAGATGGTAAAGGGAGGTTAAGGAAAGGTGAAAATAAAAGTCTCGATAACTTCTTCAATTAACGGGCTTGAACTGAAGCTTGAACTGAAGAAGAGAAATAGATGTATTCGCATAATATAAATTATACGAACAAATATCCCCATCAAAACTGTTTAAAATGCCAGTAACTGTGGGGGTATTTGATTCGTATAATTTTGATGTGTAAACAGGGGGTCTTTGTTCGTATATTTAACGAGCAAAAATATCGTCAGATGTTTTTGCGAGTCTACAGAAAGTCAAGTACGTAGAATAATTCAAAGCCGCATTCGCGGCTTTATGTCCGTATAATTTAACGACGAAAAATACCGTAGGTGTTTTTCGGAGTCTACAGAAAGTCAAGTACATAGAATAATTCAAAGCCGCGAATGCGGCTTTATGTCCGTATAATTTAACA
>JAFSWD010000096.1 GCA_017444675.1 Lachnospiraceae bacterium
GGGTTCATTTTGCGAGCAAAATGAACCCCTAACCCCGTCCCCAAAGGGTCAAAAAGTGACACCCTAACCCCGTCCCCAAAGGCTCAAAAAGTGACACTCTAACCCCGTCCCAAAGGCTCAAAATGGGCTGCCGGCACAAAAGGGTTCATTTTTTATCTTTGCAATTTCCCGCAAAACCGCAGGAGGCGCAGTTACCGCTGCAGCCTCCGCTTTTTTTTCTGTTCAGTACTGTATCTATAACAGCCTGGACTATGGCCACAGCGAGAATTATCAAAACGATGATATCGAAAGTATTCAAAACGATGATATCGAAAATATCCATATCATACCTCCTAAAACAGCATGGTTATAAGGCGAACTATCACAGCTGCCAGCCATGCCACAAAGCATTGCCAGAGCACTACACCGATGGCCCATTTGTGACCCAGTTCCCTCTTTATGGAGGCGATCGCTGCCACACAGGGGGTGTAGAGCAGGGAGAAGACAAGGAAGGAGAGAGCGGTCTTTACGGACAGAGCTGCCTGTATGCCTTGCGGGAACAACACCTCCAGAGTGGAAACAACACTTTCCTTAGCCATAAAGCCGGTCAGGAGAGAGGTGCAGATCTTCCAGTCTCCGAGACCTGCGGGGTTCATGAGAGGCACAAGGAGGCCGGCAATGGATGCCAGCATGCTGTCTTTGGCATCGGAAACCTCATTGAATCGGAAATCAAAGCCCTGTAACAGCCAGATCACGATAGTTGCCAAAAGGATGATGGTGAAGGCTCTTTGCAGGAAATCTTTAGCCTTTTCCCAAAGAAGACGGCCCACATTTGCGGCTCCGGGCATACGGTAATTGGGAAGTTCCATAACAAAAGGCACGGCTTCACCCTTAAACAGAGTGCTTCTGAAGAGAAGTGCCACCAGAATGGAAACCAGAATACCCAGGGCATACAGCGAAACAAAGATCAAAGCTTTGTATTCTTTAAAGAAAGCGTCTACAAAGAAGGCATATATGGGCATTTTAGCCGCACAGCTCATGAAAGGGGTTAAGAGTATAGTCATCTTTCTGTCCCTTTCACTGGGAAGAGTACGCGTGGACATTACTGCGGGAACGGTACAGCCGAAGCCGATGAGCATGGGAACTATGCTGCGCCCGGAAAGCCCTACTCTTCTTAAGAGCTTGTCCATGAAAAAGGCTACTCTTGCTATATATCCGCTGTCCTCCAGTAAGGAAAGGAAGAAGAACAGGGTTACGATAACGGGAAGGAAACTCAAAACGCTTCCGACGCCTGTGAATATGCCATCGATAACAAGTCCGTGGAGAATGGGATTTACATTACCCCGGGTGAGAGCTGCATCCACGAGCCCGGTCAGAGCATCTATGCCTGAGGCCAGAAGATCCTGTAAGGTGCCTCCTATAAGGTTGAAGGTGAGATAGGAGATGGCAAGCATTATAAGCGCAAATAAGGGAAGAGCAGTCCATCTTCCGGTCAGTATCCTGTCCATGCGCTCGCTTCTAAGGCTTTCTTTGCTTTTTTTCGGCTTTTTAACGCATCTCTCGCATACTTTAAAGATATAGGAATATCTCATATCCGCTATGGCAGCGCTTCTGTCCAGGCCACGTTCCTTTTCCATCTGTAGAACGATATGTTCAATAGTTTCTTTTTCATTTACGTCTAGGCTTAATTGGTCTGTTATAAGACTATCACCTTCGATCACCTTGCTGGCTGCAAAGGATAAGGGCAGGCCGGCAGCTTTGGAATGATCCTCGATCAAATGGGCAATGGCATGGCGGCAGCGATGGATGGCTCCTCCGTTGTCGTTCTCATCACAGACATCCTGTTTAAGAGGGGCTTCACGGTAGTGGGCCACGTGGATAGCATGCTCGATAAGTTCATCTATACCCTGATTTTTGGCGGCGGATATGGGAACTACCGGAACTCCCAGAGCAGCTTCCATTTCGTTTACATCTATAGTGCCGCCGTTTCCGCGGATCTCGTCCATCATGTTAAGGGCGATGACCATGGGAAATCCCAATTGCAAAAGCTGCATGGATAGATAAAGATTTCTCTCGATATTTGTGGCATCAACGATATTTATGATGGCGCAGGGCTTTTCGTTTATAACGAAATTTCTTGAAACGATCTCCTCACTGCTGTAAGGAGAGAGAGAATATATGCCGGGAAGGTCCGTAACCAGAGTATTCGGATGACCCTTTATCACTCCGTCCTTTCGGTCCACCGTAACACCGGGGAAATTACCCACGTGCTGATTTGAACCCGTAAGCTGGTTGAACAATGTGGTTTTACCGCTGTTCTGATTACCCACCAGAGCGAAGGTGAGTACAGTGTCATCCGGCAGGGGATTACCGCTGCCCTTTGGATGGAATTTTCCGCCCTCTCCGAGACCGGGATGAACAGATCTGGTTTCTGACTTCCTGGAAACCTTGTTTTGATCGATGCCGGAAACTGCCGGCTCTATGGCGATCTTTGCCATATCATCCAGACGCAAAGTCAGCTCATAGCCGTGAAGAAACAGCTCAGCAGGATCCCCCAGCGGGGCATATTTTATCAAAGTCACTTCACTGCCGGGAATCAGGCCCATGTCAAGAAAATGCTGTCTTAAGGCCCCTTCTCCTCCTACTGCGGTGATAAGGGCGGTTTCGCCCGGGTTTAATTCTTTTAATGTCATTTTTCTACCTTTACCTAAACGGTTGCTCCTAAATTGACTCTTAAGTCTTTGGTATAATACTCCATTTTGCTGTATTTAACAAGCACCTTGTTTTATTGCCCGGGAAATGATAATGTGGTATAGTGAAAATAAATAAACAGGGAGAACATCGGATGAGAGCGGTAGTAACAAGAGTAAAACAGGCTTCGGTCGAAATCGAGGGCCAAAAATACAGCAGTATAAACAAGGGATTTTTGGTGCTTTTGGGAGTCCATACGGAAGATACGGAAGAAGAGGCTGTGTGGATTGCTGACCGGATCTGCGGTCTCAGGGTGTTTGAGGACGATAGGGGCAAAATGAACGTCAGTCCCAAGGATGCGGGGGCGGAGCTCTTGATAGTGAGCCAGTTCACGCTTTATGCGGATGTTTCCTCCAGAAGACCGGGCTTTACCGATGCCGCAAGGCCTGAAAAGGCAATCCCCTTGTACGAGCGGGTGATAAAGGAATGTGAAAACAGAGGGTTTACCGTAAAAACAGGGCGGTTCGGAGCAGATATGCAGGTGGCTTCCGTAAACGACGGACCTGTGACTGTAATCCTGGAAAAGTAAGTTTAATATGTGATCGTTTAAAAGATCCGGGGAGAGAAAATGAAAAAGAAAACTGAAGTAAAGAAAAAGCGTCATATGGGGGCGGTGATCCTTGGGATCCTCCTTCTTACAGTAATTGCAGCTGTGATATGGTTATTTATACCCGTAAAGATGCCTGCCAAGGATGCATCCCGTATAACAGCGATCAGAGTTTTTGACGGCACTTACGGAAAAAGCATCACTATAACCGATCCGAATGAGATAAAAGAGATCGTTGATACGGTAAACTCATTTAAACTAAGGAGAGAAAAGATCTCTATAGGTTTTGTGGGATACAGGTTTATCGTTGAATTTGAGCCTGAGTCCGGCAAGTGGGACAGATTCATATTGAATTCGGGAAACACCATCAGACAGGATCCCTTCTTTTATCACTATGAAGGAAGTACTCATCTGTATAACTATTTTGATAAAATATTTGATGAAATGAATCAATAAGAAAGAGGGCATTGCATATATTTTCGCAACGCCCTTTTATTATCAGCTTACCTAGTACTGGTTTTTACCGCGGTTCCGTAAGCTATGACTTCCGCCGCACCCTGCATTACCGCAGAGGATCCGAAGCGGACGCCCACTATGGCATCTGCTCCCAGAGCCGTGGCTTCATCCACCATACGCTTGGTGGCGATCTGCCTTGCTTCGTTCAGCATTTCGGTATAACTTTTGATCTCGCCGCCTACAAGTGTCTTCATGCCTGCCATAAAGTCGCGGCCGAAGTTCTTGGATTGAACTACCGTACCTTTTACAAGGCCAAGGACCTCAAATTCAACACCGGGGATGGTTTCAATACTTACGAGCTTCATTTTCTTCTCCTCCTTTAATTTCCTTTAATCTTTGATGTAAAGCTGCCATACATCCGATAACAAGGGCTATGCCCGGGATCAGGAACAACAGTATCATAGGTGTATATACTCCGTCTGATATCATTCCCAGAATAAACAGACCGAAGAAAAGGATGATCAGGGCGCAGAACACCAAAGCGGCTGTCCAGGCACCTTTTTTGTTCTTTACATCTGTATTTGATATATCCATGAACACTTGGCCTCCTTCTTCCAGCTTTTGGATCTTTTCCAGGTAGTCCTGAGGCTTGAAGGTGGTATAATCAAGGTTTTCGTCCTTAACCGAAGCACAGAGCTCAAGAGCGGCATCCAGGGAACGAATTTCCTTTGTAAGCCTCTCACTTTGTTCTTCAAAGCACAGACTCATTGATTTATTACCGTTTTTCACCTGTCGAATATCCTCCAGCGGTATCGCCAGCTTACGTAAGAACTTGATCTTCATTAGATCATCCACATCCTTAAGGTTGTATTCTCTGTATCCGTTCTCGGGATTTCTGTCGGGATTAAGCAAGCCCTGATCCTCATAAAAACGGATGTTCTTCTTGGTGATGCCGACCAGTTCCTCTACCTGATTGATCTTCATAAACAGTAACCTCGTTTCGATTGGCCTTTCGACAGGTCTAGATTACACCTTCCACAGAGGGGAAGGTCAAGCTTTTTTTAAAATCATCAAAAATATTTTATAACCGGCTGGTACATCGATTCTTAAATAACCGGACCCAATGCTTGCCTGCTTACCCGACTGCCCGTACGTGAAAGCCTCGGAGTAGCCCGCTACACCTGCGTTTTCACGCAAGAGCATTCGAGCAGGCATTCTGCGCATTAGTCCATTTTTTTAAAACCGCTGTACTAGTTGAGTTTAGATGAAGGGAGGGGACGTGTCAATAGTGTATAAAACGGATACCGGGGTAAGAAAAATATAATTATGGCATTTTATGGGAAAAGTGTTAAAGTGGAGATGGAGTCGTTGGATCAGAGCAGTATGAGACTGCTCTGATAGGTAAATGAAAACGGAGGTAGTTTTATGTGGTTTATCTTAGCTTTGTTGTCCGCATTGTTTGCCGCACTTACATCCATCTTTGCAAAGGTGGGCATTGAAAATGTGGATTCACATCTGGGAACTGCCATCAGAACAATGGTAGTTGTGGTAGTGGCCTGGGCCATGGTCTTTATCACCCATGCTCAGGGAGGCATAGGAGACATCAGCAAGAAAAGCTGGATCTTTTTGATCCTTTCCGGACTTGCTACGGGTGCGTCCTGGCTTTGCTATTATAAGGCCATCCAGATAGGAGATGTTTCCAAGGTCGTTCCCGTTGATAAGCTCAGTGTGATCTTTACGCTTATAATGGCCTTTATCTTCCTGCATGAAAAGTTCACACCCAAGTCTGTAATAGGCTGTATCCTTATAGCTGCGGGAACGCTGTTCATGGTTCTATAAAAAATCATTTTTTTCCGACATTATTCGATCCCTGATCGTTATATAGATGTAAGGAGGTTTTCGGTATGCAGGAAATTGCAGTGCGCAATGCAACGGACTTCGAAAAATTCTATGAGAGACATTGGAAAAATGTTTACCGTTTGTGCTTTACTTATATGAACAATAAAGCGGATGCGGAAGATTGCACCGAAGATGTGTTTGTAAAGGTACTTAAAAGCAATCTTAAGTTTAAAGACGAGATCCATGAGCGCAAATGGCTCACGGTGGTGGCAGCCAACCTTTGTAAGGACAGGCTTAAAAGCGCTTCAAGAAAGAACGTAAGTTCACTGGATGAGGAAGATGCCCCGGAAGTCGCCGCACCCGAAAAGGAAGACTATTCCGATGTACTTCAGGCAATACAGGAATTACCGACTAAATTAAAGGATGTGATCCTTATGTATTACTATGAAGGATATCCCACGGAAGACATAGGAAAACTTTTAAAAAGACCCTCATCCACTGTGAGAAATCAGCTGAGGGATGCCAGAAACCTGCTTAAAGAAAAACTTGAAAAAACGATCAGGAGGTAAAAGCGGTGAGTGATAACAGAGAAGAGATCATTAAAGATGCCATAGAAAGCATAGAACCCGGCGAAGGGTCGAGAGAACGTATGCTTGTAAATATAATGAGAAAAGCGGCTGAACAGTACGAAAACGAAAATATCTCCGACTCACCGGCAAAGAAAAAGATGGAAGAGAACAAGAGATATACTAAGATCAACAGGATAATGAGATGGGCAGCACCTTTGGCTGCATGCCTGGTGCTGGTATTGGCAGGAGGTTTGATAGTGCCCAAGATGATAAAAGGTAAAAATACCGGGAATAGCAGGATAGGCGTGCAGATCGCAAATCCTCTTGTACCTGTGGAGGATGCCAAGGCAATTGAAGAAGCTTTAGGGATCGGGATCGATGCACCGGGCGGTGCTACTAATGTAGAATACTATGTTCTCAGCGGAAAGATCGCTGATATCCGTTTTAACTGCGAC
>JAFSWD010000097.1 GCA_017444675.1 Lachnospiraceae bacterium
ATGCCATCCTTCGGTAACAATAAAAAATCCCGAAAAGCATATGCTTTTCGGGATTTTTTATGTTCTTCTCTTCGCCCTTCGGGGCTTTTTTTTAATAGAAGGTTTCAAATTCCATATTATTACTCTCGAATACTCTGTGAGGTACCGAACCGAACTGAAGGTGAGCATGGAGTCTGATACAATTGTTAAAGGCTGTATCATCCATCACCCAGACCTCTTTATTGAGCCAGATGTTTAAGTCATAACTTTCGGCGAAGCCGCATTTTGCGATCTCGGTTATCTCGTTTAAGTAAATGTGTTCCGCAGAATTAAAGAATACTCCCGAGAAATAGTAGGGCGGAATGTAGTTTACATAATCTCCGATCTCGATCTGATCAACATTTGCATGCCAGAAAGGTCCGGTAGTTGCGGAGGTAACACTGTCACCTGCAATGAGCATGGATTCTGCGATTATCTTATTTATCTTCATACCGGAGAAAGCATTGGCACCGAGGGTAATGCTTCCTACATCCAGCACGTCAAAGGACAGGTTGGGACATCCGGCAAAAGCATTGGGCTCGATCTCCAGCAGACTGTCGGGAAGCTTCAATGAAGTGATACCATTAAGTCCGTCAAAGGCATTGCTCTTGATCACAGATATGGTGGAACCCAGATCTATCTCTCTCAGTTTTTCGGAGTAATTTCCCGCAGGTACTTCACAAGTACCGTAGAAGTAGTTCATTCCCACAGGACAAACCAGCTTTACATAAGCAGATTCCCTTGTAAGGATATCCTTTAAGGGGAAGCACTCCTGCTTGTTAAAGGTATCTCTTGTATTCTTGTAGCCTTCCACAAGCACACCCGACATATCCGGTGTAGATATCAGGGAAGGAAGGCGTATCTCTACATAGTTATCCGAATTGTACATTGCATACTTCATGATACCCGACTCGGAAAGTCCGGCAACTACCCAGGTATTATTCACTCTGGCATATGCAAAGTCTTCAGGTTCAGTCTCCAGCACAACATTGGGTTCTTTAAGTGTTGCTCCTTTACCGAGTAAAACCGGTGTAGGTGTTGCGGTCGGCAAAGGTGTGCAGGTAGGTGTAGGTGTAGCCGTAATTTTGGGTGTAGGTGTATTTGTAGGTGTAGGCGTATTAGTCGGTGTAGGTGTGTTGGTAGGTGTAGGGGTATTTGTAGGCGTCGGCGTAGGTGTAGGTGTGTCCGTGGGCGCCGGCGTATTTGTAGGTGTAGGGGTATTTGTAGGTGTATTTGTAGGTGTAGGCGTGTTGGTAGGCGTAGGGGTATTTGTAGGCGTCGGGGTATTTGTAGGCGTCGACGTAGGTGTAGGTGTATCTGTAGGCACAGGTGTGTCAGTCGCCGCAGGTGTTAATGTAGCACCTACCTGTCCCGTTACTTTTCCTTTATTATCGGAAGGTGAATCCGATCCGACACTCTGAACAATAAGAATAATAGCCAAAACTATCACCACAACAACTGATACGGCTATGACCACAGTTTTCGGCTTTTTAAAGCTTTCTCCCAACTTTTTAAGGGCAGGGCCGCATTTATTGAAGCTTTCCTTCAGCTTTGCCAAAAAATCTTTCATAAATATAACTACCTTTCTGTTAGAACCAATTCATGACCCTAAAAATTCTTGCTTATATTAAAGTAAAGATGTGACATAAGTGTGTCCACTTTTTAATTTTGCAAATTTTTTTATAAAAATACAAAAAAAATATCGGTGATCAATGGAATATCCATCGATCGCCGATATGTATCCGGTTTTTTACAGCCCAAAACTTATTTCAGTGATCTTATGCATTAAACATAACCTTCTCGGAATTAAAGGATCTTGTAACCGAGAAAGTACAAAGGAATGCAAGAAGAAGATTTCCGCAAACGGAATATACAAACTCAAGTCCCGTAAGGCTCTGGGTCATGATCTTCTGAATGGAAAGCGCAGTACCGTAAACCGGGATAACATGCAGGTAGGATGCCATTTCCTTTGAACCGGTAAACATGGTAGCAAGTGCAGCTATCATGATAATAATGTACAAAGGAGAAATGTATGTTGAAGCGGTCTTTACGTCCTTTGCACGGATAGCAAGGGCCGAAATAACGGACACATATAGATAGGCAAGGATGATCAGGAGAACGATCAGCTGGATCACCTGACCTGCGCTTATCTTCATTCCGAGATCAATATTACCCGTTCCTGCCATTCCTTTAAGCATCATAGGCATAGCAACTATCATGGAGCCGGCATATACAAGCGCGGAAAGCATGGAAAGCACGGTAAGGGCCGTTATCTTACCGAAAGCCAGCTTGCTTCTCTTAACAGGTGTCATAAGAAGTCTTGCCATTGTGCCTCTTTCCTTTTCACCTGCTATGGCATCGGTAACTATACCCATAGCGCTGGCAAATACAAGGAAGGTGGTAAGGTAAGGAACAAGCATTGAAAGGAACTGGGTTCCGAAGCTTCCGTCCTTGGTTATCTGATTGATATTGATCTCAAAAACTCCCAGCTTATCAGCTCCGCCGATCCTGTCTATAATAACCTGCTGTTTGTATGCGGAAAGTACCATCTCGTTAAAGGTCTGATAAGCAGCGGAAGAATAGTCCTTTGCAGGGTTCATTCCTATCTTTACGCCGGGAAGCTTTCCGCCGTTGTAATTGTTAACTCCGTCGGAGAAGTTCTTATCGAACTCCACCAGCATTTCGATATCGCCGTTAAGGATATCCTCCTCCAGCTTTTCCCTGTCAAAGGAGTCATTGGTTATATAATTGATTTCGGCAGCATTTTTATAACCCGTATTATCTATATAGGCTTTGATCTCCTGAGGCACATCCTTCAAATAAACAGTGGGAATGTGCTCTTCAACATCCTTTGCCATATTTCCTGCAAATGTTCCGATGAGACTGTATATACCCACCATCAAAATAGCAGGGAGAATGAACATGGAGAAAACCAGTTTTTTGTCTTTAAAAACACGGTCAAACTCTTTTTTAATGATATATTTAACGCTTCCCATATTATTCCTCCTCCTTATGATTATCACGATAAAGGACGAAGAATGCATCTTCAAGATCCTCAGTTCCGGTCTTTTCCTCGATCTCGGAAATAGTGCCTTCCGTAACCAGTTTACCGTCTATGATGATACCCACCTTGTCGCAAAGCTTCTGAGCCTCAGACATTATGTGAGTGGAGATAATGATGGTCTTGCCCTCCGCCTTAAGCTTCATAAGGAAGTCCGTCACACTCTTTGCGGTGATGACATCCAGTCCGCTCGTAGGCTCATCGAAGATGACCACTTCGGGATCCTGTACAAGACTTACCGCAATGGCTGCCTTCTGTTTCATACCTGTGGAAAGTTCTTCTATCTTTTTGTCTTCAAATCCGTCAATTCCGAAATAGCCGAAAAGCTCTTTCTTTCTGTTCTCTATCTGCTCGGGCGTAAGTCCGTGGAGAGTTCCGAAAAACTCAAACAGATACTTGGGGGTAAAGAAAGGATCAAGCTTAATCTCATTGGTGAGGAAGCATAGTCTTTCTCTTACCTCTCCTCCCTGCTTTACGGTATCAAAGCCGCAAACTTTAGCCTCTCCTTCGGTAGGTGTAAGCAATGTAGCTATGCAACGAAGTGTGGTGGTCTTACCTGCTCCGTTGGGTCCCAGCAATCCGTAGATCTCACCGGGCACTGCCTTAAAACTGATATCCGATGCCGCGCATTTAATGTTCTTTTTGGTTTTTTGCATGGCCATCTGAGTTTTTGTCAGTTTATAAACCTTGGTGAGGTTTTTAACTTCAATCATGATTTTTCCTCCTTATAAATTTTTTCATTTCTCTTATTTCTTATGTGTTCACATCGTGGCCGCGGATCAACAACCCCCATTGAAGATCCAAAAAGCACACTTGCTTAAAACAGTTAAATATTAGCATATCGCTCAGGGCATTTCAACATATAAAAAAGCAAAATAGATCTCCCTATTTTGCCTTTTATGACCTTTTTATAAAGATATTATTTATTTTCCGAAAACATCTATGCTTTCCCAGACCTTACGGCTGAGCTTCACCGTAGTTTCTTCTTTCCACCCGGCATACATATTCTCGAAGGCTTCTTTTCTCCGCTCCCTTATGATCTCTTCCTTCTTTTCCTGGGTGGCATCAATGTCAAAAGCAGCTACACAATAGTAAATACGGTAAAATCCGTCACTTTCGGTGATGTCACTGTATTCTCCGTCTTTCATCCCCTTAAGTAAATCTACCGGCCCGGTATATTCATTGTTTTCCGGCCCTATATAAAGGTCCGTGTACCTTGTCTCCTCTGTCTTGGACGCGGCGTAAGCCCTTTTGTCTTCGCTTTTTTTCCATCCTTCCAGGATCTCGTAGAGACCGAACTTTATTTTTTCCTTTTCTTCCTCGGTATACTCTTCACGCTGTCCGTCAACTCCGATCTTCGCATCCTTAAGAGCTATGGTGTAAAAGTGATGCTGATGAGCAAGTTCGTCGGGGACATTGGTATTTATGTTCAAAGTGGTAGTGTCATAGATCTTCTTTGCAAGAAGGTTATCATTGTACAGCCTTCTGACCACATTTTCATTGACACCTTCAAGCAGAATGGGGCTTCCTTCCAGCTTTTTCATATAGTCTGCGGTAAGCCGGTCAACTTCCTTCATTTCTTCTTCGGAAAGAAAGATATTCAGTTCATTTGCTTTTGAGCATATGATCTTCATACGGATGACCAAAGACAAGACCTCATCCTTTACCACCGAACCTATGGTATCTCCCTCTCCGCTCACGGAATAATCCCAAATGTCAGGACCGTAATAAACCTCGTAATCCCGACGGACAGCATCAAGATAGACCAAAAGCTCACGGTAATCCACCGGACGATCTCCCACTTCCATGAGCACGTCCTTATCCGGCTCCTCTGCCTCTGTATTTGTTTTTTCGGCCGTTTTGCCGCAGCCTCCCAGTAACAGAAAAAGCAGCAACAACGGTATCATCAGGCGTTTCACTTAAAACAGCTCCTTCATGTATCCCAAAAACTCTTTAAGCTTTGTAAAGATCAGGCTTTGTTCCTCTTTAAGTCCCATTTTTTTGGTGCCTTTTTTAATGGTCAGGGTAAAGAAAGGTTTATCCGATCCCTTAAGCTCCGACTCCGGATGGGAATTAACAAACTCATCCAGAAGCTCGGTCTTTACGGGAGCTTCATTGTACATGGAAAGTCTCAGCTTTACCGTATTCTGATCCGAGGGCAAAAGTGTCACGGCAGTAATATAAACGCTGTGGCACATGGCCTTTATCTGAGCCACATCCAGCAGGGAATAGACCACTTCCGGTATATCACCGTATCTGTCCGTCAATTCGTCTATGACATCCAGCTTTTCCTCTTCCGTTTCGATCATTGCGATACGCTTATACATGTCCAGCTTCTGCGTCTCGTTCTTAATATAATCCGTGGGGATGAACGCGTCTATAGGAAGCTTTATCATGGTCTCAAAATCATCCGAAACCACTTCTTCTCCCTTAGCCTTCCTGATGGCATTATCCAGGAGCTTACAATAAAGGTCGTAACCCACTTCCTCCATGTGTCCGCTCTGCTCGGCGCCCAGCACATTTCCGGCGCCTCTGATCTCCAGATCCCTCATGGCGATCTTAAATCCGGATCCCAGATCCGAGAACTCACGGATGGCCTGAAGCCTCTTTTCCGCTATCTCTTTTAGGATCTGGCCTCTCTTGTACATAAGGAAGGCATAGGCTGTCCTGGAGGATCTTCCCACTCTTCCTCTTAACTGATAAAGCTGGGAAAGTCCCATTTTATCCGCATCATCTATGATCATTGTATTAACATTGGAAATGTCCAGTCCCGTCTCTATTATGGTGGTTGCCACAAGGACATCGATCTCTCCGCTGATAAAGGCATACATTATCTTTTCCAGTTCACGTTCACTCATCTGACCGTGAGCAAAGGCAACATTGGCATCGGGACACAGGCGCTGCACAAGAGCTGCCTTTTCTTCTATACCGTTCACACGGTTGGAAACATAGTACACCTGGCCTCCTCTGGCCATTTCACGGTTTACAGCCTCCCTTATGATCTCATCGTTATGTTCCATAACAAAGGTCTGGATGGGCAGCCTGTCCACCGGAGGCTCTTCCAGCACGGACATTTCACGTATGCCTGCCAGACTCATATGAAGGGTTCTGGGAATGGGTGTGGCGGTAAGGGTCAGAACATCCACATCCTGTTTCATTTCCTTTATCTTTTCCTTGTGAGTTACACCAAAA
>JAFSWD010000002.1 GCA_017444675.1 Lachnospiraceae bacterium
GAAGTCTGGAAGGTATGTTCCTTTCAGACTTCTTCTTTTTTTGCCAATCCACCGCGACAGTGCTCATTTTGCGTTACTGTCTTATGAACACTGCCATAAAAGCCGGGTCTTTTTTTGTAGTAGCGGGAGGAGGATTTGGTCTCCGCTGCCGCTCCGGTCGGCGCTAAGCACATGCCACCGGCACATAAGCGCCCCTCGACACTGCACCCTCATGTCTTTAGGTTTAAATCATCCTCTTGTTATGACAAAAAAAGACCTGACTAAAAAGCCAGGTTTTTTTTGTAGTAGCGGGAGGGGGATTTGAACCCTCGACACTGCGGGTATGAACCGCATGCTCTAGCCAACTGAGCTATCCCGCCATATATGTGCCTAAAAGAAATCATTTAAAATGGGACCTATAGGGCTCGAACCTATGACCCTCTGCTTGTAAGGCAGATGCTCTCCCAGCTGAGCTAAGATCCCATGTCTTTCGTAAGGCACTCGCATATATTACCAAGAACTTGGGGGTTTGTCAAGAAGGAAATTTAAGATTTTTCTTTATAAAGCGGCTGTTAAAGAAGGTAAAGTATAGAACAGAGAAATAAAAAATGTATATAGAAAGAATTTTACATGTGCTTTATTGTTTTTTTAGCAAATCTCGGGTAAAATACAAAAATAATATAGATATTTACGGAGGTAAGTCATGTCTGACAGTAAAACATTACTTTCACAGGGCGAAATAGATGCTCTTGTTTCGTTTTTGACAAACAGTGAAGCTGCACCCATAGGAACGGTTCTGGATCAGAGCAGTATCGACAAACTGATCGAGCTGGTTAAATATAACAATAAACATGGATTGTTCATAGGTGAAGGGCAAAACGGCGGAGAATGTGAAAATGCTGTTGTCCTTGACAAGGGGCTTGATCTTGAAGCGCAGAAGCAGGACTATGAACTGGTCTGCAGGAAGAACGGAAAAGATTATATCGAAGTCCTTTGCGTCAGCAAAAATGGCGGAAAGACCTACAAGCTCACTCCTTCATGCCTGCTGCAGAACAAAAGAGTCGAAAATGATAAATCCGAATGGGGACATGCTATATCTCCCATGCATTTTAACGACCTGGCTCTTATGTTCGGCATTAAATACACATCCGAAACCTTCCGTTTTGTTTGCACTAATTTTGCAAAGGTAATGTACGGTTTTGAGGAAGCGGATATATCAAATATTTACTTCCCGCCCGAGGATGATCTGCTGGATAAATGATAAAATCAACTCTTGTTCATATGGTAGAAAGTGTGCTATTATATGTGTCGAGTTACTGTATGCTAATTGTAATTCGTGATCACGTATGATCTTCACTCATGAAAGGAGTTTATAATGACTTATAATGTACAGATCGAGGGAATGATGTGCGGAATGTGCGAAGCACATGTAAATGACGCCATCAGAAAGAATTTCGATGTTAAGAAAGTAAAGGCTGATCACAAGAAGAACCGCTGTGTGATAAAGACCGATAACGAGATCGATGCAGAAAAGCTCGAAGCAGTCATCAAAGAAACAGGCTACACTTTTAAAGGCATCACAACAGAAGATTGATCAAAACTTAAAACAGCGGCCCAGAGTCGCTGCTTTTTTTACGGGCAGAGAACAGGGCAGAGAACAGGGCGGGGAACAAGACCCGGGAATATGCCAAATGACGAAATACAAAAAAAGCCCTGTTTTTTTATGGTTGCAAAAGTTCGGTATTCGTGTGATAATGAACTGTCGTAACATATTGTATTTTAACATGAGGTGACAAATGAGGATCGGAACAGGATATGATGTTCATAAGTTGGTGGAGGGAAGGGCGCTGATCTTGGGAGGCGTTGCCATTCCTTTTGAAAAGGGGCTTCTGGGACATTCCGATGCGGATGTTCTGACCCATGCCATTATTGATGCACTTCTCGGAGCGGCGGCATTGGGAGACATAGGAAGCAATTTCCCCGACAGCGATGACAAATATAAAGGTATCTCAAGTCTTTCACTTTTGAGTGAGGTGAAGGATATGCTCTTAAATGAGCTTTTTATAGTAGAAAATATCGATGCGACCATAATAGCACAAAAGCCCAAAATGGCACGTTACATTCAGGAAATGCGTGAAAACATTGCCAATACACTGGGAATTGAGGTTTCACAGGTCAGCATTAAGGCTACCACGGAGGAAGGGCTCGGATTTACCGGAGCGGGCGAAGGAATCGCCGCTCAGGCAGTGTGCCTCTTGGAAAGTGCCAGAAATCTGGATTACGGTGCAGGTAATTCCGGCATATATGACTTTGAGAGCGCAGATGCGGTAACATCCCAGGGCCTCAATGGGAAATCCTGTACGGGCTGTCCCGGGTGTTGTAAGAGATAAGATTTCTTATATATACACGAGACAGGATAATAAACAAAAAAATAATAGGAACACATGTTCTAAAACCGGAAAGGATTAATCATGGAAAACAAGATCACACTTTTTAATACACTTACAAGAAAAATTGAAAACTTCATCCCCAACGAGGACGGCAAGGTGTCAATGTACACCTGCGGCCCTACGGTTTATCATTTTGCCCACATCGGAAATTTAAGAAGTTATGTAATGGAAGATGTACTTGAAAAAACTCTCCGTTATGCGGGATATGATGTAAAGCGCGTTATGAACATCACCGACGTGGGACATCTTTCCAGCGATGCGGATACCGGTGAGGACAAGATGGTGAAGGGCGCAAAGCGTGAGCATAAGACGGTCATGGAGATCGCCAGGTACTACACCGATGCTTTCATGGCAGATTGCGGTAAGCTTAACATCAAGACTCCCGATGTGGTGGAACCTGCCACCAATTGCATTCCTGAGTTTATAAATATGATAGAGGTGCTCCTTGAGAAAGGATATGCCTATAAGGCGGGAGAGAATATCTACTTTGATACCTCCAAACTCAAGGATTACTATGTGTTCGGCAATCAGAACGAGGAAGAGCTCCTTGTGGGCGTTCGTGATGATGTTGACGAGGATACGAACAAGAAGAACAAGAACGATTTCGTGCTCTGGTTCACCAAATCCAAGTTTGAGGATCAGGCGTTAAAGTGGTCCAGCCCTTGGGGCGTGGGTTATCCCGGCTGGCACATCGAGTGCTCCTGCATCAGTATGAAGCATTTGGGAGATCGCATGGACATACATTGCGGCGGGGTGGACAATATGTTTCCCCATCACACGAACGAGATCGCGCAGAGCGAAAGCTATCTCGGACACAAGTGGGTAAATTACTGGTTCCATGTGCATCACCTTAACAATAAGGACGGCAAGATGAGTAAGTCCAAGGGCGGTTTTATCACAGTGACTTCCCTTGAGGAACAGAAAATTGATCCCATGCTTTACAGGATGTTCTGCCTCCAGTCCCACTACAGAAAGCCTCTGGAATTCTCCTTTGATGCACTTGCAAACGTCGGGAAAGCCTATGACAAGCTGACCAAGAAGATCGATGCGATGAAAAAGGAAGCAGGTCTTGACCACAAGGCCATATCCGAGATCACAGGCAAGATCGAGAAGGCACGTAAAACCGCAAACCGTTATTCCAAGAATATGGAAGAGAGCATTTTAAAGGCTGTAAAGGGAACGGAAGTTGATGCGGATAAGTACATCGATTTTTCCGATAAGTTCCTGGCGGCAGTGGGAAATGACATTAACACTTCCTCGGGGCTTACCGTGATTTATGACCTGCTTTCCTCCGATGCAAACACCGTTACCAAGCTGGCTCTCATCGAAGCCTTTGATTATGTGCTTTCGCTTGATCTCACCAAGGACAGGGAAGAGCCCAAAGCAGCTGTGGATCCTGAGATTGAAGCTTTCGTGCTCGCAAAGATCGAGGAACGTAAAGAAGCTAAGAAGAATAAGGATTTCGCAAAGGCGGATGCCATCAGAAATGAACTGCTGGAGAAGGGCATTGCCATTAAGGATACAAGAGAAGGAACGGTCTGGGAGCTTGTATAGTTTTCGAAAAACTAAGGAGTCGATTTGAACGAGGAATTTTATAAGGAATTTAACCTTAAGGATTTTGAGGCGGATCAATATCCGCCTTTAGATCTGGCCTATATCGGTGATTGCGCCTATGAACTGGTGATCCGCACCTGCCTTCTTTCGGAAGGCGCTACCGCCGTGGACAAGCTGAACCGTAAGGCCAGCAATCTGGCTAAAGCTGTAACCCAGGCAAAAATGATCACCGGGATCATGGAATATCTTACGGAAGAAGAACAAGGCATATATCGTCGCGGCAGAAACGCAAAAAGCTATTCCCCCGCGAAAAACGCTTCTTTGGGGGATTATCACAAAGCCACGGGTTTTGAAGCGGTGATAGGCTGGCTGTATCTTAAGAAAGAATATGCAAGGATGTATGAGATAATACATAAAGGTTTTGATATCATTAAGAATGA
>JAFSWD010000098.1 GCA_017444675.1 Lachnospiraceae bacterium
CTACCATCATCACCACACCCTGGGACAGCCTGGATCAGAATGTAATGCTTTCCGCAATGGAAAAGAAAGAAAACTTTGCGGATGAACTTCTTGCAGAAATAAAAGAACATGCTCATGACGATGATGACGATGAGGAGTGTGACGATCCCGAGTGCGAATGCCATCATCACCATCACCATGATGAGGATGAGGATGAACATGAACATCATCATCACCATCACGACGATGATGACGATGACGAAGATGAACATGAGCATCATCATCACCATCATGACGACGACGAAGATGAACATGAACATGAACATCACCATCACCACCACCATCATCACGGTCATGATGCGGATGAAGTATTTACAAGCTGGGGCAAGGAAACTCCTCATAAGTATGACAAGGACGGCCTTGAAGAAATACTTAAGAAGCTTGCTTTTTCCGAGGAATTCGGAAAGATACTCCGTGCAAAGGGCATGGTAATGGGAACGGACGGAACATGGATCTATTTTGATCTGGTTCCCGAAGAATATGAGATCAGAGACGGTCAGCCCGATTACACAGGAAAGCTCTGTGTCATCGGTTCGGATCTGAAGGAAGATAAACTTGAAGAGGTTTTTAGATAATGACTCCTTTATTCTTAATACTTGGATTTCTTGATGCAGGAAAGACCACATTTATAAGAGATACCCTTATGGATGACGATTTTACCGAAGGCAAGAGCACTTTGCTCATTGTCTGTGAGGAAGGTGAGATCGAATATGACGTTGAGGAAATGAAAAATCGTAAGGTCTCCATCGTTCATGTCGAAAACGAGGAAGATTTCAGACCTTCCTTTATGATGGATTGCGTTAAGACATACAAGGCAGACAGAGTTATGATCGAATGGAACGGTACCTGGAGCGTTTCGAGGATCCTTCAACAGGGATTCCCGAGACGCTGGGAACTTTCACAGATCATCACCATCGTTGATGCACCTACTTTTGAGACTTACATGGCCAATATGCGTCAGATGATGAATGAGGTGATCCAGTTTTCGGAACTGGTCATCTTTAATAAATGCAATGCTTCCACCAAGAGAAATACTCTGAGAAAGCTTGTACGTACACTTAACAGAAGAGCTCAATGCGTATTTGAAGCCGCAGAAGGGGAAGAAAGCGGTTATGATGATGAGATCGAACTTCCCTATGACATGAATGCTGACGTGATCGAGATCCCGGATGATGATTATGGTATCTTCTATCTGGATGTTCTTGATAACCTTTCAGATTATGTCGGGAAAAAGGTAAAGTTTCTTGCCATGGTCTACAGAGGAAAGGAAACTCCCAAGGGCACATTTGTACCGGGAAGATTTGCCATGACCTGCTGCGCCGCAGACATAGCTTTTATCGGCTTCCTTTGTTACGGAGATGCGGTTGCATACAAGACCAGAGACTGGGTGAAGGTGACGTGTGAGGTGCAGTCAAAGTATCTGAAGGAGTATGAAGGGGAAGGACCCGTTTATAAGCTCATCGAGGTCGAACCCGCCAAGAAACCGGAAGATCACGTGGTAATGATGAATTAAAGGTGAAGACATGGTCCTTCAGATTAATCTTGATGACAAAGAAAAACTGAATCTTATCGGAAAGGCACTTTCAAGTAATGTCAGGATAGACATTTTAAGGCTCCTTTCCGAAAAAAGCTTTAATGTAAATGAAATAGCGGATAAACTGGACATACCCGCCAGTTCTGCCGCAATGCATGTAAGAGCCCTTGAAGAAGCAGGTCTGATCAAATGTGATCTGGTCCCTGCGGTAAGGGGGTCCATGAAACTTTGCAAAAAAGCGGTGAACGGCATAGAAATAGTTACCGAATCGGCCATAGGTGCTGACTCTGTAGAGATAATAAATATGCCCATAGGTGCATTTGTAAACTATTCCGTAAAGCCCACCTGCGGATTGGCAGGAGAAAAAGGAGCCATCGGTCAGGAAGATGAGCCGGGAAGCTTTTACCATCAGGACAGAGGTAACGCCAAGCTTTTGTGGTTCGGAGATACGGGCTTCGTAGAGTACAGATTTCCCAACTATTCATTTAAAGATAAAGAAGCAAAACGGATTGAGATATCACTTGAAGCCTGTTCCGAAGATCATGAGTTCAACATGAATTATCCTTCGGATATCACAGTGTGGGTGAACGGCAGAAATGCCGGAACATGGACCTGTCCTTCGGATTTCGGCGGCAGAAGAGGAATGTGGAATCCCGGCTGGTGGCCCGACAAGAATACTCAATACGGAGATCTTAAGACCTGGTCCATCCGGGAAGACGGATGTTACATTGACGGAGAAAAGGTCTCGGATCTGAAACTTAATGAATTTGGGATAACGGATGAAAACTATGTATCCGTTAAGATAGGTGTTTCCGAAGATGCGGTAAACCGCGGAGGAATGAACCTTTTTGGAGAAGGGTTCGGGGACTATGCCCAGGGCATTAGGATGGCAATATATAAAAAGCAAGTTTAATAAAGGAGAAAACCGATGATAAAGAGCATGACAGGCTTCGGACGCTGTGAGATCGAGGACGGCGGAAGAAAGATAGCTGTAGAGATCAAGTCCGTTAATCACAGATATAGCGAGATAGCCATTAAGATGCCCAAAAAATTAAACTTCTTTGAGGCGGGGATCAGAAGCGTAATGAAGGAGTACTTAAGCCGCGGTAAGGTGGATGTGTTTATCACCTATGAAGATACCGGTGAAGCTGCGGGCTATGTTAAGTACAACAGAGAGACTGCAAGAGAGTATATCGAGTACATTAAGCAGATCTCGGAGGAGTTCGGACTACCCAATGAAATGAATGCCGCAGTAGTGGCAAGAATGCCGGAAGTAATGAGTTTTGAAGAAAAAGAAGTTGACGAGGAAGGCCTTTGGAAACTTCTTGAAAGTTGCTTGAGAGGCTGTCTTGAAAAGTTTGTGGAGACCAGGATAGCTGAAGGTGAAAAACTGAAAGCGGATCTTCTCGGAAAGCTTGACGGCATAGATAAAATGGTTGAGAAGATCGAGGCCAGAGGACCCGAGATCCTTAAAGAGTACAGGGATAAGATAATGAACAAGGTAAAGGAACTTTTGGGAGATACCAATGTTTCCGAACAGGTTCTTGCTACCGAGCTCATAGTTTTTGCCGACAAGATCTGTGTTGATGAGGAGATGGTGCGTTTAAAAGCACATGTTTCCAATATGCGTGACACCTTAAACGCAGGAAAAGATGTGGGAAGAAAACTGGACTTTGTTGCCCAGGAAATGAACCGTGAGGCCAACACCACATTGTCAAAGGCAAACGATATAGACATCTCAAATATCGCAATCGAACTTAAAACCGAGATAGAAAAGATCAGAGAACAGATCCAAAATATAGAATAATTTTAAAAAAAGTATTCGTTTCTATTGACAAGTCATGATATAATTATTACCGATGCTTTGATAAAGGTAATATACAGAATAAATTTTCATTATCGAAAGGAAGTATAAAATGATCCATCCATCCTATGCTGAATTGACACAGAGAATCAATGACAACGCAGAAGGAGAGCAGGCTGTGGTAAACAGTCGTTATTCCATTTGCATAGCTACCGCAAAAAGAGCAAGACAGTTGATCGACGGTGCGGAGCCCCTGGTTGTCCCCAAGTGCGATAAGCCTCTTTCCATCGCTGTTCAGGAACTTTACGAGGGTAAGGTACACATTCTTCCCAATGAGGAGATTGAGAGGTAAAAGGCCTTTAATAAAAAAAACTTAAGATTACTTTTCGAGTATTGACAAAAAAGTAACGACGTGTTTTAATGTTCTAAAATAGGCGGTAAATCTTTGATCTGCCGCTTAAAATATTGCCAAGCGGCACACACAAATACACACGCATTTGCGTGAAAACAGGAGGAAACAAATATGGCAGTTAAAGTTGCAATTAATGGTTTTGGTCGTATCGGACGTCTTGCATTCAGACAGATGTTCGGAGCAGAGGGCTACGAAGTAGTAGCAATCAACGATTTGACAAGTCCTGCAATGCTTGCTGACTTACTTAAGTATGACACAGCTCAGGGCGGATATTGCGGAAAGATCGGTGAGAACCTTCATACTGTAGATTCCAAGGAGCCCATCTTTGAGGAAGACGGAAAGACAGTTAAGGTTCCCGGATCTATCACAGTAGACGGTAAGGAGATCACAATCTACGCTATGCCTAAGGCAGCAGATCTTCCTTGGGGAGAGCTCGGTGTTGACGTTGTTCTTGAGTGCACAGGTTTCTATTGCTCCAAGGAGAAGTCAATGGCTCACATCCAGGCAGGTGCTAAGAAGGTTGTTATTTCCGCTCCTGCAGGAAAGGACCTCAAGACTATTGTATTCTCCGTTAACGAGAAGACCCTTACAAAGGATGATCAGGTTATCTCTGCTGCATCCTGCACAACAAACTGCCTTGCACCCATGGCTAAGGCTCTCAATGATTATGCTCCTATCCAGAGCGGTATCATGAGCACCATCCATGCATATACAGGCGATCAGATGATCCTTGACGGACCTCACAGAAAGGGCGATCTTCGTCGTGCACGTGCCGGCGCTGCAAACATCGTTCCCAACAGCACAGGTGCTGCTAAGGCCATCGGTCTTGTTATCCCTGAGCTCAACGGAAAGCTCA
>JAFSWD010000099.1 GCA_017444675.1 Lachnospiraceae bacterium
CGGGGGTTTTTAACCTCATTGCCTCTCTTATCGGAGCCACCTCCATCATTTTTAACGCCAAAGGGACTCCCTTTGGGCAGGTACTTATGATCGTGTTCAGTATCACCTACGGTATCACTTCCTATCACTATGCCTACTACGGAGAAATGATCACCTATCTTGGAATGAGTATGCCCATGGCCTTTCTTGCGCTGGGCTCCTGGCTTAAAAATCCCTACAAAGGAAATCACGCGGAAGTGACGGTGAGCCGGCTCAAAAAAAGAGAGCCTCTGTTTCTGGCCCTCCTGAGCATATTTGTAACCGTGATCTTCTACTTTATTTTGAAAGTTTTTAATACCGCAAACCTGATACCCAGCACCTTTTCCGTGCTCACCAGCTTCGTTGCGGTTTATCTGACTTACCGCCGCAGCCCCTGGTTTGCTTTTGCCTATGCCTTAAATGACATTGTACTCATCCTTCTCTGGATCCTGGCCTCCATGGACGATCCCGCTTACATATCCATGGTGGTGTGTTTTGCATCCTTCCTTTTTAATGACCTCTATTGCTTCATACGCTGGAACAAGATGAAGGAAAAGCAGGCAACGGAAGGAAACTAGCCATTGAATCTCACTCTGTCGATCACGGACTCTTTTCTTAAGGATCCGTTTAGGACAACCGTGATGATAAACTGCAAAAGGACCAAAGCCACGATCATAAGCAGCATCTCCTCCTTAGGGAAAATGAATCTGTGAAGGTTAAAGACGCCTGCGTCCTTGGCCAGCAAATACACCCGGAAACCTATGAAACTTCCTGCGCCTACAGCTATGATAACGATACCGAGGGTGTAAAACAGGCTTTCCGTAAACATCATCAAAAACAACTGCCTGTCGGACATTCCCACTGCCTGATAGATCCCGAATTCCTTTCTTCTGCTGTTCACGGAGCTGACCATGGTATTGATTATGTTCATGATGCAGATTGCCCCGAGAATCGCCAAAAAGGCATAGCATCCCGCTCTTACCACCGAGATCCCGGTTTTCCACTGTTCGTACTCATCCTTCCAGGCATAGGATCTGAGCCCCGCTTCTTCCTTGCAAAGTGCCTTGATGGCACTTTCCGTTTCCGGATCGTATTTTTCATCGGCATATATATTGAGGTCGGTAACAGTTGAATAATTACTGAGTCTGTCGACCGCCTCCTCCGCCATGTAAAGATATTTATTATGGGAAAAACCCAGAGAATAATCGCCTATGGCTGCGATCTCGATTTTCTTAGTGATGATCTCATCGCCGTTATCGATCTCGACCTCCAAAACATCTCCCAGACTCAATTCCGGATACCATACGAGCATATTCTTTTCGGCTATCACCTTGTCTCCGGACTTAAGTTCTTCATAGGTCACATGCCCTTCTGTTATGCCTTTTATCAGCATATCCGCATATTCCTCGTTAACTCCCGAAATGCCGAGCATTTCTCCTTCAAACCTCTCGCATTTTGCAAACTGCCCGTGCACCTCTTCTACTCTTCGGATCCCCGGGATACTCAACAGTTCTTTTTTAAGTTCTTCATTTAAGGGATTGTTCTTTTGCACCAGCCGCCATTCACGCTCGGGTCTACGCTCGTCGTTGTGGGAAATCACGGCCAGCACCTCGTATTCTCCCATAAAGCCCTCATTGGCGGCATCCACAGGGTCCGAGGACGAAAATACGGAAGCTACCACCATAAAAAGGAGTGCAGTCAACCCCATCGAGAATATGGTGATAAGGTTCTTCCTTTTGTTTTCCTTGAGATGCACAAGTGTGAGCTTGAACACCGAAAGGTCCCTGTAGCCCTTTTTATTTGCCTTTTTGGACGTGCTCTCGCTGTACCGCATGGCTTCCACCTCGGATATCCCGGCTACTGTCTTCATCGGGCGAAGGAGGCTTAGTAAAACCGTAAGCAACGCCGCAACAACGGTGATAAAGTAGAGCTCCGGTCGGTACAGCATGACCTTCCCTTCCGAAAAAGCCGCCCTTATGGCATTATCCAACACGCCGTTCTTTAATCCCACCTTCATTATAAGTTCCAATACCACCCGGACCAGAAGAGTTCCGATCAGCAGTCCCGCAGGTATCGCTGCCGCTGCCGTGAGCATACCCTCACCCAGGATCACCCGCTTAAGCTGCCCCGTGGTGGCTCCAACAGCCTTCAGCTTTCCGATCTCCCTGATCCTCTCCCCTACAGAAATGTAGTAGATCCCGTACAGTGTGATCGCTCCGATCAGGACAATGACGATCATTACAACCACTATGGTCATCTTTATCGTGGGATCCTCGTAATTTGCCCAAATGTAGCTTTCATTTACCGTAACAAATTTTTCTTTTATGCCAAAAGTGTCAGCCAGCAGCCCTATATTTTGCCTGATCCTGTCGGTACTATCTTCTCCGCTCCCCAGTTCAAGGTTCATCCTGAAAATAAAATTGTACTTAGGCTCCTTCGTCCCCTGTACCTTTTCCAAAAAAGCCCCGCTCACCAGGCAGGCATATGCTTTCTCGACACTTTCGGTACATGGTGTGTATATACCACTGACAGTGAATCGCAAGGGATTCTTTGGGGTTCCTTCCTGTTTTCCGACCTCTATGCTGTCTCCCACTTTGGCTTCAGATCCCATGTCCTTAAGCATTTTTGCCGTGACCATGATCTCATCCTCTGCTTCCGGGAGCTTACCGGAGATCAGCTTCATATTGTAAAGCTCAAAACTGCCCTGATCGACATAGACGAAACTGTAATCCGCATCATCTGTCTTAAGGGTCGCCACTTCCGCCATAAGACCACATTCCCCGGTCATATGATGGGCTTCAAGCTTATTAGCCGTGTCCTTCGTTACATTTGAAAACATTCCGAACCATCTCGGATATACCATGTTCACCGCCGCTTTTTGCTCATCGATCAGATCCAAACCGACGGAAGGCACCAGGAAAAGCAGCATGGTGGTCAGGATCATCGCCAGTCCCGTCAATATGTTTTTTCTCTTATGATATCTAACATTTGCAAGAATTATCCGACGCAACATATGCATATCATCTCACCACCTTACCGTCTTCAATGACCGTGACAACATCAGCCATCTGCGCTATGGCCTCGTTATGAGTGATCATCACTATGGTGCTGTTAAAGTCGGCAACACATCTTTTAAGTACCGCCAACACCTCCAATTCGGTCCTTGAATCCAGGTTTCCCGTGGGCTCATCCGCAAGGATCACGGATGGATTGCTTGCCAGAGCCCGTCCTATAGCCACTCTTTGCTTTTGCCCTCCGGACAGAGTGTCGGGCATAGCATTTCTCCTGTCGGAAAGCCCGATCTCTTCCAGAATCTTTTCTATCTCCTCTTCATTTGCCTTTCGTCCGTCAAGTCCAAGAGGCAGGACCAGATTTTCCCAGACATCGAGTGAGGGGATGAGATTGTAATCCTGAAAGATAAAGCCGATCTTTCTTCTTCTGAATACAGCAAGATCATTACCGTTGAGATCATATATGCTTGTTCCGTCGATGATCACTTTGCCGGAATCGGGCCTGTCCAGTCCGCCCATAAGCTGCAGGAGAGTGGATTTCCCGGAGCCGGAACGCCCCACCACGGCGGTAAAAGTCCCACGCTCCGCCTTAAAATCCGTATGATCCACAGCCTTTACCAGGTTATCCCCTTTTCCGTAATACTTGACCAGATCTTTAACTTCAACTATTGTGCTCATTTTTTTCTCCTTATAAATTAATTGTCTTCATCATAAAGCACAAGAATTACAAAACCCTTACAAAAACGATTACATTTTTATAAGGGTTGAAATTAACCGGGCAAGAGCATCTGAAATATGCTCCCGCCCTCTGTTTTTCTTTTGGCGATCATGCAGCCGCCCTGCCTCTCAATGATCTCCCGTGCAAGGTACAGGCCCACTCCTGCGCCGTCTTTTGAGATATCCTTAGCATTACTGCCTCGGTAGAACCGTTTAAAAAATGAAGGAAAAGCAGGCAACGGAAAGAAACTAGTACATCGGTCGCAAAATAAGTGGACTAATGCGAAGAATGCTTGCCTGCTTAACCTGATAGCCCTCTTTTTCCGGCTTCAGCTTTATCCCTCTGTTAAGATTTTCTTCGTCTTCAACGATCAATATACTGTTCATTGCCCGTTATTCCCATGATCGGTGTACTTTTTGGAAATCACCAGACTGTAGATCACCATGACAGCTATGGTCTCGATCATTACTCCTACAATAGAAAGCATCATCAGAAGGATGCTCTCTCCGATCACCATCGGTAATCCCAATAATACAAATATAACCCCATAGGCTATGAAAAGCGAACCCGTAGCGCAGTTATATGCCTTTAAGGCTCCGTCCTTTATTTTGGGCGGTCTGGCATTGGCCCAAAAGCCCGCAGCCTTTTTCATAAACATGGCTCTGATCCCCAGGACCACCATAAGGCCACCGATCAATGCCCAGATAATAAACCCGATCTTTGCTCCTTCCATACTCTCCTCCTTACTTTTCTAAAAACACCCCGGGATCTCCTTAACTCCCCGCGCGCGACATAGAACAGAGCTTGCACCCTTGTTAGACAATGGCGTTCCTTCAGTATCCGTAACCGTGCAGCCGGCCTCTGTAGCGATAAGTGCCGCTGCCGCATAATCCCACAGCTGTATCTTAAGTTCAAAATAAAGGTTGCATCTTCCCATGGCAACGCAGCACATGTCCCAGGCTGCAGTTCCGGACCTTCTTAAATCCACACACAAAGGAAGCAGGTTCTTCGCCACCTCAAAGGTCTTTTCCCGAAGCTCCGTATAATAGGGCGCTGTCCCGAAAACCGCCAGCGAGTCAGATAAGGGTGCCTCCGAGGACATGATCTTTTCACCGTTCAGATAAGCTCCCTGACCGTTTACGGCGGACAACAGCATATCGTCGTAGGGATCATATATGACCGCCATGTGAGGCTGCCC
>JAFSWD010000100.1 GCA_017444675.1 Lachnospiraceae bacterium
GCCGCATCTTACGGTTACAGCGTGGTTGCACTTTTTGCCATGACAAGGTCCGTACTGGATGGCAACGAGGAGCAGACCATATATTATATGAATCAGTTTTACTTTGAGGCAGCAGCGATGATCCTGACGCTGATCACTGTGGGAAAAATGTTGGAAGCAAGATCCAAAGGTAAAACGACAAACGCTCTTAAGGGGCTGATGGATCTTTCACCCAAAACGGCAGTGATAATGCGGGATGAAGCTGAAGTTACAGTTCCGATAGAAACTGTAAAAGTCGGAGACAGATTTGTGGTAAGACCCGGCGATAGCATACCTGTGGACGGCGTCATTGTCGAAGGCGAGAGCGCAGTTAATGAATCGGCTCTTACCGGCGAGAGCGTTCCGGTTGAAAAGATTGTGGGAGATATTGTATCAGCAGCGACAATCAATACCTCCGGATATTTGGTGTGTGAGGCTACGAGAGTCGGGGAAGATACGACGCTTTCAGCTATTATCAGGATGGTGAGTGATGCGGCTGCGACAAAAGCTCCGATCGCCAAAATCGCGGATAAGGTTTCGGGTGTGTTTGTACCTGTTGTTATCGGCATTGCACTTGTAACTTTTTTTGCATGGTTGCTGGCGGGGCAGACTGTTGGCTATGCAGTTGCCAGAGCGGTATCGGTCCTTGTAATAAGCTGTCCGTGCGCATTGGGACTTGCAACACCCGTAGCTATTATGGTTGGAAACGGTGTTGCTGCCAAAACCGGTATCTTATTTAAGACTGCTGCATCTTTGGAACAGACCGGAAGAACTCAGATAGTGGCTTTGGACAAGACTGGAACCATCACGACAGGAGAGATGAAGGTTACTGACGTTCATCCACTTGGTGGGACTGCGGAAAAAGAACTCTTGTCTGTGGCATATGCGCTTGAGTCAAAGAGTGAGCATCCTATTTCCAAGGCTGTTACGGACTATGCAAGTGAAAAGAATGTAGCTCTTGAAGAAACAAAGGAGTTTGAAGTTTTGCCTGGGAACGGACTGAAAGCAAGGCTCGGCGCAGATGTGGTGAGCGGCGGAAGTTCTAAGTATATAGGCAGCGTTCTTGGCGGAATAGGTGAAGAGGCAGAGATACTTATTAAGCACCTTGCAATGGAAGGGAAGACACCGGTTCTTTTTGCTAAAGGGAAAAAACTCCTTGGAGTCATCGGAGTCTCAGATGTGATCAAAGAGGATTCGCCGGAAGCTATAGCAGAACTGAAAAAACTGGGAATCCATACAGTGATGCTTACAGGCGACAACGAGGTCACTGCTGCGGCAATCGCCGGACAGGCCGGTGTCGATGAAGTTGTGGCTTCGGTAAAGCCCGACGGTAAGGAAAAAGTCATCAGAGAACTCATGGAACATGGCGTTGTGACTATGGTTGGAGATGGTATAAATGATGCTCCTGCGCTTACTTCAGCGAACCTTGGAATAGCTATCGGAGCCGGAACGGATGTGGCAATAGATGCAGCTGACGTGGTTCGTATGACGCGTAGTATAAAAGATGTTGCTGCCGCCATAAGGATTTCGAGAAGCACTTTGAGAAATATTCATGAGAATCTCTTTTGGGCATTTTTCTACAACGTTTTGGGAATTCCTCTGGCCGCCGGCTGCTATGTGGCTGCTTTTGGATGGGAACTTAAACCTGTATTTGGTGCTGCGGCAATGGGCTTATCAAGTTTTTGTGTGGTGTCAAATGCGCTCAGGCTTAATTGGATAAAACCCTATGACAGTAAAAGAGATAAAAAGATCAAAAAAGCTGTCGCAAGGAATTTAATAGAACCAAAAACAAATATTGAAAAAGTAAAGGAAAAAGAAGAAATGAAGATTAAGGTAAACGGAATGATGTGCGGACATTGCGAGGCACATGTAAAGAAGGCACTTGAGGCAATCGACGGAATCGAGAATGCAGTTGCATCTCACGAGGACAATCTGGTTACGATCACAAGTTCAAGCGATGTAGATGAGGCAGTGATCAAAGCAGCGGTAGAAGAAGCCGGCTACGAGTATGCCGGAGTGCTGAAATGATGTAAATTACATATTTTTTCCAAACATCGGCGTTGATATTTGTGTCAACGCCGATTATTTATGTACTGTTAGACGATTCACGTTGACTGCCGTTTACATAAATGATACGCTTTTCGATAAGCGATTTGACTTGTTGGTAATAAATGCTTGTATAAAGCGGTTTACAGGCAATTATTCGACACATTCGAGGGGATTTATAAATTAGGGGAAATTTATAAAAAAGTGGAGGAGAGAATGGGATGAAAAAAGTGAGTCGAAGAGCGCTTTCTTTAGTGTTGTCTTTTTTAATGACACTGTCTTTTGCATTATATGA
>JAFSWD010000101.1 GCA_017444675.1 Lachnospiraceae bacterium
AGCTGGAAATCCAGCCACAGACCATACATTATAATGCCAAAGAAAAAGGTCAAAGGAATACCGTGCTTCAGATTTTCACAATATGCCTTCCAAAACTGCTTGAACACATGGTTGTCTCTGGCATCATATATCTTAAGAGCCACATTGAATGCCGCTATTATAGAGGTTCCCGCTGTCACGATGGGAATACATCCTATCAAAAAGCAGAAGTTTAAAACCGCCACATCAGCTATGGTATTCATGAACTCTATGAATTTGCTGTTTATACCGAAAAGATTCTTCATTCACCTTCGCTCCTGAATTTCAAGAGAGATTACTGTATCTGTGATGCAAACTTAGCCTTAGCCGCTTCTTTACTCCATGCAAGGCACTGATCGTAACCATAGGCATTGCACTTCTTGATCATTTCTTTAACAATGTACTTAAACTCTGCTTCAGACTGAGCATAAATGGCATTCCAGGAATACTGGGTAAGGCAATCCGTTACCTGAGACCAAACGGTTTCAAGCTCGGGGGACTTTTCGGGAGATACATATCCTCTTGTTGCAGGCTGCAGATAGTAATCTGTTTTCTCGAAGTACTCCTGAGTGGTATTGCAACCTGTATAATTTACCCAATCCTGCTGGATGGAAGTGAAATTCTTTTCCAGCTGGGTCTTCCAGGTATCCTTGTCATAGGTCTCACCATGCTTGGAATCCAGGTTGACTGCCGCATTATCCCATGTAACGTTGTTTATCTGTATGCATCCGTCATTGAAGGTTCCGGAAAGAGCATATTCCTTGCCGGTTTCGGGAGATACATAGGTTACACCTGCCATATCATAGTTTGAATCTGCGTTTGTCTTCTCACCAAGTTCGGTGAGGTAGATCCAGCCTTCTTCATCATAATCCCAGGTAAGTCCTCTGGGACCGTACCAGGTGGTCATAGCTCCGTCGGGAGTAGCGAGCCAGTTGATGATCTCCATGCAAAGCTCGGGATACATGGTGTTTGCGCCGATGGACCATATCCTGCTTCCGCCGTAAGGGTTCATGCCCGCAACGGGAGTGTGAGCTTCTGTCGGGCAAAGTGAGAACATCATCTTACCTTCGTTCAGATGATCCAGAGTGTTGTATCCGGAACGTCCCGCATAGTTAAATACAGAGAAGAATACGCCGCCGTTTGCCAGTTTTTCAGCCATGTCATTGTAGGTCTGGGACATGGAATCGGGATCGATGAGCCCTGCTCTGTAAAGTCTGTTTGTCCACTCCAACATCTGAAGATAAGGACTGTTGTCATCAAGGGCGCCATAGAAATCTCCGGTCTTGGCATCATAATGTCCGAGGCCCAGATCTCCGTCATATCCATAATAAGTCGTAGCTATGCACTTAACATACATGCACATATCTCCATCCCAATCGGGCCACATGGATAAGGCATAGGTGGGCTCTCCGGCTTCATCAGTGGGACAGATTTCCTTCATCTTTACAAGAACGTTCAAAAGATCGTCCATGTTGTTTACCTTGGGATAACCCAGCTGCTTGTAAAGATCCCATCTGATATCCCATGTATAGAAAAATGCGGAATGAGAATCGGCACTGGGTGCTACGGAATGACCGAAGCCATAGATCTTGGTTTCGTCTCCGGATATCTTTCTGTTGTTTTCAAGAGCCGCCTTCATGTGCTCATTTATGTAGGGACCGTATTCCTTTAAAAGGTCATCCTCTTCCCAGTCATAAAGAAGGCCCAGATTAACCGCATTCTGATAGTTTGCTCCATCACTTCCCCAAACCACTATGTCGCCCAGATTACCTGCTTCGACTCTTGTCTCATAGGTGCCTTCGGCCTCGGGGATAATATTGAGTTTAACATTGAATTTGTCTTCAAGAAGGGCTGCACTCCATCCGCCCTGTATGCCGGAGTAGTTGGCCAGTTCAGAAAAGACTGTGATGGTTATAGGCTCTTCGTTCTTTTTCTTGGTAGTAGAACTTCCTGCTCCTGAACCACCGCCTCCGTTGGTATTGGATGCATTGTCACCACAACCCGCAAGTGACAAAACCATAGCCGCAGCCATTACCAGGCTTAAAACTTTTTTCTTCATTTTTTCTCCTCTCTTTCTCCTTTTCCTATTCTCTTCATCAACCCTTAACCGCGCCAAGCATGATGCCCTTAACAAAGTAGCGCTGCATGAAGGGATAAACAAGAAGGATGGGAATGACCGTAACCATTGATATGGTATATTTTATGATCCTGTTGGATAGGGTTCCGGAAGCAATTCTGTTTGCCATAGCCGAATCCATAAGGGATCCAAGGTCCGTTGTTTGATTCAGGTAAATGTATAACCTGTGCTGCAAAGTGAAAAGACTTGCATCATTCATGAGCAAAAGGGAATCCTGGAAGGAGTTCCAGTTACCTACCGCGCCGAAAATGGCAATGGTTGCCAGAATGGGTTTTGAAAGTGGCCAGATGATGCGGGTAAATACCTGCATGGTAGTGGCTCCGTCCAGTAAAGCGCTCTCCTCAAGTTCGGGAGAGATAGATTCCACATAGGTCTTAACCAGGATGATGTTATAGGGTGCCACCATTCCGGGAATGATGTAAGCCCAGAAGGAATTGGTAAGTCCCAGCATCAGCATGTTCAAATACCAAGGAATGAGTCCCGCATTAAAATACATGGTGATAACGATCATTCTGTACCATATCTTTCTCTTCCACATATGCTGCTTGGTAACTATGTAGCCCGCAAAACCGGAGATGGCCACCATGAGCGCGGTACCGATTATTGTACGGAGGATGGTTACCGTAAAGGACTGTCCCAAACCTGTAACATTAAGAAGTGAAAGGTAGTTGTTAAAATGTATGCCTCGTGGAATAAAGGTTATCATACCTCTGTTTACCAGATCGTTATTGGATATGGTATTGATAAAGAGGTAATAGAAGGGGAAAACGCAAAGTATCATGAACAAAGTGAAAAACACCACGTTTACGATATCGAAGACCTTATCTCCCACTGTATCTTTATAAATGATCAAGCCAAAGCTTGAATCACGCTTGGCTTTTTTCTTTTTTTCCGACATAATGCACCCCCTCCTTAGATTATATTCTCGCCACGTATAGTCTTCGATACGCTGTTGGCTACGAAGAGCAGGAATACGCTTATCAAGGATTTAGCCATGGAAACGACCGTTGAAAGAGGGATCATGGCACCGCCGTTACTGTTAACAATACCCAGGTTATAAACATACAGGTCCAAAACCTCCAGGGTATTCTTGTTTATGGGATTTGAGAACACCAGGTACTGCTCCATTCCGTTGGAAAGAATGTTGGCAATGGAGAGCATCAGCATTACGCAATAGGTGGGAACAAGAGCCGGTACCGTAATGTGCCACATCCTCTTAAATCTTCCCGCACCGTCAACCATGGCAGCTTCATAGAGGCTCTGATCCACGCCGGATATAGCGGCTATATAAATGATAGCGCTCCATCCCAGGCCCTTCCATGTGCCCCAGGCCAGCATCTTTATCCAGGACAGATGGTCATTCTGGAGATAGTTGGCATCGGCAGCCACTTTGGTAACCGTTTCTATAAGGTCGTTCACAAAACCTTCGGTCGAAAAGAATGCAAAGGCTATGGCATAAACCAATACCCAGGAAATAAAGTTGGGTATGGTGGTCAATATCTGAACAGACTTTCTGAAGCCAGTGCTCCTGATCTCAGACAGGAAGATGGCAAAAGCCACCGGCAGCCAGCTGGTGAGGATACCAAGGGATGACATTACCAGAGTGTTCTTTAAAACACGAAGTATATCCGCTCTTGTAACCGCACTGCTGAAAAGATATCCGAACCATTTGAAGCCCACAAATTTATCTGCCGTCAGGTCTGCCCCCGATTTATAATCAAAGAAAGCATATCTCCAGCCCCAAAGAGGCAGGTAGGAGAAAATAAAAGCCAGCATCAATATGGGCAATATATAAAGGAAAAGCTTGTACTTTTCCTGCATTTCCATCTTTTCTTCTCTCTCCCTTTTGATCTCGGAGAGGACAAGAACGATTGAGATAAGGAACAGGATGATGGCAAAAACCAGAAAAAAATTCAAGCTCCACTTGGGTTCCTGCTGTCCCAGTTTCTTTCCTGCGGCCTTAAGTTCCGCATCGAATCTGGTAAAAGAAACTCTTGCAAAGACATCTCCCAAAAGGATAAGTCCCGCACCGATCATGGGGAAAAATCCGCCTCTTAAGCGCATCTTGTTATTTCCCAACGACATGCAACCACCGATGCCTGCCACAGCCACACCGACCACTATCGCTATGCCGGACAGCTGAACCAGTCTGAAGGTTAAAACAGATATGTATCTGAAGCCCAGACCCACATTTGCTGTAAGGTTGCTGTAAGAAACAGCGGCAGTAAAGATGGAACAATACTTACTGATCTTGTCGGTTATTCTTCCCGGAAAAAACGCCGGTAAGAACAAAGTGACCACACTGAAGAGTATCATCGCCCTTTGTAACCAATACAGATAATTATATGGCTTCCTGGGCTGTGATATTGAATTCTGTTTGATAATATCCACTTTTCCCTCCCGTAAAAAAAGACTCATATCTCTCCTGCAATTATAAATCCTGTATAAAAAATCTTTTATCCTATAAATCCGATAAAATTTAAATTAAAATTTCGACACCTATAATATCTTTTAATTTATTTCATTTTCTTCTTGTATTTCATAAAGGGTTATTGTAGAATGTAAAAAATTTGTTTGGAGGAGCCAAAAAAACAAAAGTGTTTTTAAGTTCCCGGACTATTAGGAGGCACAAATGCTAAGACACGTTATCAGCCCTCAGGACCTTACAGTCAATGAGCTCGAAGATCTTATCACTCTCGCGAAGGATATGTATTCTCATCCCGCCGATTATTCATCTGTTTGTAAAGGAAAGAAAATAGCTACTTTATTCTATGAACCAAGTACCCGCACCCGTCTAAGTTTTGAAGCTGCAATGCTTAATCTCGGGGGCAGTGTTCTTGGTTTTTCTTCTGCCGATTCTTCCTCTGCAGCCAAGGGTGAAAGCGTAGCGGATACCATTCGCGTCATTTCCTCTTACGCAGATATATGCGCCATGAGACATCCCAAGGAAGGTGCTCCCCAGGTAGCAGCAATGCATTCAAGCATACCTGTTATCAACGCCGGAGACGGTGGCCATAACCACCCTACCCAGACTCTCACAGATCTTTTCACCATCAGTCAGCTTAAGGGCCGTCTGAACAATCTCACCATCGGTTGCTGCGGTGACCTTAAATTCGGTCGTACCGTCCATTCCCTCATCACCGCCATGTCCCGTTACACCGGTATCAAATTTATCCTTATTTCCCCTGAAGAACTTAAGATTCCCAATTATTTGAGGACAGAGATCCTTGATGCCAAGGGTATAGAATATGAAGAAGTAAACAAACTGGAAGAAGTAATGCCTAAGCTTGACATTCTCTATATGACCAGAGTTCAGAGAGAACGTTTCTTTAACGAAGAAGATTACATCCGCTTAAAGGACAGCTTCATCCTCGATAAGGACAAAATGGCATTGGCGAGAGAAGATATGCTTGTAATGCATCCCCTTCCCAGAGTAAACGAGATATCCACAGAAGTTGACGATGATCCCAGAGCAGTCTATTTTAAGCAGGCAGAATTGGGTGTATACATAAGAATGGCTTTGATCCTCACGCTTCTTCGTGAGGCCGGAAAGGTAGAAAGGTGATAATATGCTGAATATTAGCGGATTAAACGAAGGATATGTTCTGGATCACATTAAAGCCGGCGAATGCATGGAGATCTACACCTGGCTGGGCCTTGACAAGCTTGACACCGAGGTCGCCCTTATAAAAAATGTAAAAAGCAAAAAGATGGGTAAAAAAGATATTATTAAAATAGAAGGGGAACATTCCCTGAATTTTGATATGCTGGGTGTTATGGATCCCAACATCACTATCGACGTTATCAGAGACGGAAAAATAGTCGAAAAAAGAAAGCCCAGTATGCCGGAATTCGTAGAAGGCATCATCAAATGCAAGAATCCCAGATGCATCACAACCATCGAGCAGGGCCTTACTCACAGATTCAGACTTACAAACCCGGAGAAAGGCACCTACCGTTGCGTTTATTGTGAACAGAGCTTTAAGAAAAGATAAACGGATCGTCTTTTTCATTGGCATCGTCGGTTGCTTCAGTATTCGAAGCTTCGGCGGTGCTCTTTTTTTCTTCTCCCACTACGGAATCCACCTTATTCTTAAGGTCTCTCTTTTCCTTTACGGAAGAAGTGACCTTATCCACCAGATCAGGTATCATATCCAAAACCTTTGTAGCCATATCCTGATTCTTAACGTTAACAAGTTTTGCATGTCCGTCCTTTAAAACGATGACAGCACTGGGGGTGATCTTACCGCCCATACCGCCGCC
>JAFSWD010000102.1 GCA_017444675.1 Lachnospiraceae bacterium
ACGGGGTTAGAGGTTCATTTTGGCGCTTTGCGCCGAAAAATGAACCTCTAACCCCGTCCCCAAAGGCTCAAAAAGTGAACCTCTAACCCCGTCCCCGGGTGTCAAAAAGTGAACCCATAACGTTACAGTAAATAGTGCTATATAGTTATTGCATATATATCTTCTTTATGCAAAAGCGGAAGGCTGATAACAAAACTCGCCTCGCCATATTCACTGTTTCCTACTGTTATATTGCCATGATGGGCCTGAACTATATCTCTTGCCATAGACAAACCCAATCCATAGCCCTTTTTCCCGTGACCACCTCTATAGAATCTTCGGAACAATTTATTCTGTTCCTCCAAAGATATGCCTTTTCCCGTATCTTCAACACCTATCTTAAGTGTTCCGTAATCTTCATTAACACTTATGCAAACTTTTCCATTTTCGCCCGAATGCTCCACGGCATTTTTCACCACATTTTGAACTGCCTGCCCAATCCAGTATTTATCGCCATAGAATGTCATGTCATTGTCTTTTTTCAAAATAATTGTAACATTATCCTCCGTTGCAATCGAAGAAACGGTGCCGATTACATTTTCCAGCATTTCTCCCAGAGATATCATCTCATCCTTCATTCCGATCTTTCCTTCGGCCAGTTGTCCGGAGCATAGGATCATATCTATATCTTTGGTCAATCTGTCAACAGCTTCCCTGCACTTTAGTATATTTGTTCTGTTCCCGGATAATTCCTTCTTTTCAGCAAGATCCAATTGTATCTGCATTGAAGTGAGCATATTCTTGAACTGATGAGCCAGATTCTCAACAAAACTTAGTACTTCATTCTCTCTTGTTTTCGACTCTTCCGTAATATCAAGAAACCTTTTTTCGAGTCTGTTCAATTCATTGTTCAGATTAGCAAGATAACCTTCAGTCAAGGTTTCAGGTATAGGTTCACGAAGGTTATAAAGAAAACTGTCGATCTTCTCCGTAAGTATTACAGTTTCCTTTTTCTGCCTTAGATATTTCCTATGCTCATAAAACAATATTCCCAACAGGACTCCACATAGGATCACGGCAAATCTTTCCATCTTTTCATTTTTGTACAGGTAAAGTCCACCTGTATCCTTTCCCCCTCACTGTTTCTATATAATCATCGTTCCCGTATTTGCCTATCTTTTCTCTTACTCTGTTAATATTGACATTTAATGTACAAATGTCTATATTGTCCGTCCCCCATATTTCTTTCATCAATTGGCTGCGGTTAACAATCTCAGGCCATTTTTTCATAAGTGTTCGGATCACAGCAAGTTCATTATGAGACATCAGCATGTCCCGCCCGTTATGGTATACCCTGTTATCATCAATACGATAACAGATTTCTCCGCTTAAAAGAAGGCATTTATTATGGTTTTCACTTCTTCTTAAAAGTGCTTCGATCCTTACCAATAATTCCGCTGTTCTGAAAGGTTTTGTAATATAATCATCTCCGCCGTTCTTAAATCCTCTTACTATCTCATCCTCCGTATTCCCGGCCGTCAAAAACAAAATAGGCACGCTACTTGTCTTGCGGATTTTTGTGCACAATTCAAAGCCGTTGTCTTCCCCCAGGTTTACATCCATTATTATAAGACTTATACTATTTCTCTCAAACTCTGCCAGCGCATGCATACCCGTTGTTGCCGAGCAGACATCGTATCCTTCCTCAAAAAGGAGTTCAGTAACGCCTTCGATTATATATTTATCATCTTCAACGATCAGAATCTTTCTGTTCATAGCCCCCCTCTAAATCATTGGACCAGAAGTCCGTCTTCAATATGAAAAACAATATCCGAATGCCTTGCTATTTCCAGATCATGGGTTACCACAACCACCGTCTGCCCCATTTTTTTTGAACATTCCCTGAGTAATTCCATAGTTTCGTTTCCTGTTTTTTTATCCAGATTTCCCGTAGGTTCGTCTGCAAACACTATTTCAGGCCGTGCCATAAGCGCTCTCGCTATAGCGACTCTTTGCTGTTCACCTCCGGACAATTCGGATGGATATTTTTTTAGTTTATCCCCAATCCCCAGCATTCCCGTTATATTATCAAAATAGTCTTTATCGGGTCTTTTTCCGTCAAGTTTAAGAGGCATACAGATGTTTTTGTAAACATTATACTCATCAAGAAGATTGAATTGTTGAAAAACAAAGCCGATATGGCGTCTTCTGAATAAAGACATTTTTTCGTCACCAAACTCCGAGAAATCTGTTCCGGACATAAGAACCCTCCCCGATGTCGGTCGATCTAACCCGCTCAATATATGAAGTAAAGTGGATTTTCCCGATCCGCTCCTACCTATTATAGCATAAAATTTCCCTTTTTCTATACTAAGCGAGATATCCTTTACACCCTCAACTTTTCCGGCTGAAGAATAATATACTTTTTTTATGTTTTTTGCTTCCAGTATGATTTCCATTTGCATTATCCAATGTATTTATAATCTTTCACTCATTCATAAGAAACGTAGGCTTATTTTTATTTGCTTCAAAGCAATATCTTATTACAACAGATAGTAATAAAATTACTACGGAAATACAAGCACAGATATTTACCGCATTTTCATAAGCAATCAGGAAAACTGTAAGATCTTTCTTGTATAATATGGCATACAGCCCCCATCCGCCTATGAGCGAAACGATTCCGCATATAAAAGCCTCAAAAAGATTATGGTATCTCCACTGCCTTTGTGACATTCCCAGGCTTCTCAGTATCATGTATTTTTTCGTCATACTCTGACGTTCCAAGGCACTTAAACTGCACATAAGGAATAAGGTGACGGCTTCTATTCCGCCTCCCACAAAAAGCAATTTCAAGAGTCTTTGCAACACTATTCTGGTCCCTGCTTCGTTCTGTGCTCTATAACTTGTAAAGAACAAATTATTCTCTTTACACAAAGCTGCCACAGTTCTGTCAACAGTTACTGCATCAGCCTGTCCATCATAATAAGCATAGATGAAATATCCCACCTTGTCTTTTCTTGCCAGAAGGTCATGTTTCTCAAGAAAAGCATATGAAGCAAAAGTCCACCCCGGAACATCGGCCAGTCCATCTCTGATGTACATAGTTTCCGGGACATAACAAACTTCAACCGTCGTTTCAATGTCACCATTTAGCAGCAACGGAGTTGCTCCCATTTTATTGACACCGGCAAATACTTTTAATTTTTCCTTTCCGGTGGCAATTACGTGATCCTCTTTTTCCGATACCGGAACACAAACAATTATAAGATCACCGTTTACAAATCCTTCAATATCGATGCCTTGCTTTTCAAATTCCCGTTCAGTATAGCCCGCATCCTCTGTTACATAGAGCATTTCTGCCCCGGGATAACCATAATCCTCTGCATATTCAATGATATATCGGTAGCATCCGTATGTATCTTTTATTCCGGGGATCTTTTTAATCTTTTCCAGGGCATCAGTTGGAACTACCGAATAATCAAGGGCTACTATTCGATATGTTGCCCAACTGTTTTCTTTATTTCTGTCCACAATTAGTTTTTCTGTTCCAATGCCCAAATAGATCGTAATGATTCCAAAGCATATACAGATAAAATACACAGCGGCATTTTTAAGAGACCGATATACTCCGGCTTTTCTTTGTGCAAGTTGCATCTTTCCCGTAAGATCGTTCTTGCACGCTACAATATATATACAGTATTTGGTCGCCGCAACTGCCCCCGACCATAATAAAACTTCACCAAATATTGCAAGCCAAGGTATTGAAAGTATTATCTTCACACTTCCGCTGAATACTATCATTTTCAATGTAAGAGTAAGAGCTAATACCGCAAATATCGTACCGGGTATCACTGCCGGAACGCAAAGGATTACAGTTTCATACATCATCAGTTTAGCCAGCTGTTTTCTTGTTGCCCCAATACTGCGCATCACGGAATATGACCTGACCATATCACTTAATCCAAGCATGTAAACAATACTGACCGCAGCAACAGTGACAATGATTATTATGATGCTGTATAAAATATTATTGTTCTCTATCAGTATTTCTGAATTCTTATTATAAACATATTTTCTACCAAGTTTTTCCAAATCGTCACGTATCGTTTGAGTTTTTTCTTTCTCAAACTTCATAAAAAAACCGGCCTTGTTCTTCAGAATGATCCTTTCGTTTTCACCATCGTTTATCAGATTTTGAATCTGCTTAATTGTTTCATCTGTTGTGATCACTGCGTTTAACAGTCCTGTATTTTCACCGGCATCCGATGCCCATATATCCGTATACTCTTTAATTATACCAACTACGGTATATTTATGCTTATAATATATTTCTTCAGATGAGGCATTATTATATAAAAATGTTGCTAACGAAACGGTCTGGCCCGTTTCGTCGAGATAGCCCAACGCCAGTAGTTCATCTGCTTCCATGGCTATTTCAAATTCTTTTTCCGGCCATCGTCCTGCTGTAAGTCCAAGTCTTCCGACATCTATCAGTTCTTCATCGACAGTTCCGAACCCTATTAGTTTTTTATTCACAGAAACAAAACCGTAATTTTTTGAAGTTCCACCTTCAATATAACCTTCGTATCCCTCCGCCCATTTTTTATCCGAGGTTCTTCCGTCGGGTAGTCCGATATTCCATTCTCCGTACAGATTTTTAAGGAACTCATCATTGGTCTTGGTTATACTGCCCATGAGTGAATTTATAAAAATCAAAAAGGAAAAGGAGACACATAGTACCAAAAAAACGGGTATAGTGATCTTCTTTTTCATTTTTAATCCGGCAACTGCATATTCAAATAAATCAGAGTCCATTTATATCCCCTTTGCATATGTCAACACATTAAGAAAGCGTTCCATCTGTATACTTGCAATGATTATTTATTTACTTCACAAATCAGCTTCACCTCGTATATGCGCAAAAAATCCCCATAATCCATACAAGCTCCATTTCCCACGTATTCGCACATACCACAATTGCATTCGCCATAAGTTACTCCTTGAAACATTGTTTCTTGGTTTGTTTCTCGAAGAACTCCCGTAGCAACAAAAATGGTCAGAAAAATAAGCATTTTCTTTAGCATAATTTAATCTCCTCACCTTCATTTAGTCAATATCGATGCTTTCTTAATGATAAATCTTATGATACAGGATATATGCTAAAATAACCATTACGGAAGGCGTAATGTTTATAAAAAATGGGATGTAGAAAAAACAAACCAGTCCCCGGGGTTCAAAAAAGTGGCCCAGCAAGCAAAAAATTGCCGCTTGGCCACAAAAATGAACCCCTAACCCCGTCCCCAAAGGCTCACTTTGGGGCCACAAACATGAACCCCTAACCCCGTCCCCGGGGTTCAAAATACCACTGTCATGATGCTGTGGGCGGGCAAAGTCACGTAGCGGGATTCTCTGCCGTCGGTAAGGGCGAACCACTGATCTGCAAAGGTGCGGTTTAAGAGGACCGCTGTCACGCTGCCGTCGGGATTTTCAAAAGCCGTCGCCTCGATGTCTGTGCTGCAGACAGAGGTAGCCAGACGGCGGGCGCCCTTTTGGATAAATTTGGAAAAATGTCCGATGTAATAGTAGCTGAGACGCTTCTCATAATCGGTAAAGTCTTCGTTGCACATTATGGGTGCGGCGCAGAAATTACCCACATGGTTCGGACCGCCCTTATAATCAAGAAGGAGGTTCCAATCGATGGCGCCGGTTGCGCCGGCAGAAAGGTTGCCCAGCATGTCATGAGCATACATCTCAGCCTTACGGACTTCATCGGAATCCGCAAAACGACTGTATTCCACACAGCCTTCGGTAAAGAGCAATTCCTTGTTGGGGAAGCGCTCCTGTGTAAGGCGAAGGGCATCGAAATGATCCCCCGTGTACCAGTGAAACGCAAAACCACCGATATATTTATCTGCGCCGGGAACACTCATGGATCCCAAAGCGCGGTCAAACAATATCTCTTTATTATGGTCCCAGACAAAGACCTTTACATCGGAAAGGCCGGCTGCTTCCAGAGCAGGTCCCAGGAAGGATGCCGCAAAAGAACCCTCTTCCTCCGCACTGTAAAGGCAGGATTCCCAGGTTTGGGTGGCGGCAGGCTCGTTCTGAACGGAGATCATCGTGATGTTTGCTCCACGTTTTCTGTACTCTTGCACGAATTTCACCATATAAGCGGCCCAATCGCCGTAAAATTCGTGCTTTAAGCTTCCGCCATGCTTCATGTCGCCGTTGGTCTTCATGTACACCGGCGGGCTCCAGGGAGAAGCCAGAAGCTCTATCTCTCCGAACTCCGAAGCCCCTTTCAGCATAGGAAATATATGCCTTTCATCTATTGAAAGATCGAATCTGCTTAAAGGATCGGAGGCCGCATTAAGATAGGCGTAATCCCCTTCGGAAAAATCGCAGCTGTTAATGTGCACGCGGCCCAGATTGTAGTTCAGACCCTCTTTCCCGAAATAATCGCGAAAGAACTGCTTTTGCTTCTCCTCGGGCAGCTTTTCCAGATTCAGACCGCTGCTCTGGGTAAACGCCCCGCCGAACCCGCGGATGCACTGATATTTGTTGTCTCTGTATATGCGCAGGGTACGCATGGCATTTTCGCCGTGCTCAAAATCCCCGCACTCCGCCCAATACATCTTTTTCGAATCATTTGTAATATACGCCTTCATACTCAGATCACCTCACTTGATTTCCGTCCCCGTCGCCCCGCTGTGCAAAAACAGCAGCATCCAGCTGGCAGCACCGGTTAGATAGGGGTACATTCCCCGACCGTTTATGTCAAAATACTCCGGAATCCCCGGATACACCCGACTCTTCTCAAAATCAAAACTCTGCTTCACCAGATTCGCCACTGCCTTAAGGGCCTCTTTCTCAAAGCCCCGCGAAAGCAGCGCCCAGGCATACATAACCGCCATATGGCAGAACACTGCGCCGTTTTCCTTACTTCCGTAGGCAAATCCAAACATCCTGCCTAAATTGCGGGCATAGTATTCCTCGACGGCGAACCTTGTATTCAGCCTGTACCCGCCGGACTTCCCGTCAAACAGGAACTCGTCCGCGGTCTTTATCATTTTCTCTGCATCATCTCTGTCCGCAACGCCGGACATAATGGCAAAAACCGCTCCGGTCAGCATGATACGGCCGTCTTCAATGCTTTCTGCAGGCTTTCCTTCATTGTCATAATATCCGTTCATCCACCTGAACCCATCAGCTTCAATGAATTCCTGCTCCCTGATATGCCGTGTAAAAGCCCAGGCAATAATGTCCAGACGGTCCGCCATTTCAGCCGCATCTATCTCGGTCTTGATCCCCGAAACACAGTGCTTCACTTTCCCGCAATACTCCTCCAGGATGCTGTGCTTCCCACAGACTCCGGCCGAAATATCCCTTACGCCTAAAAGTTCCTCTTCGCACACTGCGGCAAGCTTTTCTGACAGTTCTCCGACTTCCTTTAAAATCCGGATCCTGCCCCCGCGTTTCCTTAAACTGTCCGCCATTTCCCGGAAATTCCCCACATAGGCTGCGGTAAAGGCCACGCTTTCGCCCCGCTTATCCGCCATATCCAGGGCATCATTCCAATCCGCCCCGCGAAGCAGCATGTTGCCGTGTTCTCCCACATCGCAGGCCACTGTAAGATGCATTATAAGCATATGTTCAAGCAACGATCCGGAGTAAACCTTTCCCTTCACATCCTTAAGAAGAGTTGCTGCCCTGCCTTCAGAAGAAAGCTCACTGTCTGCCTCCTCATCGATCCCCCGGGCGCGCATAGCCAGCCTGTCTTTAAAGTAAACCTGCTCAGTATCAAGTATCGCCTCATCTCCGGAAAGTCTCACGTAGAGCTTCATGGTGATCCAGGTCCACACGCCGTGATCCATCCAGACTCTTGCAATACCGTTTCTGTCCGCGATGAACTCACCCGGTTCCTTACCTATTATGGTAGCATTGGTGCCATCCGCCCTCACCCCGGCAAAGTTATTGATCAGCAGGTCCCTTACGGAAGAAGGGTCTCCCAGCATCAGTGCAAGGCAATCCTGCCACAGATCTCTCCAGCCTCTGCCGCCTTTTCCGTAATCATGATAAGGCAGGAAGGAACAGCCGAATATCCGGCGGAGCACAGGTTCTGCCGCTACCCAGAGGAAATAATTCCGGGCATCCGACGTGGAAAGGCCCGCTGCCTTTCCGATATTTTCGCAAACCGCATCGCATCCCTTTAATCCCGCTTTTGCCAGCTTCAGCCAATGGGCCTTGTTCCGGGCAAGGGCCTCTTCCACAAGGGTCGAGGAGCCATATGCCTTAATGAGCTGTGTGAAAAGGCTCTCCTCGTCCCCCGCCTCTGTTTCCGCTCCGGTGAAAACGATGTACTCCTTCTTTTCCCCGGGCGCAAGGCGGCATTTCCCGAATTTCAGCCCTCCCGCAGCTTCCACGCCTTCGATGGATTCTCCGGCCCCGACTCCGCCGTCCGCCTTCATAAGCCCGAAAGGCCGTTCAAAATCGCCGCCCTCCCCGATCACGCTCATGACCGTGGGATAGAACCTTTCCGGTGCAGCGCCGTTTTCCTCGCAGCCCGCCACGTAATAGACGGTGGTGTTTTTCAGATGCCCTCTCTCGTCGAAACTCAAAGTGGGCTTTACGGTCACACCGTATTCATGGGTCTTTATCCGATGAAGCAGGCTGGTCACGTGCCTGTGGTCTCTGAGATTATCCGCCGATCGGGCATATAAATTCTCGACGGCCAGGGCTTCAAAGCCCGTTTCTTTATTCCCCGTATTTGTGACGCTTACCCGCATGATCTCACATTTTACATCCTCCGCGGGAGCAAAATCCATGATCGAAACCTTAAGGCTCTCCTCCTTATATTTTATAACGTTCGTGACCTCATGCCACAAAAGCCCGGCACGTAAAACCGTTCCGACTCCCGGGATCTCCGCCTTTTGCCATACGGAATTACCGGTGGCGGAACGCAGAGCACCGTCCTCAAATTTCAGCCAGAAATTGCGGGAATTCCTGTTATTGTGCAGATTCTCAACGCCGGTGGGTTCAAGGATAAATCTGTTCTTGTCCAGCATAAGATCTCCCCCGAGGGTGGGCGTCAGTGACCCCATGATCCCCGCATCGTTACATATGGGGAAATACAGATAAGAGTTTTTTTCCGCATCCTTAAGTTCAAATGTTCCGTTTTCGTCTATGAATTTATACATATATTGCCTCAATGAAAGGTTTTTTCGTATAGTCGGTTCCCGGGATCAGATCACCCCGGACACCAGTTTACAGGAGTCACGAAGCACCAGAGTGGGCTTTAATTTATAACAGCTTCCTGCATCTTCGCCTTCGTGCCGCACCAGACGGATGATCTCCGTGGCACTTCGGCTGCCCAGTTCCACAACAGGCGCATGTACCGTGGTCAAAGCCGGACGATAAAGGGGCGCGAGAATGGAATCGTCAAAGCCCACCACGCTTACCTTGTCAGGCACATTAAAGCCCATGGCGGACATGGCACGTATGCAGCCCTGAGCCATTTCATCGTTGGCACAGAAGAAAGCGTCGGGAAGCTCCCCGCCCCGCATTAGAAGTTTATACATTTCGCTGTAGGCCACGGCTTCTTCAAAATAACCGCTGAGCATAAATCTCTCATCAACGGGAAGCGAATGCTTCCGCATTGTCTCGCAAAAAGCCGCAAATCTTGCCTTTTCATCAAAGTTATTGACCCCGTGAAAATATCCGATCCGCCTGTGTCCCAGATTTATCAGGTATTCCACGGCCTGTGTAACCCCCGATCTGTTATCGATTATCACACTGGATATCTTTTCCGAGGAATATTCACGATCTATAAAAACTATGGGCATGTTCAGCCTCTCCAGCCGGTCGATGTAATTATCGCTTAGGCCGTCGTTCATGATTATCGCCCCCTCAACTCCGGAGCTGATGACCATGCTGTAGATTTCTTCGCTGGTGTTCTCGTTGCTGACATATATGTTTAAGATATAGCCGTTTATCTTGCACTGCAAGTGCACCGCCTGCACCAGCTGCCGGTAAAAGTCACCCTGCACGCTGGAAACAAACAGTCCGATAGTGTTCTTTTTATTGGTCTTCAGGTATTTGGCATTCACGTTGGGCACGTATTTAAGCCGCTCCACCGTTTCCATTACCTTTTTCGTAGTTTCCTCGCTCACGTTTCCAACATTGTTTAAAACGTTGGAAACCGTGGATATCGCCACTCCCGATTCCCGAGCCACATCTTTGATCGTTACCATAGTTATCCCTCCCGGGTTCCGTACTTCCGAAACCCCCTGTTTCTAAGCTTTCCTATCGTATCGCACCCCATGCCGCCTTCTTAGTCCGGTCCACATTATAGATCCCCCAATGTTTCTCAGGCTCGCTCTTGTCATCGCTCCCCTTCCAGGGCTCGTCAAAAGCCTCAAACAGAAAGACCTGGATCCCGGCCGCTTCCGCCCAATCCCACAGGCTTTCTATGTATTTGACCTGGTATTCCTCATTCGCCTGAGCACTGCTCATTCCCTTGTTATTGCTCATGGTAGCCCAGCCGCACTCGGTAAATATCACTTCCTTGTCCGGATACTTTTCCTTGATCAGGGCATAGTCCTGCTTGTTCATTTCCAGCGCTTTGTCCACCGCCACGCCGTTCCAAAGGGGGTAGCTGTGAATGGAGATGATATCGATCTCCTTCACCAGCTCCTCAAGTCCCAGCCATTCATGAGTGCCTTCGTTGTAAGTCACAGGCTGCCTGCAACCGCCCTTAAGCTTCTTCGCAAACTCCACCAGCCTGTCTGCGGTCACCAGGTCCGAGCCCCAGGAGGGCCTGTTTTCGTTTCCCACGGAAACACACATGATCTCGCTTTCATATTCATTGGCAAGAGTTATAAGATTTCTGATCATCCTGTCGTTATAAGCCGCATTTTTCTGGAGCTTGGAAGCGTTCAGGGTTTCCTTTACCCAGGGGCAGCCCACGTTGTTGAACTCCCGCTTGGGATCGATCCCCAGCATCACCCTGAGGGGCAGCTTATTGTCTCTTATCACCCGTAAAGCCGTGCGGGCATGGGCTCCGGGCTCATACATCCTGATATATCTGTAGCCGTCCGCCACCAGGATCCTAAGATCCTCTTCCACCTCGGAGTAGCCGGGACATATGCCTGTAAGCGGCGACTGCCCGTTTCTGTACCCCGAGTAACATATAGCTTTTTCTGTAGGCCAAAATTTCATAATTACCTCTATTCCATTTCCGCATCGATGCGTACAAAATCGCCGTTTCTTAAGCGCAATGCGTTTTCACCGGTCAGTGTATCACCCTTTGCCGTAACTGTTTCGCCCTGAGTGGTGAGAAGCTTCATGGAGATGGCTTTTGCCGCTCCCGGGCCATAGGTGGGCTTACGGGAAGGATTGTGATAAACCACTCTTGTCTGCCCCATAAAGGTCCAGGAAGCTACTCCGCTTTCCGTAAAGAAATCTCCGGGAAGTGCGGGTGCAAAAGTGATCTTCAGTTCATTATCTTCAAAGCGGAACACCTTGTCCCCTATGAACATACGGATCCACATGCCGATCAGCTCGGTGGTGGAGCCTGAAAGACGAGCCACATAACCTCTGCCGTGAACTCTCTCGTCGGGATTTTCGGAGGAAGCGATAAAGGAACTGTTTTCCAGAATGCTTCTGCCGTAAACGGCCGGATCCATAAAGGGGATCATAGCTGTACGGGACGCTTCGTAAAACTCATCGTAAAGTCCGTTTTTAAGAAGAGCAAAAAGGTATTTATATTCCATATGCAGGAATATGCTTTCTCTTTCAAGCCAGCCGGGGGTAAACGCCCTGACTCTTCCGTATTCGTGGGACAATTTTTCTATGGATTCTCCCGTCTTAAACATCTTAAGCTTTTTATCGTAAAGGTCGCTGTTCTTAACATCCTCATGCACTGCCTTTGCATCCTTTGCACCGGCTGCCAGATAGCGGGCAGGTCCTTCCAGGAATCTCGGGACCTCCATCACCTTAAAGCCCTTTACACGTACATTTTTTCTTCCGCTGCCGTCAACGGTATCCAAAACCTCATAGTCCACTGCTTCATAAGTGAAATAAGTGGGTACCTTGCCGTCGGAAACGGCTTTTGCTTTGTCTATACCTGCTTCTACCCTGTTAAGAGCGGCGGAAAGGAACTCTCCTATCTCATTGTCCCCGATCTCCGTCATTTCTCCGCTTAAAGGGCTGTAAACAGCCTTACGATACTCTTCTCTTGCATCGCCCACGGCTTCCCAAAAGCTAAAATCCGCATTTCCGGTATTTCCCTTATCTTCTGCCTCTAAAGGAAGCGGAGCAGGGAATTCCTTCAGTATAGCGGCGGTTTTTCTTAAGAAAGCCGCTACCTCAACGGGCAGAGAAGCTATATGCCCAAAAGAATATTGGGAAAGGAAGGAGAGCAGGCGCTTTAACTCGAAAGTTTCCGGCATGGAGCCCGCAAACATTGCGGGAAGGCCGTTCATAGCGTCGTTCCAACCGGGTTTTCCGCCCTCCATCTCAACGCCCATTCCGTAAGGATCCAGAATAGTGAGCTTGGTGAGGGCAAGAGTCAGGAGCTTGGCAAAAAGGGTCACTTCCACCATATTTCCGGCCTTATCCTTCTTCCAATTGGTTCCTCCCGGGACAAAGCCGGGCTCGGCAGCCTTTTCAGCCACCCTCTCCATAGCCTCGTAGCGGCGCACCTTACTGCCATCCAGCACATAAGAGCGCGCACGTTCCTTGACCTGCATGTCGCTGTCGTAGAAGCGATAGCCGCCTGCATTCAGGAATTCCTCGGCCTTATCGGGGTAAACTGCCAAATAATTCTCCACCAGATCCAATATATAGTCCCAATGGTCGCTCCAGTAGCCTTCCAGCGCTCCCGCCTCAATGTGCTGATTGCACAGGTCGAGAAGCTTCATCACAAGAGTTTTGGGATTTTCCTTAAGCTTGAGTCCCTTGGCGGAAATCCGTCTAAAGATACTGCCGGGCTTGAATCTGCCTTCAAGGACGTTATCTGCCGCATCGCTTCCGCAGGCCTCATGAAGAAGTGCCTTTGCCTCCTCCTCTTTGCCGGCCTTCACAGTAAAGGTGGCAGGGCGGATCTCCAGCGGATTGTAGCCGTCCAGCTGAATGAGGCTTGTGAAATAGCGCACATTGTAATCCTTAAGTCCGGGACAGAAGAACACATCGTTTCTGCGGTTCTGGCATACATCACGGAAATTGCCGTTGCCCTGGGAATAGTACTCACCGTCTATGGTAAAGAAATTGTAATCGCGCTCGGGATCTCCGTGCTTACGGCTGTACAGGTAAAGGGCCTTATCACCCACCATTACCGGATAACCGCCGCGCAGGAAATTGTCGAGATAGCATTGTTCCACATATTTATTAAAGGCAGGGTAAGCAGTTTCGGTGCGCACATCCGCAGTGAGCTCCTCTGCCAATTCGTTCGCGAGGGCAAATCTGGAGGAAGCATAGCCTCTTCCGAGAAAAGTCTCCGTAAGCTCATTTAAGAAGCTTTCGGAAGGGGTATATCCGAGGTAGGAGGTCCAGATCATGGTCTCTCTGTCCTTAAGCTCGGCCGCAAGAGGCGTGAAAGCGCAGGGAACCTTGTTTACAACCGGCCTTGAAAGCTTCATATCCTTGATGCTCTTCTGCTCAAATTCCACAGGGAAGCAGAGGGAAGTGTCATAGCCGAAGATCTCCTCCGCATCGCAAATAAAGGGCGCTGCCTTGCCATCGCCGACACAGAGATAGAAATATCCGTCCCTGATCTCTTCCACCTGAGCGGAATCGGCGGTAGACGCACGCATGGCAAAAATGGGTGCATTGTTCTCGCAATTTCTTACATCCGTCCAGCTCTTAAAGAGGTTGCTCATCTCCTGGAACTGCCCGTTACTGATGCCTCTGGGAATGATCTTTGCCGCTCCGTCAAGGACCTCAGCCTTTACAGTCTTTCCTCCGATGTTTTCCAGCTTCACTCTTCTCACCAGCGCTCCGATGGGCTCCTTGGGAAGGATGAAGTACTCAACTATGATCTTGATCCCGTGATCCTTTGAAACCTCCTCAACAGTCAGGCTGTTCTTGCGCACGATCATGGTACGTTTGGCATCGCCTCTGTATCTGAAGGGTTCATACACTTCGCCGTCGATCTTCAAAAAGGTCCTGAAGCCTTTAAGGGCTGTGTTTTCATACTCCGTACACGCCGGATTGAATTCCATGATAGCTTCAGCCTTACTGTTGATCCCCAGGCTTGCCAATGCCTGACCACGGTTTGTGTAGAAGGCCCACATGGGAATCCCGTCCTCCCCCGTAAGTCCCGGCAGGAAGCCGGAAAACGGCGGCAACTTGTCGTAATCCTCTATAATAAAGTCGCTTTCATTAACCCTGTACTTTTCCACTGTGTAATCCTCTCATCTGTAAATTTTCGGGTTTTACTCCGTGATCGCCTTGATCTCGGGGCTCTGATATACCCGCACATATTCCACTTCCATGGTCTGAGGCCATATGCTCTCATCCACACCCATGACCCCGCCCCAATCACCGCCTACAGCGATGTTCAAGAGCAGATGGAAACGCTTGTCAAAAGGCCATTCCTTGTAGGTGGGCGTGCTCTTGTACTTGGTGGGCTGATAAGTAAAGGTCAGCTCTCCGTCGGTAAAGAACAATATCTTGTCGGGCAGCCATTCTATAGCATAGTCATGGAATCCCTCGCTCACCCCGGCATATCTCTTCGTGGCGGTTTTTTGTGTTCCTATGGAATGGTAATAGGATTCGGTATGAATGGAGTAATGGATCACATCCTGATCATAGCCCACATGCTCCATGATATCGATCTCGCCCGACTTGGGCCAGCTTCCGTATTTCCAGTCTGTGGGAAGCATCCATATAGCCGGCCAGGTGCCTTTTCCGTAAGGTAGCTTCGCCCGCACTTCTATCCTGCCGTAAAGCCAGTCTCCCTTGCCTCTGGATACCAGTCTTACCGAAGAATAGTCCGCTCCGTTACTTTCCTCTTTAATGGCACTGATGACCAGCTTTCCGTCCTTAACTTCCGCATTCTTTATATCCCTGGTGTAATTCTGAAGCTCATGATTGCCCCATCCGCTTGCTCCCGTATCGTAATCCCACTTCTCCGGGTCCGGCAAACCTTCATAATCAAACTCATCCGACCACACCAATTCATATGTCAATGAATCGTGATCATATTCATATCCCTTGGCCTTTATCTGATCCTCAGGAACCTGAGTCACCGTCGCCGGATCCACGCAAGCCTCCGATACCTGCCCGCCTACGCGCCACTTGCTGTCATCAACCACTTCATTACCTCCGTTATTATCCGCAATTTCCGGGGCATTGCTTGCCTCGCCGCTTCCGCAGGCCGCAAAACCTATCGCCGCCGCGCATATATATGCCATACATATCAATTTTCCGTACTTCATTTTTCTCCTTTTGAACCCCCGGGACGGGGTTATGGGTTCATTTTGTGACTTTAGTCCCACTTTGACCCTTTGGGGACGGGGTTAGGGGTTCATTTTTGTGACTTTAGTCCCGTTTTGGCCCTTTGGGGACGGGGTTAGGGGTTCATTTTTGTGACTCTGCCGGCCATTTTGCTTCCGGAGTCAAGTTTATTCGCCCGTTATACCCGTATTTTCGATTCCTTCGATGAATTTCTTCTGTACAAATGAATACAATATCAGCAGAGGCGCTATGGAAATGAACGTTGCCGCCATTTTATATGCCTCATTGAGCTTAAACGCGCTTCCCGAGCTGGATACGGCGCTCTCGAATTCACTGTCGAAGAGAGAGAGCTTGGCGGGCAACAGCTGCAAGCCGCTTCTGAGCAGGGTTCCGGTCACATAGGTTTCGTTCCAGTTCCACACAAAGGCAAAGAGGAAAACCACAAGTACCGTACTGATGCTGAGTTTCAGGCCGATGTGAATGAATACCCTGAAGGGGCCGGCGCCATCGATCATCGCCGCCTCGTCCAATGACTTCGGGATGAGGTTGAAGAAGTTTTGGAAGATAAGGATCAGGATGGTGGAGTTCACGCCCTGCCCCAGGATCGCCATGATCAGCTGAGGGATGGGGGTTCCGATGAGTGTATACTTCATGGCTTCCTGAACGGTCACAAACATCATGAGTCTGGGAACCATGAGCACGGTCACAGGAACGATAAAGCAAAGCAGGATCATTATGTACCAAAACTTTTTGCCGCTGAACTGATAGCGGGAAAGGGCAAAGCCGGTAAGGGCCGCACAAAAGGTTTCCGCTATAGCCAATGCACCCGAAAACAGGATCGAGCTCACAAGCGTCTTTTTAAGATTTAACACTTTGACCGCAACTTTCAGGTTGTTCAGGGATAGTTTTCTCGGAACCCAGTTAACCACCGGATCAATGACGTCTTCAGGAGTCATGAAAGTCTTCGAGATTATCCTGAAAATGGGTTCCAAAAAGACAAAGCTCACGCAGATCAAAAGCAGGTAATATACGATCCGCATGGTTTTTTCGCTTATTTTTCTTTTGTTTAAAAGCTTTTTCATATCAGCCTCTTCCATATATTAAAGCTAAATTTAAGTTTAAGTATAAAAATGAACCTATAACCCCGTCCCCAAAGGCTCATTTTAGGACTAAGGTCACGAAATGAACCCTTAACCCCGTCCCGGGGGTTCATTAATAGTGCTTTACCTTGGACTTTCTTTCCTTAAATATGAGGAAAGCCACGCCCATCAAGAGAAGGACCACCACCGTGTAGATCCAGGCATATGTTGCCGCGAAGCCCAGACCGCCTCCGGTGTTACCCATGTA
>JAFSWD010000103.1 GCA_017444675.1 Lachnospiraceae bacterium
CCCCGGAACCGTCAAAGCCATTAAATACGAGACCGTCAGCGGTCAATTCAACGCTTCCGTCCTGGGCTCTGGTGTTAAAATACTGACTCTGGTTAGACATAATGGAGAATTCAAGGATATTTACATCTGCCTTAAGGCTGGTCGTGCTTTTAAGATCCTCTTTGTTATTGGGGATAAATTCCATGGCCCAGAAGGAATAGGGTTCCAGGGAATCACTGTCATCCCCCATGGCTTCACCGCCCATGGCATAGAGATTATTTCCAAAGGAGATAACATCAAGTGTGAAAAATTCATTTCCGTCAGAACCGCCGGAGTGGTAGCTGTACTTTCCGCACATGCGTTCCGCAAGGCTTAAATCCTTCTTTTTTTCGCCGGCATCTTTTTCAGAAACGGCGCTGTCAACAGTATCCGTTTCCTCACCATTATCTGTTTCCTTCGTAACAGAGTCACTCTGCTCTTTTTTTACCGGCTCCTTAACGCTTACATTTTCACTCTCTTTATCAGAACCGCATCCGTTTAGAAGCAGCAAAGATATAGTAAGTGTGATACTTATTAATCCTCTGATCTTCTTATTCAAAAGCCTTACCTCTTATCACCTTACGGACAGTGTGATCACATTTCCCTTTTCTTCGTCGTAATAATAGTCAGTTTTTTCGGATAACTTATTTATTATGGATACCGGTAGAGCATCTCCTTCTTCAAGGGGGTTATATCTCCTGCCCTTATATTTTACTGTGAGCATATCAGTGTTATCGGCTTCGGAATGCTCGATCATCAAGTCGATCGGAAGCGATATACTGTCTTTTGCGGGACCTCCCATAATGATCTCTAAGATAAGCTCTTCATAGGCATGCTGAAGATTAAGTATCTTCCTTCGCTCAAGCAGTTTTTCATTTCCGAAGGCTTCTATATCGCCGGTATATCCCAAAAGATCCTGATCGAATGATCCTATCCTCAAAGGAAGTATCTTTAGTCTCTTTATAAAGATCCTGGTTTTCTCACCCACCGGTCTTTCAAAGATCTGCTCCGGAGTTCCGTCCTCATAGATCCCGCCCTCATCCATATAAAAGATGCGGTTTGAAACATCTTTTGCAAACTTCATCTCATGGGTCACGATCATCATGGTCATTCCTTCTTTTGCAAGGGAACGGATGACTGACAGGACTTCATGCACCATGGTGGGATCAAGGGCGGAAGTCGGCTCGTCAAAAAGGATAATGTCGGGATGCATGGCTATAGCCCTGGCAATAGCTACACGCTGCTTCTGTCCACCGGATAGCTGATCGGGATAGTTATCCTTTTTTTCAAGAAGTCCCACCCGTTTTAACAGCTCCTCCGCTTCTTTTTCCGCCTTGTCCTTCGGAGCTTTAAGAAGATCGATCGGTGCTGCCATTACATTATCTATTATGCTGAGATTGGAAAAGAGATTAAAGGACTGGAATACCATTCCCATCTTTCTCCGTACCATGGAAATATCGCATTTCGGATCGGTTATCTCCACTCCGTTTACGATGATCTTTCCGCTTGTGGGCTCTTCAAGTCTGTTCAAACACCGGAGAAGCGTTGATTTACCGGTTCCGGAAGGCCCGATCACCGAGATCACTTCTCCCTTATTTATCTCCACGCTAACATCCTTTAAGGGGGTAACGTTTTCATACTCTTTTCGTAAGTGTTCGATCTTAATTATACAGTCAGACATTTCACGCCCCTTTTCTTTCGGGAGCTATCTTCCCGGCAATATGTTTAAGGCAAAGTATCAAAATATAAGAGAGGATAAAATATATGATCGCAATAACTATCAAAGGGAAAAATGCTTCATATGTCCGGCTCCTTATGATGTCTCCCATTTTCGTAAGATCCTGTATGGCAATGTATCCGACAATGGAAGTGTTCTTAAGAAGTGCAACGATCTCCCCGTTATATACCGGGAGGAAGCGCTCCAGGGCCTGGGGGAAGATAAACTTAAAGAAAG
>JAFSWD010000104.1 GCA_017444675.1 Lachnospiraceae bacterium
ATTGCAGGCTTCTCTTTCCTATATATTATGGCGTTAAGACGCTTTTAAAGTGTCCCGGATGCCGTGTTTTCCCTATAAAACGATTAAAGCTATGATATTATATAGTTGTTATTATTCCGTGTCAAATTTTAGTCAATCAAATGAATTTTCTAAAACCGAGGTGTCGAGAATATATATGCCTTATATTACTTTAATTACTTTAAAGTAAAAGGCCTTCAACCAAAAGTCGAAGGCCTTTAAATGATCTTATCAGAATCCGAGGATCTCATCGATCTTCTTTCTTTCTTCAGCTGAGAAAGAAAGGTTTTTGATCATTCCGATATTGTCAAGAACCTGAGAAGCCTTGGATGCACCGATCAGCACACTTGTAACGTCTCCGTCTCTGAGTATCCATGAAAGTGCCATTTCCGCAAGGGTCTGGCCTCTCTCGCCCGCAAGAGCGTTAAGTGCACGGATCTTATTTAAAAGCTCGTCACTGATGGCATTTTCCTTGAGGAATCTTCCGTCGGTCTTGATCCTGGAATCCTCCGGAATACCGTTAAGATAACGGTCTGTCAGCAGTCCCTGAGCAAGAGGCGAGAAGGTGATGATGCCCACACCGTTCTTAGCCGCATAATCCTTTAAGCCGTCTGTCTCCATTGCACGGTCCATCATGTTATATCTTCTCTGATTGATGATGAAGGGCGTGCCCATCTTCTTAAATAGTTTGGAGATCTCCACCGTCTGATCCTTATTATAATTGGAAATTCCCACATAAAGGGCCTTACCGCTCCTTACGATGGAATCCAGCGCTCCCGCAGTCTCCTCAAGAGGAGTGTCGGGATCGGGACGATGATGATAAAAGATATCAACATAATCCAGGCCCAGGCGTTTAAGGCTCTGATCGAGACTGGAGATCAGATACTTTCTGCTGCCTCCGTCTCCGTAAGGGCCGTCCCACATGCCGTAACCGGCCTTTGTGGAAATGACCATCTCATCACGATAGGGTGCAAGCTCACCCTTAAGCATCTTTCCGAAATTTTCTTCCGCAGCTCCCGGAACCGGACCGTAGTTATTGGCCAGGTCAAAATGGGTGATACCGTTGTCAAAAGCGGTACAGCAGATTTCCAGCATATTTTCGTAATTTCCGGTGGTACCGAAATTATGCCAAAGTCCCAAAGAAACCGCAGGAAGCTTGAGGCCGCTGTTTCCGCAGCGGTTGTACTTCATTTCACCGTAGCGTTTCTCATCCGCCGCATAGAGTCGTGATCTGTAACCCACAATAATTCTCCCTTCATCTTAATTCTCTCATCTTTATTTACAGAACGGATGCAACAAACTTGTCCACATCCTCCATTTTCGTTGTGGGCTCGAAACGTGCAACGACATTACCGTCCCTGTCTACAACGAACTTGGTGAAATTCCATTTTATATCATTTTCGTTCTTTGTAAATGCCTTTGAGACAATTTTAAGAATTCCTTTAGCTTTTCCGGTTCCAAGTCCGTTTTCTTCAGCCTCTTTCTTAAGGAAGGTGTAAAGAGGCAGCTCATCCTCGCCGTTTACCTTGGACTTTTTCATCTGAGGGAATGCTGTATGATAATTAAGTGAGCAGAAGGAAGTGATCTCTGCGTCGCTCTGAGGCGCCTGGTTTGCGAACTGGTTGCAGGGGATATCGATGATCTCAAGTCCCTTATCATGATACTTCTCATACATAGCCTCCAGTTCCTTGTACTGGGGTGTAAAGCCGCACTTGGTGGCTGTATTGACGATCATTGCCACCTTACCCTTGTTCTCTGCCATGGAATAATCCGTGCCGTCCTGTTTCTTTACCGTGTAATCATAAAAGCTCATAGTATTCTCCTTTCATCTTTAAAGGACCCTTGTGGATCCTGTTGATCCTTAGGCTGTCAATTTGTTTACTTCTTCTGTTTACGGTTTTCGTTAAAAATATCCATCATTTCGTGAAGCAGCTCACCCAGCCTTACAAGTCTTTCCGGATCCTTCACTCCCGCAAGGCAGCTTCCGATCTCGCCCGGTACCTTAACCGCTTCTTCTTTAAGCTTTTCGCCTGTTTCCGTAATGCTCACCACCAGGTCTCTCGCATCCTCTGCGGAACGTTCCTTGGTGACATATCCCTTCTCTTCCAGTCTGTTGATCACCGGAGTCAGGGTGCCGCTGTCCAAAAACAGCCTTTCTCTTAAGTGTCTGGTCAGCACCTTCTTTTCTTCCCACATGACCATCATGGTAATGTACTGGGTATAGGTCAGATCTATCTTTGACAGAAAGGGTGCATATGCATTCACGATCTCTTTGGAACAAACATAAAGCGGAAAGCAGAGCTGGTTATCCAGCAACAGGCAATCATATTTGGGGTCATTTCCTTTTTTCATCTTAATGCCTCCGGAATCTTTCGGCTATTAATTTAGCAAAATCAATTTATCACAATCGATTGTTTTTGTCAATGGAACAAAATCTAAAATTTCTGTGCACGGTCCTTATCTGTATTGTATTTTACAGTTTTTGCCTCTCACTTTATATAAAATTTAGCCTTTTTTATATTTTTTAAACTTTTGTTGGACTATTTGTTTATAATTAAATAAACCGTTTCACACCGTTTCGAAAAGGAAGGTGAATAATGTTTAATGTAAGTTCTGCTGTTCCAAGCCTAATTATACTAATCATGTTTCTGGCATGTTATTTTTCTGTGCCCAGGATCCCCATTTTAACAAACCGGCTTTATATCAGAATACTGCTGATTGATCTTTTAACCTCCGTCATGAATATTCTTTCGGCGGAAGCCAACAGAAAATTTCCGGCATATAATTACTATCTGACCTATGCTCTCGCAACGGCCTTTCTTATCATGCTGATCATACGTTCCTACATGTTCTTCGCCTATTCCGCTTCCCTGGTTAATCTGAACCACTACAATTCCCGGATATTCGCCTGGATCATGCGCACTCCTCTTATGATATCAATTTTGATAATCGCTTCCAGTTACCGGACAGGTGCATGTTTTTCCATCGGTAAAGAAGGATATGTTCCCGGACGGTTCATGTATATAGTTTATGTCTGCACCTATTTCTATGTTGCCGTTTCGATCCTGGCAGTATTCATTCACCGCCATAACCTGAGTGATAAACGCGAATTCCTGAGTGCGATCTCCTTTAATATCATTCTTGTAATCGGCGACAGCATAGTACTTTTCGACCAGACCTCTCTTCTCATAGATTCCTTCTGTTTAATGGCGATCATCATAATCTACATCGCCTTTGAAAATCCGGATTTCTATATTGAGAAAAGAACCGGTCTCTTTAACCAAAACGCATTAAACGACTACATTCAGGAAATGCGTTACAAGAAGCAGTTTTTGATCTTTGCTTTTGTGATCAAGAATTATCAGGATATCAGAGAGATCTACGGCGTTTCAAATATGGACCATGGCATACGTCTTATCGGCCAGCACCTTAAGTCCACCTATCCCGATATTACCTTCTTCTATATCAAGGAGGGAAGATTTATCTCCGTAGCCGCGGCAGATACCGATGCCAACAGGCTCTGCGCAGAGCTCAGAGCCCGTTTTGATAAACCCTGGCACACAAAAAAGACCGATCTGTATCTGAGTATAGCCTTTGCAAAACTCACTCCGGAAACAGAGATAAGATCGGTAGACTTAAGCATCAGTTCCGTCATCTCCGCCTTAAACCGCGCTTCTAAGGCTGAGGACGGTCTTTGCGCCATTGTATGCGAAAATGACATAAAGGATTATATTAAAGAGATCTCGGTTAAAAAGATATTGGAACTGACTGTTGAAGAAAATCTGGTGGAGGTGTTTCTCCAACCCATTGTTGAAGCCAAAAACTTCAGAGTAATCGGTGCCGAGGCCCTGGCCCGGATCAGAGACAGAGACGGCAAATATGTCTCCCCCGGCGACTTCATTCCCATAGCCGAAAAGAACGGCTGTATAACCACTCTGGGAGAACAGATCTTCGACAAGACCTGCAAGTTTATCAAGGACAATTCCCTGGATTCCATAGGTCTGTCCTGGATAAACGTAAATCTCTCCCCAATGCAGTTTTTCGTAAACGACCTGGCTTCCAGCTATGTTGAGATCTTAAAGAAAAATGATCTTGATTTTAATATCATCCATCTGGAAATAACCGAAGAAGCCATGATCAGCCAGTCCCTTCTCCTTAAACAGATGGAATCCATGACCGACAAGGGCTTCCAGTTCGTTTTGGATGATTACGGTACAGGCTACTCCAATCTGGCCCGTTTGCAGAAATGTCCTTTTATAAACATAAAGATCGACATGAGCCTGGTATGGGCTTACTGCAAAGAACCCAACCTCTTACTTCCCAGCATGATCTCCGGCTTTAAGAGCATGGGCTTTACCGTCACTGCAGAAGGTATAGAAACAAAAGAAATGGCCGAGGCCATGATCAACCTCGGCTGTGATTATCTGCAGGGGAACTTCTTCTCAAGGCCCCTGCCCATGAAGGATTTCACAGATGCTTTTGCGATATTCGCATGAAACAGATTCTAAAATGACACTCGGGGAC
>JAFSWD010000105.1 GCA_017444675.1 Lachnospiraceae bacterium
CGGCATCCTGCTCGATAGAACCGGACTCTCTCAAGTCGGACAGCATGGGTCTCTTGTTATCACGGGATTCCACCGCACGGGAAAGCTGTGAAAGCGCAAGGACCGGACAATCTATCTCTCTGGCCAAAGCTTTTAAGGATCGGGATATCTCCGCAACCTCGTTCTGTCTGGATTCCGAATGTCCGCTGCCGCTCATGAGCTGAAGGTAATCGATCATAACCATTCCGATATTTTTCTCCAGTTTCAGCTTGCGACACTTGGAACGAAGTTCACTTACCTTTATTCCGGGGGTATCGTCAATGATCAGTCCTGACTCTCCTATCTCTCTGGCCGCATCCATCAGATCCGCCCATTCATTGTCTTTCATCTGACCTGTTCTGATGGTTTCAGAGTTCACTCTGGAATTCATGGAAAGAATTCTCTTTACCAGGGACTCCTTGGACATTTCCAAACTGAACACAACTGTGGGAATATGAGATCTTACCGCAACATAGTTGGCAATGTTTAAAGCCAGAGCGGTTTTTCCCATGGAAGGACGGGCAGCCAAAAGTATCAGATCTGATTTTTGAAAACCCGCAAGCTTGGCATCCAGATCTCTTAAACCTGTGGCTATACCTGTGATACGGCTGTTATTCTTAGCCGCAAGTTCTATGGTTCTTAAGGTTCTGTAAACCACATCCTTGATATCTTCAAATTCAGCCGCACCTCTGTTCTGAACTATCTGAAAGACCTCTTTTTCCGTATCCTCCAGAAGTTCATCAATGGGTCGATTATCTGAAAAGGCCTTATCCCTCAACCCTTCAAGGGTTTTAATGAGCTTTCTTTCCAGCGATTTTGAAGCAACTATATCCACATAATGCTTGATATTGGCCGAAGTGGGTGTAGCATCTATGACCTGCCTTATACGTTCCATACCGCAGATTTCGGGAGCCACTTCCATTTCTCTTAATTTTGCGATCAACGTGGTCATGTCAACAGCTTTTCCCTCCTGACAAAGAGCGGAAATAGCGTCGAACATCAGCATGAATTCCTTTTCGTAGAAATCCTGGGAATTAAGATTGTCCTGGGCCACAAAGATCGCATCTTTATCCATTAGCATGGCACCGATAACGGACTGTTCCGCCTCATGGCTGTAAGGCATAGTTTTTTTCAAAATGTTTTCATTTTCTTCCATGGGCGCCTCTTTCGGAAAATTAATATAGATCTTTACTGCTCCACTACCTTTACAGTAAGTTCCACCGTAACCTGAGGATGTAGCTTACAGGGGATGTGGTAGGTTCCGAAGTTTTTGATGGGCTCGGCAAGCACCATCTTCTTTTTGTCGAATTCAAAGCCCAACTGCTCTTTGACAGCATTGGCGATCTCTTTGGTAGATACGGAACCGAAGGTTCTTCCGCCCTCTCCGCCCTTAATGGAAAGAGTGATGCTTCCTGCTTTGATCTTTTCTCCGAGAGCCACTGCCTCGTCATAGATCTCTTTAAGTCTCTTTTCTTCTGCGATCTTCTGAGCCTTAAGGTCATTCATCGTCTTAGGGGTTTTCTCCACTCCAAGCTGCTTTGGAATAATGAAATTTCTGGCATATCCATCGCTGACCTTAACGATCTGCCCCTTTTTACCGAGGCTCTTAACATCTTGTAAAAGTATAACTTCCATAACTTATTTAATCTCCTTATTCTCAGTCATCTCTATGATAGTCTTCTTAACCTTGTTCATAGCCTCAATGACCGATACGTTTTCAAACTGTGCTCCGGCAGCACTCATATGTCCTCCGCCGCCGATCTTTTCCATGATGATCTGAACATTAAGCTCATCAATGGAACGGGCACTGATAAACACTTTTCCGTTATATTCCGTGAATACAAAACTTCCTTTGACACCATCTATGTTCAGGAGCTCATTGGCTGCCTGAGCCGCAACAACGGTAGGATTATCCAGTCCGTCGCTTTCGGAAACCGCAAAAACATAGTTCTGCATAAATACCTCCGCCGACGAAACTGCATTTGCTTTAGCCCTGTATTCGTTAAAGCTGGTTCTGAAGGTCTTTCTGATCTTGGTAACATCGGCACCGTTACGGCGAAGGTAAGCTGCCGCTTCAAAAGTTCTTACACCGGTCTTTACCAGGAAGTTGTTGGTATCTATCATGATACCGCCGTACATGGCATCCGCTTCTATGGATCTGAGTTTAAGATCATCGCTGATGTACTGTAAAACCTCGGCGATCATTTCACAGGTCGAAGAAGCATAGGGCTCGATATAAGACAAAACCGCATTGTCTATCTTGTCGCTCATCTGCCTGTGATGGTCGAGAACCACCACTGCTCCCGTCTGCCTGAGCAGATCGGGTGTATCCGTATAGGAAGGTCTGTTAACATCCACAACCACCAACAAAGTATCATTATCCACAATACTCTTGGCCCTGGTTCCGGATATGAACATATCTTCTTCGTATTCGGGATCATTTTTAAATCCGTCCACAACCACCTGAATTACACCGGTGGGATCTGTAAGACTGATATAACAACGCTTGTTAAGGGTCTTTGCAATCCTATAGATGCCTATGGATGCACCTACTGCATCTATATCTGCCATGTTATGTCCCATAACAACCACTTTATCCTTCGCTTCTATGTACTCACGAAGGGCATGAGCTTTAACTCTTGCTTTAACTCTGGTGGATTTTTCCTGAGAAGCGGTGGTTCCGCCAAAATAGGAAAAACCTGTGGGCCGCTTGACCACAGCCTGATCTCCGCCTCGTCCCAGGGCAAGGTCTATGGCTTCATGAGCACCTTCATAGGCCTTCATATAGGAATCGGTATAAACACCGACACCGATAGATATGGTCATGGTAAGATCATAGATCTTAAGATTACGTATATCTTCGAGGATCGAAAAACGATCCGCCTCTATCTGTGCCAGATAACGCTGTTTGATAACAAACATATATCTGTCCTTTTCCAGATGCTTTATAATGGCATCGTAGGGCTTCATATACTTGTTTATCTCACGCTCGACCCAGGCCGTGACCAGGGATCGTCTGACTTCATCGGCACCTTCAAAGGCTTCGTCAAAATTATCTATATAGAGAAGTCCCACTATCATCTTTTCGTCAAAATTTTCTTTCTTGAGAGAGATATTCTCAGTCTCATCGTAAAGAAACATGGCGATCAGAGAATCGTCGGGAGCATCCACTGGCTTTTCCGCATGCCAAAGAATAGTGTCTCCGTACTCGGAAGGGGTTACAAGACGCAAGCGCATCAGATAACTGTTTCTTCCGTAAGTAATGTGGTACTCCACGTCCTCTTCCACCGTGGGAAGAACATTCAGCGAATCATTGTTAAAGATCTTTGAAATAGGCTCTTTCACACATCTTTCAATGGTGATAAGATCCTTAAGATCATTATTCGCCCATACGAGATGACCGGAAAGGTCCAGCATTCCGAAAGGAATATCCAGTTCCTTAAGCATCATATGCTGGGCGTGATTGAATTCCGTGGCAAAACTCGTAAGTTCCTTAAGCGCCGCCTGACGCTTAAAGCACCAGATCAATATACTGATGATCAGATATATGACCGTGTATATCAAAACGAACGGTATTACCGCAGGGAAGAATATGCCGACACAGATATCAAAGCAGATCAGGACCACTGCCAGATAAATGGGCCATTGCATATAACTTGCCAACGGGCCGTCGAGTCTGACGGATGACTTGTTATTTTTCATACACAACTCTTCTTTCTCCCGAACAAGGCAGGATGTTTAATAGTCGGTATGGCAATTTGTCCCTTTTTTACAAAAAACCGTACCGTCTACAGCTTTGCAGTGACGAAAATATCATATATAGCCTTAATGGCATTGTCAAAATCACTGTTGGATACACCGATGATGATATTGAGTTCTGAAGACCCCTGATCGATCATCTTGATGTTGATGTTATTATGAGCAAGGGCAGCAAAGATCCTGGCTGCAACGCCGTGATTGGACTTCATGCTGCGTCCCACTACTGCAATAAGGGCAACATCCGAATCTATATCAACGCTGTCGGGAGCGGTAAGACGGTGGATAGCGGCAAGAACCTGCTGTTCCTTGCCTTCAAATTCCGGCTTGTGTACAAATACCGACAAGGTATCGATGCCGGAAGGCATATGTTCAAAGGAGATGCCGGAAAGTTCGAAAGCTTCGAGTGCTCTTCTTCCGAAGCCGGTCTCTGAGTTCATCTGATCTTTTTCAATGTTGATGGAAACAAATCCCTTTTTGCCCGCAACACCGGTGATGGTAAAATCCGACTGCTTGCAGGTGTTTTCAACGATCATCGTGCCGGGATCCTCCGGACGGTTGGTGTTACGTATGTTAATGGGGATACCGCTTTTTCTTACAGGGAAGATGGCATCTTCATGAAGTACGGTAGCTCCCATGTAGGAAAGCTCTCTGAGTTCTTTATAAGTAATGGTGGTGATGACTTCGGGATTCTTAACGATCCTGGGATCAGCCACAAGGAAGCCGGAAACGTCGGTCCAGTTCTCATAAAGATCTGCTCCCGCTGCTCTGGCAAGGATGGATCCGGTTATGTCGGAACCGCCTCTGGAAAAAGTCTTTACAACGCCGTCTCTTGTAGCACCGTAAAATCCGGGAAGGACTGCATTGTCCACTTCCTTAAGCCTCTTGGAAAGTACCGCATTGGTGTCCTCTGACAGGAAGTTGCCGTCTTCGTCAAAGAAGATGACTTCTGCGGCATCAATGAAAGTAAAGCCGAGATAATCAGCCATGATGATACCGTTAAGATACTCACCTCTGGAAGCTGCATACTGTACTCCCGCCTTATTCTTAAAGTTTTCTTCGATGGTCTTAAACTCTCCGCTCAGATCTGTCTTCAATCCAAGTCCGGTGATGATCTCATCGTAGCGCTCTTTGATCTTTTCAAGAGCTTCCGTGAAGTCCTTGTCCTGTTCTGCGATCGCATAGCATCCGTAAAGCATATCCGTAACCTTGGTGTCTGCGCTGAATCTCTTTCCGGGTGCGGAAGGCACAACATACTTTCTGTCCGCCTCACTCCTGATGATGTCTCCCACTTTCTTGAACTGCTCGGCGGATGCAAGAGAACTTCCTCCGAATTTAACTACTTTAACCATTTTTATGTAACCACTCTTTCCCTTATTAATTTATTCTTCAGACACGACGGGCAATGCATAGGTTTCCTCGTCGGCCAGATATTCTTTTGAATAATCTCTGTCTCCGCCCATTCTGATCTTGTCCAGATATTCATGAGCGCCTTCCACATCATTGTTCATCTGTATAACCGCAATGGCGATGTTGGAACAATGATCGGATATCCTTTCATAATTGGTTATAAGATCAGTAAGTACAAAACCAAGCTCAATGGTGCATTTTCCTTTTACAAGACGTTCTATGTGTCTGCCCTTGATCTGCTGGGTAAGATCATCTATTACCTGCTCGAGAGGTTCAACTTTACGTGCAATGCTTATATCCTCGGAAGCAAAGGCTTCTACAGTCTCGGTAACGATGTTTTCGACAGCACGCACCAAAACTTCCAATTCCTTTTGGGCTTCTCCGGAAAAATGGAGACCCTTACTGTTCATTTCAGCAGCAGTTTCTTTAATATTAAGAGCGTGGTCGGAAATTCTCTCGAAATCGCTGATACAATGGAGGATCTTTGCAACTGCATTACTGTCCTTTTTGGACAGACGCTTGTTTGCTACCTTGACAAGATAGCTGCCCAATTCGTCCTCATAAACATCCGCATCCTCTTCAAGTTCTTCCACACGATCCGCTTTATTCTTATCAAACCTGTCCACTATCTCAACCGCGGTAAATAAAGCGGCTTTGGCGATATTAGCCATATTGAGGGTCACAGCCTTACACTGCTCGATGGCAAAGGTAGGAGTATCAAGGAAACGGACATCAAGAAGCTTGAACTCCTTGTTCTCGTTTTCGTCAGTCCTCTTAACGTCCGGAATGGTGAGAGTTGCCAGTTTCTCAATAAGTCCCGCAAAGGGGAAGAGGACAACTGTGGTCCCGATATTGAACATACTGTGTATAAGTGCTATCTTCGCTGCGCTCGCGGACTCATCCACAAAAGCAAAATCAAAGATGGCATGGGTGATATAGAAAAGAGCAAGGAATAACACTGTACCGATCATATTGAAATACAAATGAACGAAGGATGCTCTCTTAGCGTTCTTGGAAGCTCCGATAGCGGAGATCAACGCCTTAAAACAGGTACCGATATTCTGTCCCATGATAATGGGAATAGCTACGGAATAGGTTACCGCACCGGATACACAGAAGGCCTGCAGGATACCGATGGAGGTGGCTGAACTCTGTACAAGAACGGTAAGTACCAGACCTGCCAGCACGCCAAGCAAAGGATTTGAGAACTTGATAAGTATGTTCTGGACTTCGGGAAGCTCCGCAAGAGGTGCTACCGCATCGGCCATGGTGGTCATACCGAACATAAGAAGTGAAAAGCCCAGCAAAATGGTTCCCACATCTCTTCTTCTCTCTTTTTTGGCGATCATTCTCATCAGGATTCCCACGATACCGAGAATACCGGCAAGAGAAGCAGGTTTAAAGAGTTTCAGCACAAAAGGCACCTCATCTCCCATACCTGCAAGAGAAAGGATCCAAGAAGTAATGGTGGTTCCGATGTTTGCTCCCATCAAAACTCCCACTGCCTGAGAAAGTTTCAGGATTCCCGAGTTTACAAGACCTACAACCATGACCGAAGTAGTGGTTGAAGATTGTAAGACAGCTGTTACCAACGCTCCGAAGATAACCGCCGTGAGTCTGTTGGACGTAAGCTTTGCCAAAACCGTTTCCAGCTTACCTCCGGAAAGTTTTTCCAAATACTTTCCCATAGTATCCATTCCGAAAAGGAAGAATGCAATCCCCCCAGGAACGTCAAAACAGTGAAAAAATCCATATCTTGATTGTCCTCCTGAATATTCTGCCCCAATTATACGCATACAAAATTTATCTTACATTAGAACTGTGAAAAAATCAAGAAAAAATGCCGACCCTTGTGTGAATTCAAATATTCAATTTTTTTATGATTATACGAAACCTTCCTTATCTTTTTACGGTTATTTATTTGAAGCCAAAATGCACAGGGGAAAGAATTTTAATGCATTTAAGGCTTGATTAAGTTATAATAAGGTAAATTTTCCAAGGAGTTATGAATCATGAACTTGAGATCATTTTTTAGGAAAACGATCATTACACTTATGATGATCGCAATTGTTGCGGGTCTTATCGGTCCTCAGCCTACAAAAGCAGCCGATGAACCAAAGGTAGATGTGAGCATTAGTTACGGATACGGCGGCACTTTATTGCTCGGTTATCACGCCCCCTTCACGGTGGAAGTAACCAACAGATCACAGGATTTCGAAGGTTCCGTCTGGCTGATCATAGGTGAAGGAAGGAACGATGTGATAGGCTATGAGAAAAAGCTCACCCTGCCTTCCGGTTCTTCCAAAACGGTAAGTTTTGTACCGAATGTTACGGGATTTTATCAGGATTGCAAAATACGTATAACCGATTCCAAAAACAAAACGGTTTATGAAAACAATTTCAATCTGCAGATAGAGGATACGAGCACCTATGCGCGCATAGGTGTTTTAAGTGATGATTACAGTGTTTTCTCTCAAATGTCGGGCCAGCCTGTGGAATATCTGCCCACAGTCTCTTTACTTCCCATAAAACTGACTGAAAAAAACATATCCGAAGATTATCATGCCCTTGAGTCATTGAATGCCATTATAATCTCCGATTACTCCACAGACCGACTGACCTCGGGACAAAGAAAAGCGATCCTTGACTGGGTAGCCTCTTCCAGAGGCCTTCTCATACTGGGTACCGGAACCGGAGCATCAAAGGTACTTAAGGGCTTCCCGGAACTGCCGGAGATAAAGACCGGTGCTCTTAAAGCCGTTTCCACACGTTTTGGCTATGCGGATGACTGCAAAACCCATAAACATACTTTCACTTATTCCACTAACAGATCCTATGGATACGAATTTGATGCCGCTGTGATCTACAATAATATAGATTCCTCAGTTTTCGAATCGGAAGAGTTTTTATCCATCCCCAATGACAATGACAGATACGAATATCTCTATGAAAACTATGAAAAAGAATTTATAGACGGAGCCTGGATCAACTATTTCGGCGAAGCTTATGACTATATGAAAGCTTCCAGTTCTCCTTACGAGTTTCAGAACAACCTGGATTATTTCAAGGATTATTGTGTCAATAACATCTGTGATGAACTTATTAAAATGCACTCCAGAAGTAAGAAATCAGTCAAAACGGCCGAAGACGATGTGCCCTATTACACAGCTCAGATCCTTGAGCTTTATCCCGATAACTATCCGGTAATATACGGAGAGATCGAGAACAGCACAGAACTTTATCCTTTTGTGGACGAACTGTCTTACGGTTTGGGAGACATCTGTATAATTGCCACGGATGTTTCAAAGACACCTTTCTCGGACAGCCAGTACTTTAATCAGACTTTTTCCTATCTTCTGTCCCTTTACCGTGCATCCGACCTATTTGAAAGCTCTAATTACGTAAGATACGGGAACAGAATGAATTCACCGGATTCCTATGCAAATAAGAATACGGCAGACCACCTTTCTTTCGGAAACCTGCTGCCGCTTCCCGCCTACTTCCTGATCTTTGTATCCTATACCATTCTGGGTTTTGTTGCATTCTTCTTTTTAAAGAAGCGCAACAGATCGATCTGGTTGTGGCCGATCCAGGGAGCGCTTGCTATCGCGGCCACGATACTGATCCTTGTCTGCAGTCTTGCCACAAGGATCAATCATCCTGTCGTAAATACCGTTAAATTCAGTGAAATAACGGATGACGTTGTAAAAGAGACTTCACTGTCAGCAGTTGTTCTGCCCAAAAACAAAAAATATATAATCGATTTTTCAAAGGAACATGTACCTCAGCTGTTAAGAGATAACTCATATTACTATTATCGCAACAACAATGAACCCACAAATGATTATAATGTTGCCTGGCTTGATGAAGAAGGAAGGAATTCCGTCGCCCTTCACGGTCACGCCGCTCTCTCTTCGGAAACACTGGTGTTCTCGCGCACAAAATCCACCGAAGGATATGAGATCGAATTCGTAAACGAATACAGTGATTACAAACTATCCGGCTATGTAAAGAATAACACCGAAAAGACTTTTGAGGATTGTGTCGTATATCTGGATTACCTTGTATACCCAATAGGCACTCTTACTCCGGGTCAAAGGGTGGATCTGTCGACCATAGAGCCAAAAAGCGTGTTCCGTCAGTACTCCACCCATGTATCCGAAACTGCAGTAAGCAGAATGTTGGCAAATAGCGGTGAACAAGGCAGTGACAACTTTGCCGCCTATTTTATGGGCTTTATGAACAAACAGTTTAAAAAGGATTATCTTAAAAATATGGCTGCCGAACACTTACTGTCCCTTTCCGGCGGCACCGGCGCGATCCTGCATTCCGAATACGACGCTCTGTATTCATACGGTTATTCAAATCTGCCGACACTTGAGGATTTCTTTGCTTATTTGGGACTTAATGAGGATGGTCATCCTTCAGAACTTACATCCACACCCTATTTCATAGGCTATGATATGGAAACAGCCGGAGCCATGCTGGCACAGGGATGCGATGCTTCCGAAAACACTATAGAAGTCATCCTGATTCCCGGGAATATGAATTGACGGTACAGGGGGTAAAAAATGCTTGAGATTACAAATTTAAACAAATCCTTCGGGAAATTTAAAGCTCTTAACGGCCTTTCACTTTCGGTAAATGACGGAGAGCTCTTCGGCTTTGTGGGCGCAAACGGCGCCGGAAAGACAACAACGATGAAGATCTGTGTCGGTCTTGAAACAGCGGATAACGGATCAGTAAAGATAGACGGAAACGAGGTGCTCGATCGAAAGGGAAGTTCCCTGCTCAGAGGTAAAGTAGGCTATGTACCGGACTTTTTCGGAGTATATGCCGATCTTACCGCTTCAGAGTATCTTCACTTTTTTGCCGGTGCTTACAACATTTGGGGAAAAGCAGCCGACTCTCTCACTGATAACCTGCTGGAACTGGTAAACCTTTCCGATAAAGCGGATACACAAGTCGATTCCCTTTCCAGAGGTATGAAGCAAAAGCTTTGCGTTGCAAGAGCCCTTGTCCAGAACCCTAAGATCCTTTTTCTGGATGAACCTGCATCGGGGCTTGATCCAAAAGCAAGACACGAACTGAAAGAGATCCTTAAGAATCTTTCTTCCATGGGAAAGACCATAATAATCTCCTCCCACATCCTTCCCGAACTTATTGAGATGTGTACCTCCATCGGGATAATAAGCCACGGAGAAATGAAATTTAACGGTTCCATAGAAGATGCCTTGTCACTTTCCTCAGGCGGTGAGTGCATCGAGATAACCTTCTCGGGAGATCCGGGACCGGCACTGTCCCTCATTCGGGAATGTCCCTTTATAAAATCCGCGGAACCCATTTCCTCAGGTCTCAGATTGACCGCCTCGGGTAATGATGCGGATTATACCGCACTTCTAAAAAAGCTTGTTACAAATGATGTTCCCGTGGCTACCTTCTCCAAAAAGCATGAGAACGTGGAAGACATATTCCTTAATATTATGGAAGGAGGAATTCAAAATGCAGCGGATAATGCTTAAAAACGCGGTTTTTCTTAAAGACGTGAGCATAAGGAGCAAAAAAAAGCGTCTTGCCGTAAGTTTCTTTGCTCTAAACCTTATAGCAAGCATGGTATTCATGTTGATACTTATGCTAACGAACGGAAACTTTGCAAATTACTCAAATGTCGACATTCAGTCTTTTTCCTGGATATATGACGGTTTTATCATTATAGAGTGCGCAATGATATGTATCATGGCTCCGATGGAAACCGGTCCCGCCATTTCCAACGAACGTGAACGACAGACCCTTGACGTCCTCCTCACCACCAATATGTCCCATTTTGACATTATACTGGGTAAATACCTGTCCTCGGCACTTTATATGCTTTTGACTCTTGTCTCACTTTTACCTTTTCAGGCTGTGGTACTTATATATGGTGGGATCTCTCTGGGCCAACTGTTTGCGGTAATGCTTTCACAAATTATCACTATAATGTACCTTTCCTCTTTCGGGATCTATTTTTCAACCGTGATCAAAAAATCCTCAAGAGCTTCGGCCGTGAACCTCTGCGTGGTCTTCCTTATCGTTGCGGGTTCCGCCCTCCTATGCGTCATTGCGAGAGTTATAGGTGAATTGAACATCAGTTACAATTCTTCTGTTCATACGAGCACATATAACATATTCAATACCGGAGAATGGTCCTACCTTCTCCTGTATCTTAATCCTGCTACAACAGTGTTTGACGTACTGGACAAACTGGTAGGTTTCGGAGGTGTCTTTAGCTCGAATTATAACGGTATGGCCACAATAATCGATGAAACCGCGCATGTTCTCGATCCGAATAACTTCTTCATAAAGCACTGGGCTCCCATCGGCTTTACCCTACAGATGGTAACAGCCTGTCTCATGTTAAGACGTTCGGCATCAAAGCTGAATTCCGTAAAGAGAAGAAAAAAACATGGAAAAGACAAGAATAATTGATTTCATAAAAAGAATACGTAGAAAAATAGTCAAACGAGACCTGTTAAAGGGATTGTTTAACGGTTTTCTCACAGGGATCTGCGGTTTTTTTTCCATCATGGCCCTATCCTTGTGTGTTCCCATATATAATGCCCATCTGTACGGTTTTGCTATCCTTGGGATAACTGTATTGATATTTGCACTTGTCATTCTTTTAAGGATGCCCTCTCTTAAAAAAACTGCGGCCGAAGGGGACAGATGCGGCAATTTCAGGGAAAGGCTGTCCACAGCCCTTGAGAATCTCAATGCCGATGATGATATGTCTCTGATCCAGCGCAGAGACACTTTGCGCAGGATCCAGGATGCTGATATTTCAAAATGCTTTTTATGGAAGCCCAAAACCTCGCGCATAGTGACAGCCTTCGCTATCATGTTTCTCACCGCTGCCTGTGCTTTTATAGACACTCCCGCCAAAGATAATGCCATATATAACCACGAAGTGGAAGAAATGGCAGAGGAAACAGCAAAAAAGGAAGAGGAAAAGATAGATAGGCTCTCTGCCATCCCGGAACTGACTCCGGAAGAACTGAGCAAACTTGAAGAACTTTATCGTGAAACCCTGAGTGAACTTAAAAGATCCAAAACAAAAGCTGATGTTCAAAAGGCCAAGGACAGATTTGACCGAAAGAGTCTTAACGAACTCTCCTCTTTCGCCAACGGATTAAGTGCCGAGCAAAAAGAAGCCATGATCCGTTCTTTGGAAGAAATGGCACAAAGTACCGAAACCACTGACAGCAGCCTGGCCAATGATCTGTCTCAATTGGCATCAAACCTTAAAAGTTCAGGTGATCTGGCTTCAGCTACCGAGATCAATCCCGGGGGTACTGCA
>JAFSWD010000106.1 GCA_017444675.1 Lachnospiraceae bacterium
CTCCACCTGCTCCTCCGTTGCGTCCATGCCCAGCTTTGAAGCCGCCGCGTCTCCCGGGATCACATTAAAAGAAAGGAAGGTCACAAACGAAATGATCAAAAGCGTAATCACAAGTGATGCGATTTTCTTAATGATGTATTTCATCTGCGACCTCCCTAAGTCGTCGTAAAGCTAATATTTCCCCGCACTTATTACGGTTGTTATCGTCGAGCGGGCATATGCCTTCTCAACCCTATTTAGTGTATGTGTAATAGATCTTGGATGCGTCAAAGACGTAAACCGGGTATGGCGTATAGCCTGCCAGGCCCTTCTTTACGGCTGTGAGCTGTGCGGGATCCTGGATAAATACGGAAGCCGCATCCTTGGTGAGAAGCTCCTGGCACTCGTGATAGTACTTGATCTTATCCTCGGTGCCGATAGCATTCACGCCTCTCTTGTATGCCTCATCAAAGGAAGCATTCTTATAGTTGATAAAATTGTTCTTGGCGGTGGTGTTGTATCTCTTAAGGATGTCCGAAGGAGCCAGGTTTGCGTCGAGACCGATGATGGTAGCCTCGAACTCTCTGTTCCTGTAAACATCGGAAAGCCATGAGGACCACTCGATGGTATCGATCTTCATGGTAACGCCCACCTTCTTAAGCTGCTCTACGATGATCTGTCCCGTAGCCACGTGCGAATCGTAGGCTGAAGGGATCCTTACGGTAAAGCTCAGGTTTTCATAGCCCGCTTCCTTAAGGAGACTCTTAGCCTTCTCAGGATTGTAATCGTAGTAGTTTACAAGGTCATTGGCAAAGTAAGTGGAGATTCCGGGGAACATACCGCTGCCGATGAGGCTGCCCTGTCCCTCGGAGATCATCCGGTTGATCTCGTTTCTGTCAATGGCATGGCACAGTGCCTGACGCACCTTGGCATTCTTAAAGGGCTCGAAATCGTTGTTGAGGAAAAGAGCCTGTACCAGGTTATAGCTGGCACCGACGATGTTGTACTTGTCCTCCAGCTGCTTGCACTGATCCGCCTGAAGCTGGGTCATAACATCCACAGAACCTGCCAGAAGCTCCATGAAAGCAGCATCCACGCTGGCAAAGATCTTGAAGGTCACCTTGTCCAGATGGGGCTTTGTGCCGTAGTAGTCGTTATTCTTTTCGATCACGAAGCTCTGTAAGGGCTCGTAGGACACGAACTTGAAGGGTCCGGTTCCGATGGGAGCCTTGGCCTGATCCTTGTAGTTCGCAGGGATAATGGCACTGTTTAAATAGTAAATAAGTTCCGTGTTAGGCTCCGAAAGAGTCAAAACTACGGTCTTTTTGTCCGGAGCATATATGTCCGTAACAACAGAAAGTGCCGACTCCACAAGCACATTAGGATCATATGCTTCCGTGAACCCGGCACACCTTTTCAGTGAGTAAACCACGTCTTCAGTTGTTACAACATCTCCGTTATGAAACTTGACATTATCGCGAAGAGTAAATGTGTAGGTCTTCGCATCCTCCGAAATATTGTAGCTTTCCGCTACCGCCGGATTCATATTGCCCTTTTCATCGACCTTTACAAGGCCCTCAAAGATATTGTACAGAACTTCGTCGGTTCCTGCCGCAACTGCAACGTGTGGGTCAAGACTGTCTAGATCCTGTGTGATTCCGACCAAAAGGCTTCCGCCTTCGGTCACTGTGTTACTGTCGGCGCCTCCTTCCTGCACTCTTGCTTCTCCGCAACCGCAGAGTAAACTGAGTACCGCTAAGTAAATGAGAAACTTTTTCTTCATTTTGAAGCACCTCTTTATATAAAATTTTTTATAGCTTACGATTTACTTTAACTCGTCCTTATCCTTCTTGCCGAAAAGAGACTTCTTGGGCTCTTCGGGAGTGGTGGATGCAGCTTCCTTTGCAGCCTTATTGGGATCATAGGGCTTCTCAACCTCTACGATGGCTGTCTTCTTCATAGGGATACGGCAGTTCTTGTTGTTTCCGAACTCTACGATAACAACATTCTCGTCAACCTTATCGATCACAACGCCGTAAAAACCACCGGTGGTACATACGCTGTCGCCGATCTCAAGAGAATTCATAAGTTCATCCTGCTGCTTCTGCTGCTTCTTCTGGGGACGGATGATCATGAAATACATGAGAGCACCGATGATCACAACATAGAAGATAAGCATGGGTATACCGCCGGCAAGTGCACCGGTACCTGCATCAGTAGTAAGTACTGCTAATAACATATTCATTGCAAAAAACCTCTCTTTAAATATAGGGAAACCCCGATTTTATTATCAACGGGGTTTACTTTACACTGTATTTTACATAAAGTCAAATAAAAATTTAATAACGGGCATACATTTCCTCGACCCGTTAATGCTTATTCCTTTTCCCCCTCTCTCATGGCATCGATCTTCGCCTTCTTGAACTCGGAGTATCTTCCCTGTTCAATGGCTTCTCTGATCTCTTCCATAAGATGGTTATAGAAGTAAAGGTTGTGAGTCACCAGGAGTCTCATTCCCAGCATCTCTCCCGCTTTCATAAGATGCCGGATGTAAGCCCTGCTGTAGTTTCTGCAGGCGGGGCAGTTACACTTCTCATCCAACGGTCTCTCATCCAGCTCGTAGCGGGCATTGTTGAGATTCATCTTACCGTGGTTGGTGTAAGCATTTCCGTGTCTTCCGTTTCTTGAAGGGTAAACGCAGTCAAAGAAATCCACGCCTCTTTCCACCGCTTCAAGGATATTCTCCGGAGTTCCCACGCCCATAAGGTAGGTGGGCTTTTCAAGAGGCAGGTAAGGGGTAACGCTTTCTATGACGCGGTACATTTCCTCGTGGGTCTCGCCCACTGCCAGTCCTCCGATGGCATATCCGTCCAGATCCAGCTCCGATATCCTCTTGGCATGTTCTATACGGATGTCATCAAAAACACCGCCCTGATTTATTCCGAAAAGCATCTGATCCTTGTTGATGGTATCTTCAAGGGAATTCAGTCTTGCCATTTCTTTTTTACATCTCTCCAGCCATCTGGTGGTGCGGTCTACGGATTTTTGTATATAATCCCTTTCCGCCCTGCTGGAAGGACATTCGTCAAAGGCCATTGCTATGGTGGAAGCAAGGTTTGACTGTATTTGCATGCTCTGCTCAGGTCCCATGAAGATCTTATGTCCGTCGATATGGGAATTAAAGGTAACTCCCTCTTCCTTGATCTTCCTTAACCCTGCCAGGGAAAACACCTGAAATCCCCCGGAATCCGTAAGTATGGGCCTGTCCCAGTTCATGAACTTATGAAGTCCGCCCATCTTCTTTACCACTTCGTCTCCCGGACGCACATGAAGGTGGTAGGTGTTGGAAAGCTCCACCTGAGTCCCTATCTCTTTAAGGTCCATGGTGGAAACCGCACCCTTAATGGCGCCCACAGTGCCCACGTTCATGAACACGGGAGTCTGTATGGTTCCGTGCACGGTCTTAAACTCACCGCGCTTCGCATTTTTATCTTTACAAATCAGTTTATACATAAATGACCCTTTGGGGACGGGGTTAGGGGTTCATTTCGTGACTTTAGTCCCAAAATGAGCCTTTGGGGACGGGGTTATAGGTTCATTTTCCCGTTCTCCCATTTTCCCGTTTCCCTTCCCAAGTTTAATATACACTCTTCGTTACTGCCGCTGCCAGCGCACCGTATCCTATATGGCAGGAAACGGAAAGGGACAGCGCATCCATATGCACATCTGCGGGATCAAATTCCGGAAAAGCCGCCAACAGCTGATCCCTCCAGCCCAGTGCTTCCTCGTAGTTTCCGGAGTAGGCGATATCCAGATGCATCTTACCATCGTACTTGGCAAATCTGGTATCCAGATCCTTCCTTAAGGCATCGATCATCTTCTTTCTGCCGGTCTCCTTGCCGCGTACCTTGGTGTAAGCGTCCAGCTTTTCGCCCTGGATCTGCAGCACGGGCTTGATGTTAAGCACCGTTCCGATGGCCGCAGCCGCCGGGGTGATCCTTCCGCCCTTCTTAAGGTACTTAAGGGTTTCCAGCGTAATATAAATACTGGCTTCCAGCTTCTCTTCTTCCAGCTTCGCCTTTATCTCCGCGCCGGTCTTGCCGCGCTTTATCATCTCCTGCGCATCGTAAACCGCGCGGCGCATGGTGATGGATATTCTCTGATCGTCTACCACAAAAACCCTGCCCTCGTAATCATTGGCAAGCATATAAGCCGTCTCGCAGGCCTTGCTGAGACCGGAAGACATGGGAATATACACCAGTTCGTCATATTCCTCCAGGACCTTGTCCCACATGTCCATTACTTCCCCAGGTGAGGGCTGGCTGGTCTTAATGTCCGCGTCCCCCTTAAGCTTCTCGTAAAATTGCTCCTGGGTGAGGGTAATGTCCTCGTAAAAAAGCTCCTCATTTATAAAAAAGGGCATAGGAAGTACAAATATCCCAATTTCCTTTGCTTCACTCTGTGTGATACCGCTGTTGCTGTCTGTCACGATGGCAGTCTTCATAACCGGTTGATCCCCCTGAACTCTCCAAATTTGCGCAAAATTGCGCTTTTGTTAGATTTTATCACTTACAAATACAATAGTCAAATTAAGAAGATGTTACGATGGCATATATATCCTCGATGGCTTTAATGATCCGATAAGGTTCGGCTTTTGTATTGTTAACCTTACCCCCGGGATTAAACCAGACAGTCTTAATGCCCGCATTGTTGCCTCCCAGGATATCCGATGTGAGAGAATCCCCGATGATCAGAGCTTCCTCTTCTTTAAAGCCCGGGATGCTTTCCTTAACCTTTTCGAAATATTTCCGATCCGGCTTTTCATAACCCACTTCCTCTGAAATGAACACTCCCGAAAGGTAGGGTAAAAGACCGGAGCGTTCCAGCCTGTTGCTTTGAGTGGTTTTAAGGCCGTTGGTTATCAGATAGATCCTGTGATCCTCCGACAGTTTTTTTATAACATCAAAGGCTCCCGGCAATAGAAAGCATTGCTCTCCCAAACGTTTTTGGTAGGCTGTCCTCATGAGATCCGGATCTCCTGTGAACCCCATCGCCTCATAGAAGTTTGCAAATCTCATGGCAAGCAGCTGAGGCTTCGTGATCTCTTTTCTTTCCAGCCTTTTCCAGAGTTTTGAATTCATTTCGGAATAGATGGGCACATAGTCTTCCTTAAAGGGTATACCGCAATCCCCAAAAGCTAAATTAAGGGCTGTTTTTTCAGCCCTTAAAAAGTCAAATAATGTTTCGTCTGCGTCAAATAACAGATATCTGTACATTACTCGGTCCTCTGATACTTTTCAGCCTGAGCCTTTATGAGCTCGGCATCGTCAAAGTAGTTTATCTTCATGGCAGCCTTAACCTCGCTCAAGGTCTTGGATGCCGCTTCATGAGCCGCTTCCGTTCCTTTTTTAAGGATGTCGTAAACTCCCGGGATATCCTTTTCGTATTCCGCACGTCTTGCACGGATGGGAGCCAGCTCATCTTCAAGTACATTTATAAGAAACTTCTTGAGATTGACATCACCCAGTCCGCCCCTCTTGTAATGCTCCTTAACCTCGTCAAGGGATGCATATCCGGGAAGATAAGCTTCCAGCTGCTGCTGATTGCTGAAGGCCTCCAGATAAGTGAATACCATGTTTCCTTCCACATGTCCGGGATCCGCAACTTTTATGTGAAGAGGATCTGTGTACATCTTCTTCATAATGGCATCCTTAACAGCATCCGCACTGTCGGAAAGATATATGCAGTTTCCGAGAGACTTACTCATCTTGGCTTTACCGTCCACTCCGGGAAGTCTGCCCTGAGCGCCGTTCTGAGGAATGAGAGCCTCAGGTACCACAAGGGTCTCGCCGTAGATACGGTTAAAGGAATGAACGATCTCCTTGGTCTGCTCGATCATGGGAAGCTGATCCTCGCCTACGGGAACGGTGGTAGCCTTGAAGGCTGTGATATCCGCTGCCTGGCTGATGGGATAGTTAAAGAATCCCACAGGGATGCTGGCTTCAAAGTTTCTCATCTGGATCTCGGACTTAACCGTAGGATTTCTCTGGAGTCTGGAAACCGTAACCAGATTCATATAGAAAAATGTAAGTTCCGTAAGCTCGGATATCTGTGACTGGATGAAGAGATTGCTCTTCGCAGGATCCAGTCCCACGGACAGGTAGTCCAGAGCCACTTCGATAATGTTCTGACGCACCTTCTCCGGATTGTCAAAGTTATCCGTAAGCGCCTGCGCATCAGCGATCATGATAAATATCTTGTCGAATTCACCCGAATTCTGTAATTGTACTCTTCTTTTCAAAGACCCGATGTAGTGTCCGATATGGAGCTTACCTGTGGGTCTGTCTCCCGTTAAAATGATCTTTTCTTTTTCCATGTTTCTACTCTCTTCCGTCTCAAATCTGTATCTTTGCATAAATAATTGCCGAATTAAAGGGATTATAACACGTTTTTGATCATGCCGCAACGAAAAATGTGAGTCTTGAAACGTTCCTGTGCTTCAGACTCACATGATCCTGTCAACTGACTATCCTTCCGTCCCTGATCTGTATCCTGCTCTTTGCATAATCCGCCATTTCCGGGGAATGGGTTACCATAATGACAGTCATTCCCTTAGAATTCAGCTTTGTGAGAAGTTCCATCACCAGACGGCTGTTTTCCTCATCAAGGTTTCCTGTTGGTTCGTCAGCCAGCAGGAGCTTGGGCTCATTTACGATGGCTCTTGCAATTGCCACCCTTTGCTGCTCTCCGCCGGACAGATGAATGGGACGTTTGTTCGTTTTGTCTTCAAGTCCCACAAGCGCGAGGGCCTGCGCCGCTCTCTTTCTTCTTTCCTGCTTTCCAACGCCGGCGTATCCGAGAGGCATGCACACATTTTCCAGAACGCTGATCTCATTTACAAGATTGAAGGCCTGAAATATAAAGCCAACTTCATGATTTCTGAATTCAGCTGCTTCCTTTCCTTTGATCCCCGCAACATCTTTTCCGAAGAACAGGTACTGCCCTTCCGTAAGATCATCCATTAAGCCCAGTATATTAAGCAGCGTGGATTTCCCGCATCCCGAACGACCGGTTACAGCGATGAAATCACCCTCTTTTACTTCCATGGACACATCCATGATACCGGTTGTCTTAACTTCGGCCTGAGCATATATTTTGGTTGCATTAACCAATCTGACCACCGTTTCCATAAACCCTTCTCCTTACTTCTTTAATATTTTCATGGGATGAACATTCCGAATTTCCAAAACTATGCATGTACATGATATCACAGGTATCATCAGTACTATCCCCGCCATTACCGCAAGGCTGATCCATCGGAAGCTTACATCGAATACAGCATTCGATAAGTGGGGAGCCACAGTAGCCGCTGCCGCTGTTCCGATGATACCGCTGATAAGGCAGAGCGAAAAGATCTCGATAAAGATCTCTTTGAATATGGTCATGCGAGTTCCTCCAAGCGCCAGTACAATGGCCAGTTCTCTTTTTCGCTTTTCCATGTAGATCAGCAGGATACCTACGATCCCGACTACCGAGATTATGAGAACGATCCACGCAATGTATGCAAAGAGGTGCGCATCCGCATTAAAGCTTGCTACACTGCCCCGGAGCTCAAGATACTGATCCGCAATACGATAAGAATACTCCGGGTGACGAGCCTGCAGCATTTGCAAAATGTCCTGAAGCATATCGGCGTCATCTTTTTCAAGATCGGTCATGATGCGCAGACACGTCAAAACGGTTCCGTTATTATCCTGAATGGTTTTCATGTATTTTTCAGGCAGCACTGCAAACGTTTTCACATCCAGATCATGCGCCAATCCGAAATAGATCTTTTGCGTCTCTGAATTTAATCTCTCCGATCTTAAAAGGTTGTTTTCACCCACCTTAAAAACAGCGCCTTCTGCAGATATCCATTCTGTAACGAATCTAAGCCCGCCTTTTTCCAGATCTTCCGCAACCTGAGCCCCAAGATATATCTTATCATCTTCAGGCGCGAAGCCAAAAAGATCCGCAAAGGTGTTTTTGTCCATGGATATGAAGTCCACATCTTTTACATCTTCCTCAACATCATCCAAATATATGCTTCCGGCGTTCAGAATGTAGGAGACTTCTGTATCACTGTAAGTTTCAAGGATCGTTTTATAATCTTCAACGTCGATGCCCGGTTTTCTATCGGCGCCAAACGTAAAGTCTCCGGAATACTCAATGGTCGCTCCGATCTCACCGATCTGGCGTTTACACATCTCTGTTTTCTCACGCGCGGAAAAGACCGAGCATATCTCGCAAAGCACCACAGCAATGCCCACCGCAAGCTCGATCATTATAAAAAAATATGTTTTC
>JAFSWD010000008.1 GCA_017444675.1 Lachnospiraceae bacterium
CCTTTGGTGACGGGTTTAGGGGTTCATTTTGTGAGAAAAATGAACCCCTAACCCCGTCCCCAAAGGGTCAAAAAATGAACCCCTAACCCCGTCCCCAAAGGTTCAAAAAAGTGAACCCCTAACCCCGTCCCCGGGTGTCAAAATACAGAAAAAACGATTTGATAAAACTTGCACAAAATGCCACTGTAGCGACGTACAGTGGGAGCGAAATACTGTGATAATTTGTGCAATGTGTATAAATTTTAGGCTTTTTTAGCCAGATTTTTATGTAAATTTATTATAAAAACGTTTTTATTGTGTTGTCAAAACGTTTTTAGCATGGTAGGATGTGCGTGTAAATAAGAGGAAAAAAATCCCTCAAAAATACAGATATTATAGGAGGAAACTTTTATGAGGAAAGCAAAAAGAAGCCTCGGGCTGCTTTTGGTTTTGGCACTTGCGGTAGGAAGCCTTACAGCATGCGGCAAGCAGACAGAGGAAGCAGGAACAGGTACCGGTACGCCTGCTCAGTCTTCGGGAAACACAACTGACAGTTCAAAGAACAACACAAGTACTGCGGCAACACCCACACCCGTTCCCGCATACGAAACACTTGATAAAAATGTGACCGGAGACATTTCGGTAATGGTTTGGTCCGGCGACAGCGTTTATTATGCAGACCTGGGACATAAGGACATTCCCACCGAGGAACTTACAACCCAGAACGTTGCAGCTGTATATGCACTGGCGAAAGCCTTCAATAAGAAGTATCCCAACGTGAAGATCAACCTTTATGCAAAGGCTGACGATCCCAACGGAAACGATACTTCCTGGTATCAGGAGATGGAAAACTTCAAGGCTGAGCACGGCAAGTATCCCGATGTTTATGCATCCACAGACCTTGCAGGCGACGTAGCCAAGGGACTTGTGGCAGACCTTTCGGTTTTCAGTGACGATCCGGTTTACAAGAGCTTCAATAAGTCCATCATGGGCATCATGAACTACTACGGTTTCCAGGCAGGACTTCCTCAGTTCGTTCAGCCCTGGGCTGTATGGGTAAATAAGGAACTTGCGGAGAACAACAACATCGATGTTCCCGAACCCAACTGGACTATGGATGAGTACACAGAATTTATGGCATCTGCAGACGGCAAGACTTTCTGGGGTGAAGTAGGACTTCCCAGAAGCTTCATTGACACAGGCTGCACAGATATCAATATGTCCATGTTCAACTATGCAGGCACAGGCGACAGAGTAGATCTCACTTCCGATGAAGTGGCTAAGCTTCTCAGCTATGTACCCACTTGGGCTAAGCACACCATCTGGCAGGAGCAGAGCAAGGGCAATGTTCCCACTGAGATCATGGATGACGGCTGGTGGTGGGGCTATCGCTTCTTCTGCCGCAACTACGCTCTTACCTATGAAGGTGACCCTTGGATGATGGGTGCTGCAGCAGCTCCCGGCGCAGAGACCAACGTGGTTGAATCCGGCGATTGGGACATCTATCCTCGTCCCAGCACTGATTTTGCGGGAAATAACGTAGGTATCGTAGTTGACCCCATGGCTATTCACAACTATGCAATGGATGACGGCAACCCTGACTGGAGCGATGCTGAAAAAGCACAGTTCAAGCTGGCATATACATTCGGTTCCTTCTGGTGCGGTTCCACCGAAGCATTCCAGGCAAGAGCCGATCAGAAGTACAACGATAACGGCACTCTTAAGAGCTGCTTAAACGATTCCTTCCCTCTTGTTACAGGCGATCAGTTTGATGAGCAGATGAAGATCTGGTACTCCGTAGATGTTCACAAGAGATATGCGGACAAGGATCTTATGCCCGGCTTCCAGTATGTACTTAAGCTTTGGGAAGAGGGTCAGATGTGGGATGTTTCCGACAAGTGCTATCCTTACTATGTACAGGAAGACGGCGCTCAGAAGACCTGTCTCTATGAGTGGCTCAACTTCTACAGTGCTGATGTAGCAGGCGTTGATGTTACGGATGCAGGTTGGCTCGATAATGTAAAGGCTCGTTTGTCCGATTGGAACACCACTATCAATGCACGTTTCGCAGAGTCCGAGAAGGCTATCAAGGATGGCCTCAAGAAGTACTATGGCTTTGCTGACAGCGATTTCACAAAATAAATAATCTTTCTCTCTTATATATAGGGACTGTTATATGACAGTCCCTATATAGTGACTTTGAATAAAAACGTTTTCACAAAAAACAGAGGCTATTATGAAAAAGCGGATATTTTTTGCAATTATACTCACTGTGATCCTGGCCGTGGCAGGGATCTTCCTGTTGACCGGAAACACAGCGGAATATGTTGAAAAACCGGATGGAACGGAGGTTTCATCCGCTATTAGGCTGCTTACGGAAGATCTCGGCGAAACTCCCATGTATTGTGATTGGTACGATGCTCTGGGACAGGAGCCTGAAAAGCTTTACGGAGAGGGAACCTTCACCGGAACAAGAACAGCAGTAAATAAAAGCGGATCCGCAGATAAGCCTTCTGTTACCGCGGATTTTGCGGTTACCGATTATAACGATACCGTAACCTATAAGATAAATGTGGATAAGACCGGTCTCTATGTGCTGAAATTAAGCTACAAGCCGGAGGGCTCCACCATGTCCGACTTTGCCGTAAGCCTTACCATTAACGGCAAACAGGACTATCACGAAATGAAGATCATCGCTCTTCCTCAGCTCTGGTCCGACGAGACCAAGGATTATATCAAGGACAGCTACGGAGATGAAATGGCTCCCAAACAGATCAGGCATGATGAGGTAAGAGAAAAATATTTTTACAGCTCCACTTACATTTCTTCCACACCCCTTCTTTTTAAGCTGGAGAAGGGTGAGAACACAGTGACCCTTGAAAACGTGGCTGCAAACGGCCTCGCCATGGGTACCCTTACTGCGGAAGCCCCCGCTCCCGAACCCGTGAGTTACGCTGAGTACGCATCGGCTCACAAGGAGGATGGACCTGCGGGAAGACTTATAACCGTAAACGCTATCGATCACATTGCCAAAAACTCCACCCAGGCCATCTACGTTTCCGAGGATGACGTGGCGGTGGAACCCTATGATGTAAGAAACAAAAAGCTGAACGGCATCAAATTTACGGAAGCCGGCACGGAGCTGATATATGAGATAAACGTGCCCGTCGACGGAAGATATGCCGTGAGCTTCCATTATACAAATGAAAAAGAAGAATACGATGCCTTTGAAAGCATATATATAGACGACGAGATACCTTTTAAGGAACTCAGATGTTACGCCTTTAAGCCCACAGGAACCACCTGGACCAACGAAACTCTTTCGGATGAAAACGGTGATCCCTACCTGATCTACCTTACCGCAGGCACTCACACCCTCACTCTTAAAGAAGAGCAGGAGCCCGTGTACAGAGCCTGGAGATGCGCAAGGCTGATCTCCGGTCATGTTGCCCAGTTTGCGCTGCAGATCGACAAGATCAGAGGAGCGGACAAGGACAAGTACCGTACCTGGAAGATGACCAAGTACATCCCCGAGATACCGGATTATCTGGATGCCTATCTCACCCTTATCACTTATATAAGATACCTTTCCCAGTACAACAGCACCTTCGGTATTAACAGCGCGCTTTTGGCAGATATGGACAAGGCCCTGATCTTTATCGAGCAGGTGAGGGAATATCCGGATGAGATAGCTCTTTATACGGAGAAGCTCACGGGCCGTGATAACTCTATCCTTGTGGCCATGAGTAACTTTACTTCGGAGATCCTTAAGACCAAGTTCACCCTGGACAGGATCTATGTGGGAAGTGAGGGGGAAAAGCTTCCAAAGGCTTCCGCAGGTTTCTTCAAAAAAACTGTCAACGGCGCGAAGAAGCTGGTATTAAGCTTTACGGACAACAAGTACTCCACAAAGACAGAGGATGAGGAAGTGCTGACGGTTTGGGTGAACAGAGCCGTGACCCATGTGGATCTTTTACAGAAGATGGCGGACACGGAGTTCACTCCCAAGACCGGTATCAAGGTAAAGGTAAGCATAATGCCGGATGCCAACAAGCTCACGCTTGCCAGCGCTGCGGATGTGACTCCGGATCTTGCTCTCGGGCTCTCGTCCCACATGCCCTTTGATCTGGCGGCAAGAGATGCCCTCTATGACTTTACCCGGTTTGAAGATTTCTGGGAAGTGGCTGACCGCTTCGTTCCCGGAGCCTTCGTATCCTATATTTTTAACGAGGGGATATATGCCTTGCCCGAAACCCTGAATTTCTACGCACTGGTGTACAGGACAGACATTTACAAATCCCTGGGCCTCACTCCTCCCGATACCTGGGAAGAGGTGGTGAATCAGCTTCCGGCTTTACAGAGATACGGAATGAACTTCTATCACAACATTTCCGCAGGTGTGGGATACAAGTGGTTCTACCAGACAGTGCCTCTCATCTATCAGAATAACGGAAAGCTTTATACGGATGACGGACTTGCCACTGCCATCGATCAGCCTGAGGCTGTGGCGGGAATGCAGGCGCTGGGAAATCTTTTCCTGGCCTATTCCCTGGACAAGCAGGTCAATTCCTTCTTTAACTCCTTCAGGTATTCCATCCTTCCCGTTGGTATCATAGATTCCAACGAGTATATCCTTTTGAAGAACGGAGCACCGGAGTTGGAGGGCCAGTGGGCATTGGCCGATTATCCCGGAACAGTGCAGGAGGACGGCTCTGTAAGCCGCTGGTATGTGGCTAACGGTACCGGAGGGATCATTTTCAGAAACGGCAAACATATAGATGAAGCCTGGACCTTTTTGAAGTGGTGGACGGATAAGGAAACCCAGGTTAATTACACCTACACCTTAAGATCCACCTACGGTAAAGAATTCTTCTGGCTGCCTGCCAATGTAAGCGCTCTGGAAGAAGCACCCATCGATCAGGCGGACAAGGATGTGATCATGAATTCCATCAAGTGGCTTAGAGATGTGCCCAGATCCATGGGTCAGTACCTGGTGGAGCGTTCCCTTTCGGATATCTGGAACAGGATGATAAACGACGGCGTTTCCGCCCAGGTAGTGATAGACGAACAGACCATTCCCATTAACCGCGAGATCAAAAAGAAGATGCGGGAACTGGGTTACCTGGATGAGGAAGGAAACGTGCTCCGGCCCTATATCATCAGAGATGTGGACTGGATCGAGGAAAACATAGAAAAAGCACAGGATAAGAAAGCGGCAAGATAGCCGCATCACGGAGGTTAAAATGGTTCTTCAAAATGTAAAAAAGCATAAGACCGGTGTGCGGGACAGACGTGAATCGCTGCATGCGGGACTCCTTCTTCTCCCTTACGGCTTTTTGTTCTCCATGTTCATACTCATACCCGTAGCCATAGCCATGGCCCTGAGTTTTACCTATTTTGACGTTATCAACAAGCCTTCCTTCACCGGCCTCATGAACTATATCTATCTGTTCACCCAGGACACCATGTTCATGAAAAAGGTTTTACCCAATACCTTCCTGTATGCCTTGATCGTAGGCCCCGGCGGTTATGTGATCTCCTTCCTTATTGCCTGGATGCTGGCCCAGATCCAGGCAATCCCCAGGACCGTGATCTCTCTGGCCATATATACCCCTTCCATGGTGGGCCAGGTCTTCATCGGAGTTGTTTGGAAAACCATTTTTTCCGGCGACCAGCGAGGCATCATCAATAATATCCTACTGGAGCTGAATGTCATCGACACACCCATCCAGTTCCTTCTGACCAAGGATTATTTCATGCAGATCATGATCCTGATCTCCCTTTGGTCGGCCATGGGCATAGGTTTCCTGGCCATGATCTCGGGCATACTTAACATCAACGAGGAGCTTTACGAGGCGGCTTACGTGGATGGAATGAAAAACCGTTTTCAGGAGATCATATACATAACCATCCCTTCAATGAAGCCTCAGATGCTTTTCGGAGCGGTAATGGCCATAGTAAACGCTTTCAACATGGGCTGGATCGGAGTCACGCTCTCGGGTGCGAATCCCACGCCGGAATATGCCGGTCAGCTGATCACGAACCACATCGACGATTACGGCTTTATAAGATATGAAATGGGTTACGCCGCGGCAGTATCCGTGGTGCTTCTGATCATTGTTTACCTGTTTAACATAGTGGCTCACAAATTCTTCAGTTCCAAGGAAGATGAGTGATCGAAGGAGAGTATTGATGAAACGAAGACATAAAAAGTCAAAATTTATGGGCGCGAAGATAAACCCGAAGTATTTTTCGGGAAGCCAGATCAAGTTTTATCTGATCCTTCTTCCACTGGCGGCGTTCATGATCATCCCGGTCATTTACGTGATAAATCAGGCCTTTAAGCCTCTGGGCGAACTTTTCGCTTTCCCGCCCACCATATTTGTAAAAAGTCCCACCATGAAGAATTTCAAGGACCTCTTCGAACTGTCAAGCACCACGGGTATACCCATGTCCAGATATATTCTGAACTCGGCGCTGATAACGGTCCTTACCATATTACTGAATCTGGTGATCACAGTCACCGCGGCATATGTTTTCTCGAAGAAGAAGTTTGGTGCAAAGAAAGCACTTTTTGAGATAAACCAGCTGGCACTCATGTTCGTGCCCACAGCTGTGGCGGTTCCCAGATATCTGGTCATCGTCCGTTCCGGCATGCTGGACACCTGGTGGGCTCACGTGCTGCCTCTGGCGGCTATGCCCGTGGGACTCTTCCTGGTGAAGCAGTTCACGGACCAGATCCCGGATGCCCTTATCGAAGCGGCTGTAATGGATGGAGCCAATGATCTTGTGATCATACGTAAGGTCATCATTCCCCTTACCAAACCCGCCCTTGCCACCAGCATCGTGTTGACCTTCCAGCAGGTCTGGGGCGCTGTTGAGGCTTCAAATAACTTTATCACCGATGATTCCATGAGGACCCTGGCCTTCTATCTGTCCTCCCTGTCCACCAACAACACGGTGGCGGCAGCGGGCATGCAGGCGGCGGCAAGTGTGATACTGTTCGTTCCTAACCTCATCATTTTCATAGTCATGCAGTCCCAGGTCATGAACACCATGAGTCATTCCGGCATCAAGTAGGAGAGGATTATGCGAAAAATAAAACATCTTATAAGCTTAATATTTGTTGTTTTGTTGACGGTCTCCGCACCTGTTGCGAATGCATATGCTTCCGCGACCACTTACACCTACACTCTTGAGGTCAAGTCCGGCGAATACGATTTTGTCAGGACTCAGGACGCCTATCTTCCGGATAAGACCGTGACTTCTCTGGGCCTTTCCAAGCCTCAGGATATCTTCGTCACCGACGATAAGCTCATGTACATCTGTGATACCGGAAACTCGCGTGTCCTGCTCTACGATATCGCTCTGGACAAGGCGGTCGGAGAGATAAAGGGTGCACCCATGAAGACTCCCACCGGAGTTTTTGTGACGGATAAGGGCGTGATCTATGTGGCTGACAAGGGTGCCAAGGCGGTGCTCAAATACGACGCGGACCTGAAGCTTTCGGAAAGCTTCGAAAGACCGACAGAGCCTGCCTTTGCGGATACCAATTTTGATCCTGTGAAGGTAGCCGTTGATAATGCCGGCAATATGTATGTCATAGGCGAAGGCGTTTACAACGGTATCATACAGCTGGCGCCCACCGGCGAGTTCCTGGGCTATTTCGCGGTGAACACCACCAGGATCTCATTTTCACAGATGCTTCAGAAGGTGCTTTTCACCAGGGATCAGCTGGCTAACCTGTCTATGACGGTGCCCACCACCTTTTCAAATATTTTTGTGGACGAAGACGGAATAGTGTATTCCACCAGCATGAACAACGACGACGATTCCCTTAAGAAGCACAATACTTCCGGCGGAAATATGTTTATGAACGGTATTGTGGGCTGGAACGACATGACAGACGTGTTCGTGGATAAAAACGGGATTATCTTTGTATCCAGCCAGAAGGGCTATGTGGAGATCTACTCCAAGGACGGCGAGTTCATCTTTGAGTTCGGCTCCGAAGAATCGGGTACGGACATCGCGGGTATATTTTCATCCCTGCCCACCGTGGCTGTGGATCCGGAGGGTATTATCTGGACCGCGGACGGGGACAAGGGTTATCTTCAATCCTTTAAACCCACGGATTATGCAAATACGATCTACAGTGCCATGGGGCTTTACGAAGCGGGAAGATATGAGGAAAGTCTGGAGGCCTGGAATGAGGTGTTGAGGCTGAATCAGATGTCCATGCTGGCGCATAACGGCGTGGGCAAGGCACTCTTCCATGCCCAGCGTTACGAAGAGAGTCTGGAGCACTTCAAGGTGGCGGAAAACCGGGAATACTATTCCGAAGCCTTCTGGGAAGTGAGGAATGTGACGGTTCACAAGACTCTGCCCTTTGTGTTCTTCGGGGTCATCCTTCTTCTCATAGCTTCCGTTGTAATTAAGAAGATCGATAAAAAGGGTGTACTGGCGGCCAAGCGCAGGGAGATCGCGGACTTCCTTTTGGACATTCCCGTGTTTGGTGATGTCCTCTATATGTTCCGTGTTTCCCGCCATCCAAACGATCGTTACTACGACATCAGAGTGGGTAACGTCAGATACTTTAGAAAAAAAGCGGGCTACGGTCACGGCAAGGCAACAGCTGTGGGCGCTACCGTGATATACATCCTTGCCTTTGGCATATATATGCTTTACAGGACAGGAAAAGGCTTTATCTATCAATATGTTTCCGTTGAAAATATGGATATTGCCGGAACTGTGGCAGGCTTCTTCGTACTGATCTCCCTTTTCATCGTATGCAACTGGCTGGTTACATCCATAAATGACGGCGACGGAAATCTGAAGACGGTATATATGCTTCCTGCATATGCACTCTCGCCACTCATGGTGGGCATGGTGGCCATTGTGGCATTAAGCTACGCCATGACCTACAACGAAAGCTTTTTGCTGACCCTGATACTGGTGGTCTGCATATTTAAGACCATTGTAAATCTTTTTTGCGGACTGATGAACGTCCACGATTACACCTTTACGGAAACCGTTAAGAGCGTGGTGATGACCTTTTTCTTCATGGGGGTCGCCCTGATCATCGCGTTGATACTTACCATTATGTTTGAACAGCTTTTGAGCTTTGTGATCTCTGTTGGAAGGGAGCTGGTGCTGAATGTTATCTGAACTCGTAAATGCCTGTAAAAACCGAATAGCTTTAGGGCTCACGGCCCTTGTGCTCAGCACCTGCCTGTTTTCCGACACGGTGCTTGCGGCAGGATACATCGATACCAACCGTGATACTCGTCCGGCGCCCGAAAGAGCGGAGTACACCCTTACGGAGCTCAATAATTTTGAACTCCTCTACGAAACGGGGGAAGCAAAGTTTTACTTTAAGGACTCCAGAGATATTCTGGCCATAGTGGACAAAAGATCCGGCTACATCTGGAAGACCGGTATTGACGTGCCTTTTTCCAAGGAACTTAAGAACAATATTTCCGCGGCAAAAAATGAAGCGGAGATCATTGCCGCTTCCGAGCCCAAGGAAAAAAGCCTGAACACCACCTATATAGGAATTGCAAATTCCCTTTTGACGGTGGAGTACAGCGAACTTGAAACCACCAAGTATATCTCTTCCGCCTCTGAAAGCGGTGCAGTGTCCTCTTTGTCAAGAGTTGCGGAGGACGGCTCCAAATGGCGTCTGGATGCGGAATTTGCATCTCTTGATCTTAAAGTCTCCGTATACATGACTTTTTCCGGAGACGCTGTGACCTACGACATACCTTTTGCGGAAATCTCCGGGGAAGGGCTTAAGAAAATGACGGCGCTGATACTCACTCCCTTTCTGGGGGCCAGCGGCGGAGAGGCCCAGTTCTACGATCCTGAAAAGGGCGATTACGGAGAGGCGCAGAGTAAATATATGACTCCCGGATACGTGTTGGTGCCTGACGGCAGCGGCGCATTGATCAGGTTTAAAGACAACAATGTGGCCTTTAACCAATACATCGGGGATGTTTACGGCAGCGATCCCTCCACCGAAACCTACTACTACAGCGAAGCGACGGCTTCCGTGCCGGTTAAGGATCCTGTCATGCCCGTGTTCGGCATCGTTCACGGCTGCGATCAGGCGGCGTTTGTGGCCTGGGCGAACAAGGGCGCGGAGCACATGGACATCATCGTAAATCCCGAGGAGACCAAGAAAGTCAAGTACACCTGGGGCTACCCCCGCTTCGAATACAACATGACCTATTACCAGGTC
>JAFSWD010000107.1 GCA_017444675.1 Lachnospiraceae bacterium
ATCGGCTGGGAGGCGGGATTTCAGTGTTTCCTTTTTTCCGCTATCACGGGTGCATTCTATTTTCCCTTTATCATTAAGGGTTCAAAAAGGAATATTCTCTCGCTGGCGCTTTCAGTACTGCTGATAGTGGCATTTTTCTTCAATTATCTGTTAAGCTCCATGCTTAACCCTTTTGAACCTTTATCCGAAGGTCTGACGACTTTGCTATTTGTTATCAACTCACTGGCAGCGTTGGCTCTGATGGTAGGATTTTCCTTCCTGTTCGTATGGGAGCTTCTCAGCAAGCAGAAAATACTCGAGCTTCAGAATGAACAGCTTGATGAACTGGCACACAAGGATCCACTCACCCATCTGTACAACCGCCGCAGCATGAATAAGAAAATGGATGAGCGCATGCTGGAGCTCAAGAAGACCGGTAAAAGATTTACCCTGGTGCTTGGAGACATAGACGATTTCAAGCATGTCAACGATACCTTCGGTCATGATGCAGGTGATCTGGTGCTTACCTCTGTCGCTGAGATCATTTCCCGCAACGTTGGCTCACAGGATGTGGTATGCCGCTGGGGTGGTGAAGAGATACTTATAATGATGAATGATTCCCTGGAAAGTGGCCTGCTCACAGTCGAAAAGATACGCAAGGCCGTTGAGGAACACGTATGCGAAAGCGAAACCGGTGATGTAAAAGTCACCATGACTTTTGGTGCCGCTGAATCGATCCCCGGCTTCACCATAGAACATCTGATACAGCAAGCGGACGACAAGCTCTACTACGGCAAGCGCAACGGCAAGAACCAGGTAGTATCCAAGCTTCCTGAGGATTACGTTCCCAACAGGACTTAAGCTGCGCTCTTCTTTTTGTCTATATGACAAATACATAAGCCCCGTTCGTGTATATTCCTTGTTATATTTATATATTGAAAAAAGAACGTTTTTATGCGAAACTGTTATGGTTCGTGTGAAAACTATTTTTATTTTTAAGGAGTCATAAAATGATAGAAGCAAGTAACGTTACATACCGCGTCGGAAAGAAGGCTCTTTTCGAGGATGTAAATATCAAATTCACTGAAGGGAACTGTTACGGTCTGATCGGAGCAAACGGCGCCGGAAAATCCACATTCTTAAAGATCCTTTCCGGGGATCTTGAAACCTCCAAAGGTGAAATAATCATAACTCCAGGTCAGCGTATGTCAGTGCTTGAACAGGACCATTTCAAATATGATGACCAGACAGTGCTTGATACAGTTATCGGAGGCAACCAGAGGCTCTTTGAGATAATGAAGGAAAAGGATGCCATCTATGCAAAGGAAGATTTCTCCGACGAGGACGGCATCAGAGCCAGCGAGCTTGAGGGCGAATTTGCGGAAATGAACGGCTGGGAAGCCGAATCCGATGCCGCCACTCTCTTAAACGGCCTCGGAATAGACACTGACCTCCACTACTCCGTAATGAAAGACCTTAACGGAAGCGAAAAGGTGAAGGTCCTGCTCGCAAGGGCGCTTTTCGGTAACCCCGACATACTGCTCCTGGACGAGCCTACCAACCACTTAGACTTAGACGCTATCGAATGGCTGGAAGAATTCCTGATCAACTTCGAGAATACAGTCATCGTTGTCAGCCACGACCGTTACTTCTTAAATAAAGTATGCACCCAGACAGCAGATATCGACTACGGCAAGATCCAGCTCTACGCCGGAAACTACGATTTCTGGTACGAGTCCAGCCAGCTCCTCATCAGACAGATGAAGGAGGCCAATAAGAAAAAAGAAGAAAAGATCAAGGAACTGCAGGAATTCATTTCCCGCTTCTCCGCAAATGCTTCCAAATCAAAGCAGGCTACATCCCGTAAGCGTGCCCTTGAAAAGATACAGCTGGACGAGATCAAGCCTTCCAGCAGGAAATATCCCTATATCGATTTCCGTCCCGACAGAGAGATCGGTAACGAAGTACTTATCGTTGAGGACATCTGCCTTAAGGGCGAGGACGGCACACAGCTTCTAGACCATATCTCATTTACAATGGGACATGATGACAAGATAGCTTTCGTAGGTTCCAATGAGCAGGCAAAAACAGCCCTCTTTAAGATCCTCATGGGTGAGATCGAGCCTGATTCCGGCACATACAAATGGGGCGTAACCACTTCACAGGCTTACTTCCCCAAGGATAATACAAAGGAATTCAACAACGATTACACCATAACAGAGTGGCTTATGGGCTACTCTCCCGTAAAGGATGTGACTTATGTAAGAGGATTCCTCGGACGTATGCTCTTCCCCGGTGAAGATGGCGTAAAGAAAGTCAAGGTCCTCTCCGGAGGCGAGAAGGTAAGATGCCTG
>JAFSWD010000108.1 GCA_017444675.1 Lachnospiraceae bacterium
CAAATATCCTTCTGGCATCGGCGGGTGTGGAAAAACCGATACGTCCTATATCGGTGGTGGCATTTTTTTCATTGGCGATGTAACGGACAGTCAGCGTCTTTCCCTGTATATCCTTCGGAAGCTCCACATAGCAATATCCGCTGCCAAGAAAAACATTACGTTTCACTTCCTCCGTACCAAAGGAATAGATCTTTTCTCCGTTTACAAAAACCTCCACAGAGGAATAGTGTACTCTGAGCCTCGCCATGATCCGGTCTCCCAGATCTTCTTCGATCTGTCTCGACACTTCTATGACATCTAATCTTTTAAGCCCGCTAAAATAGTAGGAATCGATATTTACATCATATACTGTCCGGTCATTTATCTTAAGGGTCCAGCCCTCGTCCAGATAGACAGTATCCTGCCGCTTTGTTCCGCGCAAAAAGTATATACCGATCCATGCAATGATCATTATAACGAAGGAAACAATTCCTATGATCACTATCTTCTTTTTTGTCAATTCTTTGATCATACTTGGGTTACCCTAAACTGCCGGCCGATGAAAACAAGCCTTTTTCTTTTCCCTTTTATACTCAAAAGCCCCAAATGATCTTAAATCAACCTTCTATTTCTGTCCGTAATAAGCATTCGGACCGTGTTTTCTGTTAAAGTGTTTGTCCTGCATAGCCTGAGGCGTTTCCTTTATGTTTGGATTAAGAGCCTCAGCTCTGGCAGCCATCTTAGCCACTTCTTCCAGAACAACCGCATTGTGAACGGCCTCAGCCGCATCTTTTCCCCAGGTAAAAGGTCCGTGATTTGCGCATATGCATCCCGGACAGAACATGGGATTCTTCCCCTCAAAGGTTTCGATTATGGATGTTCCCGTGTTCTTTTCATATCCTTCCTCGATCTCTTCTTTGGTAAGATTTCTTACACAGGGTATGGGACCGTAAAAATAGTCCGCATGAGTGGTCCCGTAACAGGGGATGGATCTTGCCGCCTGAGCCCAGCTGGTAGCCCAGGGTGAATGGGTGTGTACTATACCGCCGATCTCAGGAAATGCTTTATAAAGTTCCAGATGGGTAGGTGTATCTGAAGAAGGTCTGTATTTTCCTTCAACGATATTTCCCTCCAGATCCAGCACTACCATGTCCTCGGATTTCATTTTCTCATAATCCACTCCGCTGGGTTTGATCACCACCAGACCTCTTTCCCTGTCTATGGCGCTCACATTTCCCCAGGTATATGTAACCAGCCCTCTCTTGGGGAGTTCCATATTTTGCTCATAAACAATCTCTTTAAGCTTTTCCAGGCTTACTACCTGCTTGATCTCATCACGTAATCCCATTTTATCTCCTATCGGCCTGAACTGCTGCTTCTTCCGCAACGATCCAGTCTCTGTAAAGTTCCATAAATCCTTCAACGCCCTTGATATCGGCTTCATCAGGCTTTAAAGTGGTTCCCCGGGCCTCTGCAAATACCTTCTTATCAAGGAATTCAGGTAAGGTCATACCCTTACCCGTTGCCGCAAACGCCGCAAGAAGGGCCGCGCCCCAGGCACCGCCTTCGCCGGCAGTCTCCATACAGGTCACAGGTGACTCGGTAATGGCAGCTAGGATACTCTGACCCACTCCCTTGGTCTTAAAGAGACCGCCGTGTCCCATAACACTGTCCACCTTAACATTTTCTTCTTTACTTAAGATCTCCATTCCGAGCTTAAGAACACCCAGAGATGAAATGAGATGGGTTCTCATGAAATTTGCAAGATTAAATTTCGCATCGGGCTTACGCAGGAACATGGGACGTCCCTCATCCAGATGAGTCACGTGCTCTCCCGAAAAATAAGGGAAGCTCATAAGTCCGCCGCAATCCTTGTCTCCCTTAAGAGCAAGGGTATATAACTTTTCGTATATATCATTCTTATCAACATTAAGGCCGAAAAGCTTTAAATTCTCTTCAAAAAGATTGATCCATGCATTCAGATCCGAAGTACAGTTATTGCAATGAACCATGGCTACAGGCAGTCCGTCGGGAGTGGTAACCATGTCTATCTCTCTGTGGAGCTTCTTAAGATCCTTTTCCAGTACCACCATAGCAAAACAACTGGTGCCCGCGGAAACATTACAGGTTCTGGCCGCCACGGAATCCGTAGCCACCATGCCTGTACCCGCATCGCCCTCGGGAGGACAGAGTTTTATTCCTGCCTTTAATCTTCCCGAAGGATCCAGGAAACGGGCTCCTTCTTCGGTAAGGCAGCCTGCCTCTTCTCCCGCAAGAAGGATCTTAGGCATTATATCTTCCAGCTTAAGGTCTATACCCTTGGATGCCATAAGCTTATCAAACTTCTCTGTCATGCCGGCATTATACTGCTTAGTATTGCCGTCAATAGGGAACATTCCCGCACAGTCACCTATACCGAGAATCTTTTTACCGGTAAGCATCCAGTGTACATAGCCTTCAAGGGTAGTGAGATACCTGATATCCTTTACATGAGGTTCCTTGTTTAAAACAGCCTGATAAAGGTGAGCAATGCTCCATCTCTGAGGGATGTTGAAGCCGAAAAGTTCGGTGAGCTCATCCGCTGCCTGACCTGTTATGGTGTTTCTCCAGGTTCTGAAAGGCACCAGGATGTTGCCCTTCTCATCAAAGGGCATATAACCGTGCATCATGGCTCTGATACCTATGCAGCCTATATCCGTAAGTTCTTCGCCGTACTCCTGTCTAACGTTGTCCGCAAGATTTTTGTAGCAGTCTCTTAATCCTTCACCCACTTCTTCCAAAGAATAGGTCCAGATACCGTCAACAAGCTTGTTTTCCCAGGTGTGATCTCCCGATGCTATGGGTGCAAAGTCCTCCCCGATCAGGACACCCTTGATCCTTGTGGATCCAAGTTCAATACCGAGGAAGGTCCTGCCTTCCCCGATAGCCTTTTTAATCTCTTCTTTTTTCATCTTCAACTCCGTATTAAGATCACCTTAAGTGACCTTTATGCACATTTCCCTGTGTCAGGGGTTATCATTCAATGTCCGAATCTTCCCCGGATTTCTGTCCTGTGGCATTCCACTTAAGAAACGCCGTAATGAAGGGATCCAGATCTCCGTCAAGTACCGCGCCGGCGTTACCTACTTCCGCATTTGTCCTGTGATCCTTTACAAGAGTGTAAGGCTGCAGAACATATGATCTGATCTGGCTTCCGAAATTGATATCTCTCACCTCTCCGCGTATGCCTGAAGTCTTTTCCGCATTTTTCTCCTGTTCAAGAAGATACAGCTTTGCTTTCAGCATCTGCATAGCCTTATCCTTGTTCTGGAACTGGGAACGCTCGTTCTGGCACTGTACCACTATGCCCGTAGGAAAGTGGGTGATCCTTATGGCGGAAGAAGTCTTGTTTATGTGCTGTCCGCCCGCACCGCTGGAGTGATAGGTATCTATCCTGATATCCGCATCATTGATCTCGATATCGATATTGTCCTCTATATCAGGCATTACATCACAGGATACAAAGGAAGTCTGGCGTTTGCCCGCCGCATTGAAAGGCGAGATCCGGACCAGTCTGTGTATGCCTTTTTCGCTCTTTAGATAGCCATATGCATTCTCACCCTTGATCTCAAGAGTCACAGACTTATAGCCTGCTTCGTCTCCGTCCAGAAAATCCAGCATGGAAACGGCAAACCCGTGTCTTTCAGCCCAACGCATATACATTCTGCACAGCATGGAAGCCCAGTCGCAGCTTTCTGTACCGCCTGCTCCCGCATGGAGAGTAAGAATGGCATCGTTTTTATCATATTCGCCGGAAAGCATGGTAGAAAGTCTGAGTTTTTCAAGATGGTTCGAAAATTTATCAAGAGCTTCCTGGACTTCGGGAATTATCTCGGGATCATTGGACTCATAGCCCATCTCAAGATAAACCTTTACATCATCATACTCATCTTCCAGTTTTTTGTATTCACCCACGATATTCTTTAGCTGGTTGAGTTCCTTAACGTAATTCTGGGATTTTTCGGCAGAATCCCAAAATCCCGGTTCATTCATTATATTCTCGATCTCTTCGATCTTTTCCCGCTTATTGGCGAGGTCAAAGTGAATCCCCCACTTCGACTAAAGGTTGTTTGTAGGAATTAAGCTTAAACTTAATCTGGTCAAGTTCTACCAACAGTCGTCACCACCTTTTATATTATTATCTATTTTCGACTCCGGCTTATTTGCCGCAGCAGAATTTATACTTTTTACCCGATCCGCAAGGGCAGGGATCGTTGGGCATTACCTTCTTGGTCGAACGGCGAACGGGCTGCCTTAGGGAAGAATCATCTCTGTTTGTGCCGGTAACCTTGGCTACTTCTTCACGCTCCACCTTCTGCTCAACCTTGATGTGCATAAGGATCTTAACCGTATCTTCCGCAATGGCTGCTTCCATATCATCGAACATGTCATAGCCCTGCATCTTATATTCCTGAACAGGATTCTTCTGTCCGTAGGACTGGAGATGTATGCCCTGACGAAGCTGTTCCATATCATCTATGTGATCCATCCACTTGCGGTCGATGACCTTTAAGAGGATGACACGCTCAACTTCACGGAACTGCTCCTTCTCGGGGAACTCGGCTTCCTTGGCCTCATAAAGTCTCAATGCCTTTTCCTTAAGGCTCTGCTTAAGTTCCTTCTTGGTGAAGTGTTTCATGTCTTCTTCGGAAAGCTCTACG
>JAFSWD010000109.1 GCA_017444675.1 Lachnospiraceae bacterium
AAACCGTAAAGCGCGGAAAACATGAATTTCCTGTTGGTACGGATGGCGTTAAGGTGCTCTTCCACATCGGACATGTTGCTTAGGTTGCACCTGCCCTTACCGGTGATAAAAAGCTTTTTCCCAAGCTTTTCATTTTTTTCCAGGATCGTAACCTTTTTTCCGCCTCTTAAAAGAAAAACGGCGCACATCATACCCGCCGCGCCACCGCCAACTACTAACGCATCCATCATTTTCCGTACTTTGTACCGGGATATTCCCGGATCTTATTTTCATCAATGAAATTGATCTCGTCGGAATTATATACCTGATATTCTTCCCAGGTATCCTCCAAAAACTTCATATGATCCACGACTTCATCCATTTTCTTCATGCAAAGCTCAACCACCAGGGCGTTTATAAGGGACAGAGGCGCCACAAGAGAGTCAACTATCGAGATACTGTCACTCCTTGCAAGGAGATTACAGGAAGAATAAAGTGTCATCGGAGAACGGCTGCTGTCCGTAATGGTTATAAGATGCGCATTCCTTGTATTGGCAAATTCCAGAGCCTTTAATGTACGCATGGAATAACGGGGAAAGTCAATGCCGATAAGGACATCCTTCTCATTGATCCTTATAAGCTGCTCAAATACTTCCGTGAGGCTGTTGGTTGAAATAAGATGGACCTTACCGAACATGGTATTAAGATAAAACGCAAGGAACCCCGCCAGAGGGGCGCAGCTCCTTATTCCGAGAACATAGATATTCTCGGCGTTTATGATGGTGTCTACTGCCATTTCAAAGGCCTTGGTATTGATGACGGACATGGTATCCGCGATCTTATCCATATCAGACTGAAGTACGGAATTTATGATCTCGGAATCGCTTCTGTTTCCGTAAGCCTCTCCCATGCGGTCAATGCGGTTAAGCTTGTGGCGGACCACCTTGGAAAGGGCTTCCTGAAATTCAGGGAAACCGCTGTAGCCAACTGCCGATGCAAACCTCACCACCGTGGACTCGCTGACTCCTACTCTTTTCCCGATCTTGGCGGCTGTAAGAAAGGCAGCCTCATCAGTATTGTCGGTGATGAACTTGACAAGAGCCCTCTGTCCTTTGGATAGCTTGGGAAAATCCTCGTTGATATGCTGAATAAGCCCTTTTTCGTCACTCATAGATCTTTGCGAACATTTCCTCCAGAAGCTTAACGGTATCCTTCTCGGAAATATCGAATTCATTCCTGATCATCATGCAGGCAGTGCCGTGGATAACAAGCCACACCTTCATGAACACAGACTCGTATTCATTGGGAGACAGACCTTCGATCCTCTTTAATTCTTTAATGACATAGTTCTTCTGTCCGCCGTTTACAAGGTCATAGGTGCTCTTCCCGGCATCATTGTCATTAAGGAACAGGATCCTGAAGATATTAGGCTCATTCTTCGCAAATGAAATATAGGTCATGCCAAAATTTACAAAAGGAACGACAGAAAAGCTGCTCTCCAGCTCAAAGTATCCGCTGAAATAATCCGCACACTTGAGAAACAGATCCTGATCCAGCTCTGTCATGCTCTTATAGATCCTGAAGATCGGCTGTGTGCTGCACCCCGCCTTTAATGCAAGGTGCCTTGCAGAAAGCTCTTCTTTCCCCTTCTCCCTTACCAGCTCAAACGCTGCATCTACAAGCGTTTCCTTTGTAACACTCTGTTTTCTTGGCATATCAAATGTACCCCTCCTGAAAAACTTGTTGAAAACAACTGATATTTTATCCTAACTTTCAGCTAATATCAAGTACTTTCTGCCATAAATCTTAAATTTCGAGAAATTAGAAAATGTATCTGGCTGGCATCGCCATC
>JAFSWD010000110.1 GCA_017444675.1 Lachnospiraceae bacterium
CTGCTCGATTCCCTGATAGTTACCAAAATAATCGGCAAGCTTTTCATGTACATCTTCGGGAACAGTCAGTTCAAAGGATGGACGCTTTTCTCCACTCATTCCATAGAAGAATTCCGGATACAGGGGCGGATCGGCCAGAACTGGATCCACATTGGTTATCCCAAGCAGATATGCTACAAGTGATGATCCAAGCGTTCCTCTGGCACATATCTGATCAATGGTAGCTCCAACAGCCTTCAGAGAATCAGACACGATAAGATACCCCGATGCAGCCCGCCGATCATTTATGATCTTAAGCTCTTCCTCCCATCTCTTAACAATTTTTCTCTTATCCCCTTCTGGGTATTTTTCCTTAAACCCATTGACACATTCCGCCCGCAGTTTATCATCTGCATTTTTAATATAAGGGTACACCATACTCATTTTCTTTCCTCTACTTTCGATATCTTTAAGCTCTCATACACAGTATCGGTACAAAATCCTTCAATACACCAGCTAATTTGCAAGCAATTTATATGTTTCTCCGGTATCAGCATGTTCAATCATCATCCCGTAACCCGTCGAGTCCTCGGGAACCTTATATACAACCGTCCCCGTCTGCGGCATATTGGGGTTAAGTTCTTTATAAAGGATATAATCATCCATATCAAAGGTTACGTCCGTATCCATTGAGAAATACCTGCCCTGGCTGTCCATGATCGGTACATCCGAGATGGAACAGTCTATAGGACTCTTTGTTATATTCTCAGCCTTTATGGTAAATACAACATATTTAGTCCCATCCTCTGCTGTATCCGTGGAATAACTGTTTTTAAGCTCATGAGCCTCTTCGCAGTTTAAGACTGTAAGTTTGAGAGTTGCAAGCTGTACTTCCTGCCCTGCCGGAACATCCGTGTATACGAGTTCTTCTTCCTCTTCGCCCCCATTTCCCGTAGAGTTGACCACTGCTATACCATTCTGGTCAGACGCACCGGAAGAGCCTTCATCGCTTTCTCCAAAGGAATCGCCTACTTTTTCAAAGGCTTTTAGTATATTGCATGTCAAGACATTTGCGATATCATCCGAAAGCTCTGCCACCTTCCAGTCCCCATCCTTTTTCTTACAAGGTATAGCTACTGTGCTTTCCATAGTTGATAACGTGGTCGTCTTAAGCTTATCCTGGAAGATCGTAAGCAAAAGATTCCCCATCTGTTCCTCACTTGCTCCGGAAAATGCCAGTCCCAGAGCCTGGGAAAAATACTCTCCCATTGCACTCGTTATCACCGGTGATGCATCTGTATAAGTGAATTTAACGTTTACCGTAGCATCATCCCCATTTACTTCAGAGCCCATAATCTCATATTTGATGTTCGGGGCCTGTTCCTTGACAAATGACGTAAATACCTCCAGCTCGTCATCATCCCCCTCGAACGGATCCGTCATATAGTCCGAGGAGTCGTAGAGGCATTCGTTCATCTTTGCATAATCAAGTTTCTTCATGCCATCACAGAACTTACCGACTACCTTGTCCGGTTTTTTGCCGCAACCGGTCAGTGCCAAAATACATGTTAATGCCAAACCTGCAATAAATAGTGTCTTCTTCCTCATTTTTCATCCCTCCATAAGATACATTACTTCAAGCTGTCCTTTGAAACCTTACAGATAACGGCATTATCAAGGACTATGAGAACCTTTGCCTTGGCCTTCTTTCCTATCCTGTCGTAGAGTCTCCCTGCGCTGTAGCTCTCCCCGATCACGGTCTTGGCGCTATTTGCCACGTATCCAATCTTTCCAAGTCCGGGGTACTCAACACGTATCGCCTCGGCGTCATGCTCGTTATCCGGCTCTTTTACAAGCTTTACCTTCATTCCCTTTTCAAGAA
>JAFSWD010000111.1 GCA_017444675.1 Lachnospiraceae bacterium
CGCAGGAGGATCACATTCTTTATGATGAAAAGATAAAGCTGGGCTGGTGGTATGTGGCAAGCTCGGGAGGTAATCTCACCTACGATGAGTGCACCAGAAACGCAAAGGCAATGAATGTTTTAAGCCCTACATGGATATCCCTTGCGGATGATGAGGGTAACATAAAGTCCTTAGCAGATATAAAGTATGTGGGACGCGCACACGATGACGGTTTTAAGGTGTGGATCATGGTTGATTTCCCTGACGGAGAAGTGAGCCCTCACCGGAATCTCTCAAGAAATTTTGCAAGAGACAGATTGATAAAGAATCTTATAGATGAGACCTTAAGCGTCGGCGCCGACGGTATCAACATCGACTTTGAGGCCCTTTCAGTACAGACGGGCGTGCATTTTGTGCAGTTCATTAAAGAACTTTCCGTTCGCTGCCATCTGGCAGGACTGGTGCTTTCCGTGGACAATCTTGTTCCCACCGCTTACACAGCCCACTACGATGTGGAAAGTCAGGCAAAGTTTGCGGACTATATCGTCCTTATGAGTTACGACGAACACTATGCGGCAAGCAAGGAAGCAGGTTCCGTTGCATCCATAGGCTTTGTCAGGGATGCGGTTACAAAGACTGCCAGGTATTGCGAGCGTTCACGTATAGTCATGGGACTTCCTTTCTATACCAGACTGTGGAAAAATTCCTCCGCAGGTCTCACTTCGGAAGTGCTTTCCATAAATGCCCAGGAAAAGTACATTTCAAAGAACGATCTTAAAAAGAGCTGGGATGAGACCACATGTCAGAACATAATAGATTTTACTTCCGATAACATCCATTACACCATGTGGTGCGAGGACGTATCCTCCATTACTTACAAATGTGCCGATGCGGTCAGCGGAAATCTGGGCGGAGTGGCATGTTGGAGACTGAGTCTTGAAACTCCCGAAATTTGGACTATAATAGATCAGTACATTAAGTGATTTATGAAATAAGGTGATCTTTTGGAAACCAAAGTAATTAAAGCGGACAGAAAAAACATAAAAAAAGAAGATCTTACCGAAGCGGGCGAGATCTTAAGAGCCGGAGGACTGGTGGCTTTTCCCACTGAGACTGTTTACGGTCTGGGAGGAGACGGCCTGAACCCCGATGCCTCGAAGAAGATCTATGCGGCCAAGGGCAGACCTTCCGATAATCCCCTGATCATCCACATAGCAGATAAGGAGGATATAAAGAAGCTGGCAGTAGACATTCCGGACCTTGCATGGAAGCTGGCGGACAAGTTCTGGCCCGGCCCCATGACCATGATCCTTAAAAAAGGCCCCGCAGTGCCCAGGGAGACCACGGGAGATCTGGATACCGTAGCTATCCGTCTTCCGTCCGATGAGATAGCAAGGACATTGATCCGTGAATCTCAGGTTTTCGTTGCCGCGCCTTCGGCCAATTCCTCGGGACGTCCTTCTCCCACGAAGGCAGAGCATGTCATTGAGGATCTGTCGGGAAAGATAGACATGATAATAGACGGAGGCTCCTGCGATATAGGTCTTGAGTCTTCCATAATAGACTTAAGCGGCGATAAACCTCTGATCCTTCGCCCCGGCTTTATAACCCGTGAGGATTTTGAAGCTGTGGCAGAGGGGGTGGAATACGATAAAGCAGTGATAGCGAAGACTCCCGAAAAGAATGTGGTGGCCAAAGCTCCGGGCATGAAATACAGACACTATGCCCCCAAGGGTACCATTACCATAGTGGAGGGGGACACGGATAAGGTGGTCGAAAAGATCAATGCGGAAGTGGCCCTTAACGAAAGCAGGGGAGTGCGTACAGCAGTCATATGCTCGGATGAAAATAAGAGCAGATACAAGTGCAAAAATGTGTACGACTTAGGCTCCAGAAAGCATGAGCTGGACATTACATCAAGCCTTTTTGATGTGCTGAGGCAATTGGACAGCGATGAGATCGGAGTGATCTTTGCGGAAAGCTTTGATGAACTCAGACTTTCTCAGGCCATTATGAACAGGCTGCGTAAGGCAGCGGGATATAACACCGTAAGAGTTTAACGGCCGCGGTCATCCCGGTCGAAACCATATTAAATAAAAGAAATGCGAGGAAAAGAAAATGATAGCATTGGGCTGTGATCACGGCGGATACGAACTTATGCAGGAAGTAAAGAAACATCTGGAAGACAGGGGCCTTACCTATAAGGATTTCGGAACCGATTCCACCGCATCCTGCGATTACCCTGTTTATGCAAAGGCAGTTGCAAAGTCGGTTTTAAGCGGGGAATGTGAGAAGGGCATACTGATCTGCGGAACGGGCATAGGCATTTCCATCACCGCCAACAAGTTTAAGGGCATACGTTGTGCTCTCTGTCACGACTGTTTCTCAGCCGAAGCCACCAGACTTCACAACGACGCAAACATCTTGGCAATGGGCGGAAGAATCATCGGACCCGGCCATGCGCTTAAAGTGGTGGATACTTTCCTTGATACGCCTTTCTCGGAAGAGGAGCGTCACAAGAGAAGGATCTCCATGATAGAGGATTAAGATTTAAAAAGATCAATAAGGAATAACAAACTTTTCGTCGGAACAGTCTATCTTTCCATAGCGGCTGTACAGCACATGCAGATAGCTTTCGGCGGTACGAAGGGCCTTATCCGTCATTTCGGGCGTGATGAGGCCTGTTTTTTGTGCCTCTGCCAGCTCGTCCATGTCCGCAACTTCAATAAGCCCGTTGGGATTAACGATGATGTCTATTAAAAGATCCTGATAAACGATGGGTTTGACGCCTGAAAGTCCGCCGCTTAAGAGAAATTCATGGGCACCGTTACGGAGCTTGCAGTTGTGGTCCACATCAAGGGCCTCTTCACCGCATTCCATAACGATGTCGCAGTACCAATGAAGGAAGTTTCCTTCATTGTCTATGATCTTGGAAATTTTGATACCTTTTTTTCTGTAATACGTGGAAAGTCCGCCCGCAAAGTCTGTTCTCGGTTTCAGAGAATCCCAGCGGGTTACGATCTTCTCGTCATTGTAGGCGAGGATCTCGTCATCTTTTAAGCATGTCAGCTCATTAGGTATGAAGCGGCGGCGGAAAAGAATGATCTTGTCGGACATATAAGACTCCTTCGTATAAACAGTGCATAGGTTATGATATGGTTACAGTTTATTTTCTCCAGGTGCTGGGGCTGATCAGCAGCAGCATCGGGATGATCTCAAGTCTTCCGAATAGCATGTCAAATATCATTACAACCTTTGAAGAGGCAGAGAACATGCCAAAACTGTCGCCGACACATATGCCTCCCAGACCGACGCCGATATTGTTATAGGTAGACATTACCGCAGCGAAGGTGGTTGTAAAATCAAAGCCGTCAAGTGATACTACAAGAGTAGATAACACTAAGATAAATATATATGTGATGAATAATCTGTTGGTGGAAGCCAGTACTTCTTCGGAAACCGCCTTGCCGTCAGTCTTAATGGTGGTGATGCGGTTGGGGTGGATCTGCTTGCGCACGTCACGGCTGATCTGCTTTATGAGGAGCATGATCCTGGCCACCTTAAATCCGCCGCCGGTGGAACCTGCACAGCCGCCCACGAACATAAGGGTAAAGAAGATGACGCCGGTGAACACGGGCCAGTCACCGAAGTCTGTTACGGTGTAACCTGTGGTGGTCATAAGGGATGCGCAGGAGAAGAAGACGTTTATTATGTTCTTTCCGAAACCGAAGCCCTTTACCGCCAGATCGATGAGCATCAGGGCAACTGCTGTCAAGTAGACTCCCGCGTACCATCTTATCTCCTCGATCTTGAAAGCTTCCTTTGCCCGTCTCATCATGAGGAGATAGTAGAAGGAAAAGTTAAGGCCGAAGAGCAGCATGAATACCGTTGTTACTATTTTTACATAATCGGAGAAGGAAGCCACGGAATCGTTTAAAACACCGAAGCCGCCTGTTCCGGCTGTTCCCATTGTATGGCATATAGCCTGAAAAACATTGATGGAAGGATCGAATACGATGAGTAAAAACTCAAGTAATGTGAGAGCGATGTAAAGTCCGTAAAGGATCATCGCTGTCTTCTGAGCCTTGGGAACCAGCTTGCTGACTGTGGGGCCCGGGCTTTCCGCTTTCATCAGCGACAGAGGTGAACCGCCCGCCATGGGCATGATGGCCAGGATGAAGACCAATACTCCCATGCCTCCCAACCAGTGGGTGAAGCTTCTGAAGAAGAGGTTGCAATGGAGCAGTACTTCCACGTCGCTTAATATGCTGGCACCGGTGGTGGTGAAGCCCGAAACGGTTTCAAACACCGCGTTCAGGTAGTTGGGGATGTCTCCCGTTACAGTGAAGGGGATGGCACCTATAAGACTCATCACTATCCAGCTGAGAGCCGTGGCTACGAAACCTTCTTTACCGTAAAAGCCCTTCTTGCTTTTGTCCTTTCCGAGAATGACCTTTACTATGAGGAGCGCCAGCAGTATACAGATAACACCCGTGGTGAAGTAGACCGTTGCGCCGAAATATTCTTTATATATCAGACCGACCAGTGTGGGAAGGAGGAAGAAAACGCCCTCGATCCCAATGACGAATCCGAGTATTCTTAAAACACCTTTTGAATTCATTTGTCTGCCCGTCCTTACGCTATGATATCCGTGATGTCTTTAAGACCCTTAACGGTGGTGACGATGATCACGGTATCGTTAAGCTGTATCATGTCATTACCGGAAGGGGTGATGATCCTTTTTCCGCGGACAATGGAAGCCACAAGAATGGAGGGCTTTAAATGCAGTTCGGTAAGAGTGGTGTTCAGCACCGCACTCTCCTCGGATATGGAGAATTCCAGAGCTTCCACCGCACCGTCCATGAGTTCGTACAGGGCTTCCACATTGGAGCCTCTTGCAGTATCCATGGAAGCGCGCACATGCTGGAGTATGTATTCTGCGGTAAGTTCCCTGGGGATCACGATATTGCCGATGGGAAGAGAAGTGATGATCTCATCCTTTTGCAATTTCTGGATCCTGGTGATGAGCTTACAGTCGGGAGCAACTTTGTTGGCGTAAAGGGAAAGGAAGATGTTTTCTTCGTCCACCGTTGTCATGGCCACGAAAGCATCCATGTCTTCCAGACCGTTTTCCAGCAGAGTGTCTCTGTTTTCCGCATCGCCGTTGATCACTTCAACCTTGCTAAGGTGATCGCTCAGATCCTGGCATCGTGCAAGATCCGATTCTATGATCTTTACGTTTATGCCCGCATCCGACAGCATTTCCGCCAGATAGTAGCCTGTGGTGCCGCCGCCCGCGATCATTACGTTCTTTATGGGCTTTAACGTATAGTTGCCTACGCTGTTATAGAACGAGGAAATATATGCCTTGGGAAGTATTACGGAGATCATGTCTCCTTCGGAAAGTACCGTACTTCCGTTGGGAATGGAGATATTTCCGTCATGCACAAGAATGCATATAAGTACTTTACGGTCAAATTTTCTTGAAACGTCACTTACCTTCATGCCGTTCAACACCGAATTCCCGGTTACCTTAACCTTAAGGAGCTCGATACGTCCGTTGGCAAAGGAATCCACTTCAAGGGCATTGGGGATGCTGATCAGGCTGTATATCTCTTTTGCCGCAGCCAGTTCCGGGTTAATGACCATGGACATTCCGATGGCATTTTTAAAGAAGTTTCTCTCGGGAAGGTATTCGGGCTTCCTGACTCTGGCGATGGTTGAGCAGTTGGGATTTGCCTTTTTGGCGATCATGCAGCTGATCATGTTCATTTCGTCTTCACTTGTAACCGCGATCAGAATGTCTGCGGTCTTTACCCCCGCCTCCTTAAGAGTGGAGAAGGTGGTTCCGTTTCCCACTACAGCCTGGACATCCAGGTTGGTGAGAGGAGCCTGCAGCTTTGCTTCGTCTGAGTCGACAAGTGTGACGTCATGGTTTTCATTTGAGAGGTGCTCCGCGATGATATAGCCCACACGGCCGCAGCCTACTATGATTACGTTCATATGTTTTCCTTTTTCTGAAAAAATTATATTTGTACTATTATATCACTTAAAAAATTATATATCAAGAAGGGGGTGAGGGACGTTACTGTTACTGTTAGGGAGGTTACTGCTCACACCCCACACCTTCTATACGAGCAATCCGCGCTGCTTAAGGCTGCTGCATTACTACATTCGCAAGGGATCCACCACATTCGTGGTCCCCCTTGCTCAAGATCCTAAGGGATCCTCCCACTTCGTGGGTCCCTCCTTAGGATATATATTAACAAACTTTTTATACCAATTTCACAAAATATGTGTTAAAATCTCTATGATGTGCTTTGAAATATAAGTTATATGCGGATTCAAATTTTCTGAAAAAGGCAGAAGTCAAATGAAAAACACCATCGGAAAATCTCTTACAATGATATTGCAGATCGGGATTACAATGATGGTTCCCATCTTCTTGTGTGTTGCTCTTGCCATATGGCTGAACTCACTCGCGGACACCATTTGGTTCATGCCCCCTTTCCTGGTACTCGGAGTGGGAGCGGCCTTCAGAAATGCCTGGCTTTTGGTAAAGAGTTATACGAAAAACGACAGTTCCTCCGAGAGCAGGGCAAACAATGAGATACGCAGACTTAAAGAAGAAGCAAAGAAAAATAAGAGCAAGGGATGATGATCCCTTTACTTGCCTGGAGTGAGCCGATGAAGGAAAAACTTAAGGACTTACTTTTCGATAAGGGCAAAAGAACTGCATTTGATCTGATCGCCGGAACGATCCTGTGTGACCTCATTGCACTTCCCGCAGGACTGATCGCAGAGAGATTTTTTAAATTCCGCTACCTGCCCTTTTGCCTGGGCATCATCTCAGGAATGACAGTGGCCGTATTCATGGTGATCCACATGTACTCCGTGCTTGAAAAGGCTGTTCTGTGCGACAAAAAACAGGCTAAGCACAAGACCAAGCTGGGCGCCTTTATAAGGATGCTTGTCATGGTGGGGGTGATGATCGCAGCGGCCCTTTTGCCGGACTTTCTTTCTCTTGTGGGAGTCGTTATCGGAATACTTGCATTGAAGATTGCGGCGTTATCTCAGCCGTTGATCGATAAATTTGTTTCTAAATTCGTGAAGAAGGAGGAATAGAAAGTGGTTTTAGCAGGGAACGCGCCCCGGATCGCAGGTGAGCTGTTAGCTAAAGCCGCAGCCGAAGAAGAAGAGCTGCAGCTTGGTGTTAACGGACTCATAAAACTAAACATATTCGGGCATACGGCTTGGATCACCACTACCCACGTCAACATGCTGATCATTCTGGCAGTGATATGCATTCTTGCGCTTATTGCCAACAGGAAGATAAAGCAGGCTGATGCGGATACGGTGCCCGGTCCATTCCTGAACATTGTCGAGACCATAGTCGAACTGATCGACGGCTTGACGAGGAATAACATGGGCGAAAAGCATGGAGCCAAGTTCTCAAACTACATCGGAACCTTGTTTGTTTATCTGATCTTTGCAAACCTTTCCGGATTGTTCGGACTGAGAGCTCCCACGGCAGACTACGGCGTGCCTTTGGGCCTTGCCCTGATCACGTTTGTCATCATTCATTACAATGGTTTCAAATATGAAAAAGCAGGACACGTCACCAAACTTTTCAAACCTGTGCTACTTACCCCTATCAACATTATCGGCGAGATCGCGACTCCCATGTCGATGTCGTTGCGTCTTTTCGGTAACGTAATGAGCGGAACTGTAATGCTTGGGCTTCTTTATGGATTGCTTCCTAAATTATTGAAGCTGTTCATTTGGCCCGGATTCGGATTCTTGCATGCATACTTTGACATATTCTCCGGAGCTATCCAGTCATATGTCTTCGCTATGCTCACCATGGTCTTCACGGCACAATGCTTTGGAGATGAGAACTAAAAAGAATATTGGAAAAATTTATCAGGAGGAACAGATTATGAGTAATATTACAGACAGAGGTTTAATTTTAGCTTGCTCAGCTATAGGTGCGGGACTGGCAATGATCCCCGGTATCGGACCCGGTGTCGGCCAGGGTATCGCCGCAGGTCTCGGTGCGAATGCGGTAGGACGTAATCCCGGAGCAAGAGGCGAGATCATGTCCACCATGCTTCTCGGACAGGCCGTAGCAGAGACAACAGGTCTTTACGGTTTCGCAACCGCCATTATTCTTATGTTTGCAAATCCCCTTATCGGAAAGCTTTGATTGACAGATAAACCTTGAAGGAGGCCAAAATGTACCATTTGGTTATATTGGAAAGTACGATGAAAGACGAACTTTTCCACCTTGATTTTCAATTGGGTTTTGATGCGTTTGTACAAATGCTCGCCGTTGGCTTCCTTTTCTTCTTTCTTTCCTACGTATTGTGGAATCCCGCAAGGGACCTTATAAACAAGCGTAAGGAAAAGATAAAGAACGAAATGGAAACCGCCAAAGCGGACATGGCTAAAGCTGAGTCTTTAAAGAGCGAATATGAGAAAAAGCTTCAGAACGCCGACAAGGACGTTGATGAGATCCTTTCCGAGGGAAGAAAGAAAGCCCTCGCCCGCGAGAGTCAGATAGTTGATGACGCCAATGAGGAGGCAAAGAAGATCCGTGAACGCGCCGAGCGTGAAATCGAACTGGAAAAGAGCAAGGTCAAGGATGAAGTTAAGCAGGAAATGATCAATGTGGCAAGCGCCATTGCAGGCAGGTTTGTTGCCAAGGAGCTTGACAAGGACGAACAGGCTAAACTCATCGACGACACACTTGAAGAAATGGGTGAGAAGACATGGCAAAGCTGATATCAAATACATATGCCGAGGCTCTGTTTGAACTGGCTGTTGAAGACAACAGAATAGATGACCTTTACGCACAGATTGATATGCTTGAAAAGCTTTTTTCGGAGAATCCCGAATTTATCGATCTCCTTACTCATCCCCACATTACCAAGGAAGAGAAGATGGAAGCCATCGAAAAGACCCTTAAGGGCAGGGTGGACGATGAAGTGGTCGGACTTTTGAGAGTAGTGACTGAGAAAGACAGAGCAAGTGAGATCGGGAATATATTCGAAAATTTCCGTGCGAAGGTCTATGATCTGAAAAAGATCGGTGTTGTGCAAATCTCCTCCGCAGTCGGATTGAGTGAAGCCCAGAAAAAGAAAATTGAGGATAAACTACTTAAAACCACAGGTTTTAAGAGCCTTGAAACTCATTATTCCGTAGATAAGGACCTTATCGGCGGAATGGTTATCCGTATCGGAGACAGAGTGGTGGATTCTTCCGTAAGATCCAAGATCGAGAAGATGACCGCAGAGCTTCGTAAGGTTAGCCTGAAATAAATGCAAACAAATGAAAGGAAGGTGCCATAACCTTGAATTTAAGACCTGAAGAAATTAGTTCGGTTATAAAAGAGCAGATAAAGAAATATGCCGACAAGCTCGAAGTTTCCGATGTGGGTACGGTAATTCAGGTCGCAGACGGTATCGCACGAATTCACGGATTGGAGAAGGCCATGCAGGGTGAACTTTTGGAGTTCCCCGGCGAAGTATACGGAATGGTCCTGAACCTTGAAGAGGATAACGTAGGTGCGGTACTCCTCGGCGATTCTAAGAGCATCGCGGAAGGCGATACGGTTAAGACAACCGGAAGAGTTGTTGAAGTGCCGGTCGGTGACGCTATGCTGGGAAGAGTTGTAAACGCCCTGGGTCAGCCTATTGACGGCAAGGGCCCCATCGCAACCGATAAGTTTAGGCAGATTGAGCGTGTAGCATCCGGTGTTATTTCCAGAAAGTCGGTTGACACACCTCTTCAGACAGGTATTAAGGCCATCGACTCCATGATCCCCATCGGAAGAGGACAGAGAGAGCTGATCATCGGCGACCGTCAGACCGGTAAGACGGCCATCGCCATTGATACCATAATCAACCAAAAGGGACAGAATGTAAAATGCATATACGTAGCCATCGGTCAGAAGGCTTCAACCGTTGCTTCCCTTGTTTCCACACTGGAAGAGTACGGGGCAATGGACTATACAACAGTAGTTGCGGCTACAGCTTCTGAGCTTGCACCTCTGCAGTATATTGCACCTTATTCCGGATGTGCCATCGGTGAGGAATGGATGGAGGCAGGTCAGGATGTTCTGGTCGTTTACGACGATCTTTCCAAGCATGCTGCAGCTTACCGTACTCTGTCACTGCTTCTGAAGCGCGCACCCGGACGTGAGGCGTATCCGGGTGACGTATTCTACCTGCATTCAAGACTGCTTGAAAGAGCAGCAAGACTTTCCGATGAGTTCGGCGGCGGTTCACTTACCGCTCTTCCCATCATCGAGACTCAGGCAGGTGACGTATCGGCTTACATTCCCACCAACGTAATTTCCATTACGGACGGTCAGATCTATCTTGAAACGGAAATGTTTAACTCGGGCTTCCGTCCCGCTGTTAATGCAGGCCTTTCGGTTTCGAGAGTAGGCGGTTCGGCTCAGATAAAGGCCATGCAG
>JAFSWD010000112.1 GCA_017444675.1 Lachnospiraceae bacterium
AGGTTGAAAACTTGCCGTCCGTCTCGAAAACCATGATGCCTTCGAACATGTTCTTGGCGATACAGTAAACTCTGTCCGCATAGTCCACGGCGATCTTTAAGGGGCTGAAGGAGAAAGCTGCATCAAAGCTTTCGGATTCCGGATTTTCAATGATCTGATAAAGTGTATCGTCTTCGTTGTTAAGGACAACGATACGTTTATTCTGTGTGTCCGCGATATAAAGCCGGTTGTTGGCGGAAACACAGACTCCGTAGGGTTTTCTGAATTTATCCGCCTTCCCGTTGTTATCGAAACCCTGTATGACCTTGATAACCTTGGTGAGATCCGGATTCAGAACAACTATCCTGCTGTTACCCGTATCTGCGATATAAACGTTTCCTTCATTGTCCTTGCAGAAATCCTGAGGTGTGGAAAAGCTTCCGAGGCTTGCGCCGTTATAGGTGTAATCCGTTCCCAGGATGATTCCCGACACCGTGTAGGGTGCGGGGGTATAGTGAATATAACCCCAATAATCATAATTATATGAATCGTAAGGTTCTCCGGAATTGGACGCGTAGGCAGCCGTTCCGGTGATACCCGAGAAGCATATGAGGATCGCAAGGAGCAGAGATGCTGTTTTTAAACCGTATTTCATAAATGTTTTTTTCATCTTGTCCCCCTTTCCTCAATCCTTCATACCGGAAGTAGTCATTGTTTCCAGTATGTTTCTCTGGCAGATCAGGAAGAAGATGATGGGGATTGCAGCAATGATAAAGGTTACCGCTGCCGCCGCTCCCGCTCTTGCCGCACCGCCGGCTCCGATCTGGAACAATGCGTACTGCAAAGGCTTTAACTGCTCGTCTCTAAGGAAGGTACTTCCCGTATTGGCCCACATCTGCTGGAACTGGAAAATGGCCAAAGTCAACCAGGCAGGCTTAACGTTGGGCATTACAATATTCCAGAAGATCCTGTACTCGGAAGCACCGTCAAGTCTCGCAGACTCCATAAGCGAATCCGGAAGCTGTTCCATGAACTGCTTCATAAGGTAAAGTCCCATACCGAAGGAGCAGGCAGGAAGGATCAATGCCCAGTAGCTGTTATTGATCTTCAGCCATGAAATGATCATGTACTGAGGGGTCTGTGTAACCGTCCAGGAAAACATCATGGAAAGGACTACCATGGAGAACAGGATGTTCTTACCCGGAAAATCGTGCTTCGCTAAGGGATAAGCCGCCAGGGAAGCGATGATAACATGTCCCACCATACCGCCTCCGGTGATGATCACCGTGTTCAGGATATATCTTGAAAACGGTACCCAGGAGTCGTTCATCAATATGAACAGATCCGAGAAGTTTTCAAGACCGGGATTTCTTACGAATATCCTGGGGGGAAACTGGAACAACTCGTCCAGAGGTTTGAGGGCGTTGTTTACGACCATTACAAGAGGCATCGCCATTGCCACACCGCAGATGCCCATAAGCACAAAGAGCAGTGTATTTCCTGCGGCGGATCGGTTAAGCTTCTTCTCCGGGCGTTTAAATATGCCCAGAATCTTACCCTTTTTATGCTTTTTGACTTTATACTGTTTTTCCATCATTCACCAACCCTTCTCAGAAGCTTCTGAACAAGCTTGTTGGTTCCGATCATGAGGAGGAACAGAACCGTAGCGATGGCCGAGGCATATCCCATCTCGAATCTTACGTTACCGTAATCCAGAAGGTGGGTTACCACCGTAGCACCCGCGTAGTTTACCGAAGGGTTACCCAGAAGCTGTATGGATACGTCACAGATCGCAAAGGATGATGTGATCTGCATTACCGCACCGAACATGAGCTGAGGCTTCATGCTGGGAAGAGTGACATACCAGAGTTCCTGCCAGCGGTTCTTGATACCGTCGAGCGCAGCAGCTTCATAAAGGCTCTTGTCTATGGTCTGAAGGCCTGCGATAAAGGCTAGGAAGCCGGTACCCAAAGACAACCACAATTGAACGATGATAAGGACCGGTAAAACATATTTTTCCGTCTTGGTCCATTGGATGGCTTCATCCAGTATGCCCCATCTTAAGAGAAGGCCGTTAAGGTAACCGTAGCGGTCGCCGGAAAGGATGAGTGTCCAGATGGTATATGCATTACCGCATATTGAAGGAGCGTAAAATATAAGTGTGAGGAATGCCCTGAGCCAGCCTCTGAATTCGTTGATTATCCAGGCGAACAACAGGCAAAGAAGGTAAGATACCGGACCTGTTATGACTGCCAGGATCAATGTGTTCTTTAAGGAGATCAGGAAAATATCATCCTCAAGGAAAAGCTTGATGTAATTTTTCCATCCTACAAATGACGGCATCTGCAGCATGTCATAGTAAGTAAAGCTGAGCGCTATGGACATGGCTACCGGAAGTACCGTGAAAAAGAAGAAAAGAATGAAGTAGGGGGCTATCATCACGTAACTGGCCCTGTTCTTTTTAATCCTGTAGGAAAGCTTATTCTGTTGTGAAGCGATGACGTATGCATGCTCCTGCATATTCACTGCTTCCCCTTCCTTTTTTAAATCTGCCATGAGCGTTTCCTTCCTTTTAATCTTCCTCTGTCTCAATGCCCAGCTCTTCCATCTTGTAGGCGATCTCGGCATTGATGTAAATAACCTTGTCCATCAGTTCTTCTCTGGGAGAAGAGGTATCCGTGTTGGTAACCACGGAGTAGAACGCGTTGTTTACGTTTCTCCAGGTGTAATATCCGCCGGGTACCTGAGGTATACCGCGGACATATTCCATGGATTCAACAAGAGCGTTAAAATCGCTTACGGGCCAGGACATATTGGTGAAGGCCTGGTAGTTGGCGGTGGGAACTCTTGCGGAGGATCCCATGAGGGATTCCATTTCCTTGCCGTACATTGTCTGTACCTCGGCGCTTGTCCACCACTTTACAAAATCCCAGGATTCATCGGGATACTTGGTATTTGCCATGATCATGGAAGCAAGTCCCGTGCAGGCTACCGTGTGATCTTCGGTACCGTCTTCCTTTACCGTTCCGGGTATGGTGGTGAAAGACCAGAGTCCGGCGATATCGGGAGCTGAAACCGAAAGGTTGTTGTAAGTGGTGTAATCGTCTATGATGATGGGACACTCACCGGTACGGAAACGTTCCTGAACGGAGGTCTCACGGTCCAGCTTGTAATCCGTGTAATAATTGCAAAAGATCTTAAATACATCCACAGCCGTGTCGGAATCCAGATCCGATGCCGTGCCTCTCTTATTGTAGTAAGAGCCGTCATTCTGGAAGAGAAGGGATGCAAAGAGCTGTTCATTGGGCATCATGCCGAATTCCATCTGGTTCTTGGAAAGAACGGTCATGGCCACCTTTACATCATCCCAGGTCTCGGGGATACCAAGACCGATCTCCGCGAGAATGTCTTTTCTGTAGAACATTACAGGGAAGGTGATGGTCTCGGGTATGGCATAAAGTGCATTGCCGTACCTGAACTGGGTAGCTACCGCATCCGGGAACCTCTTTAAAACTTCCTTGTGATCCGGGAACTGAGAGAGATCCAGCACCGCATTTCGTATACCGTAGTTGACGGGGGTATCGTTACCTGTGTAAAGCACCGCTCCCGCAGCCACTCCGGTACTTGCCACCTGAATGGCCACATCCGGGCCTTCGCCCACCAATGTAGCTTTAAGAAGTGTATTCATGTCAACCAGCTGAACGTTTACGCTGACTCCGGTCTTGGGAGTGAAGCTTTCGTCTATCAGCTGTTTTATTACATTTGCCTGGTCACGTCCGGATCCGATCCAGAGGGTGAGTACTGTGGAATCCTTATCTTCCGTTACATTACCGATCCGGTTGTAATCGATGATGAAGGAATAGAACAGTCTGGAGATCTCGTGACCCATCTTCTTAAAGAAGCCCACTTTTTTGTACTCTGTCTTCTCACCGGGTGAATAGATGCAGAGGGAATCAACAGCCAAAGGCTGAGCGATAACACCGGTAATCCAGTTACCGAGAGCTCTGATATTGACCTTAAAGGTAGTAAGGACTCTGACAACGTAGTCGTTATCCTTGATAAGGTCTTCCAATTGATCGCTCATGGTGAGGAGTACCGTCTTCTTGTCCGAGTTGGTTCCCGCCACGATGTCCAGCTTAGAGAGTGCGGAATCGATCAGATCTTTTGCTTCCTGTAATTCACCCGTCAGGTTGGGAAGCGAGCTTTCTATCTGATAATCTCTGTAAGCGTCGGGTGAAACACCCGTGATCTTTATGATCTCTCTGTAAATGGCATTTAACTTCTGCAATGCCTCTTCCACTTCTCCCACGATCTCGGCGAAGCCGCCCAGCACCACTTCCATGCGGATGGTATGTGTGCCGGCTGAAAGATAGAAGTCGTAAGGGTTTCCTTCATCGTCCGATATCGTATCAACTCTCCAGTCCTGGGAATAGCCGAAGGCATAGGCCGAAAGCTCTGAGAAGGGGACCTCGCCGTCAATGGTGATCCTTCGTGAAACTTCAACACCTCTGGAGAAGTTCTGCTTGTCTCTCAAAGCTATTTGGTAATATCCGTCGGAAGGAACTTTGAATTCCCATTCGATCCACTGTCCCACCAGCCGCCAGGAGTTACCTCCGATGGTATTGTTCAAAAGCACCTTGGGTGATGCGGGTGAAACCTCGCAGGAGCCCTGGTCCTGCTGGGGATAGAGCATCTGGGAGGAGGTCTTGGAGGCATACTCACCTTCTATGGTGATCACGCTTCCCGTGCTGTTCTTTGCTCCGGCCTTGTCCCAGGCCGCTTTTACCGTCTTATAATCCGCTGTGGTCTCAACATTGTTTAAGATCACGGAATGAATGAGCATGGGCTCACGGATGGACTTTATCGTAATAGTGTGTTTACCCTTGGTAAAGTAGACGGAAAGAGCCGATGAGATGTAGCCGTCGGAGTCGTAAGCGTATCTTGTCTGCCATTCGGGCGCTTCCACCATTCCGGGCTTTTCCTGATTGCCCTGGTTGTCACTCTTCCAGCTCTTTACGGTAATTCCGTTTGCATCTACGGCTGTTTCGTCCGCATTTATCTTCCAGACTCTTGTGAAGTTTACAAGGGCCAGTTCCTTAAAAGGAAGTTCTCCGTCAACAAAGATGCTTCTCTGTATATCCGAGTTTTTTCCAGCAACGGGGAAGTATTCCAGGGAAAGGTTATATAGTCCGTTTTCGGATACATTTATCTCGAATTCTGCCAGCGAATCTTCGGAAGTATATACCGATTCTCCGCTTATGCCTTCGTAGTTGTCGTAGAATACGGGAGCTTTGGTAATGCCTCCCTCCTCGTAACGCACAAGGTTTTCAGCAGTTGCCTTCATTTCCTTTTTAGGTGAAGGCACATTTTTATGCGCTTCCAGATAATCATTGTAGCTCTTAACCTTATCACCGATGTTGTAAGTATCCAGGATCTCTTCGTAATCTTCATCGGTAAGCTTCGTCTTTGCGAAGGCTCCTTCGTTTCCGGAAAACCCTCCCGCAAGTAATGCGGTTAAAAGAAGGAATGATATGATTTTTTTACCAAGGTTTTTCTTCATGATTTACTCCGCCGTATAAGCCTTTAGATCAGGTAATTTATCCAGTGTGATGACACTGTCGTGGTTATATGCCTTAACCAGCATGTATTTTTCCGTATATTGTTCGCTGAGTTTAAGGAAGGAAGTGTTTCTTACGAATTCTCCCTGCCAAACGCACCAGCAACCCCACATGGCTCCGTCTCTGAGAGCCAGATCCGGATCGAAGATACATCCGTTTTCGGACAGCCATACAGGCTTTCCTTCAGGGGATACATCTTTAAGCTCAAAAAACTTTGAACTCTGGGAAGTGTAGACCTTTTCGCCGGGATATATGTCTGTGCCCACTATATCGCAATACCCGTCTCCCACGTACCACTCGGGATCCTGAGCGTTCCAGAGCCAGATCAGGTTGTTTAAGCCCCACTGTTCCTTAAGTCTGTCATACATGAGATAATATAGCTTCTTGTAGGACTCGGCTCCGTAATTGCCCCACCAGAACCAGGCACCGGAAGCTTCGTGAAGAGGTCTGAAGATCACGGGGATATCAGCCTCAGCCAGAGGTTTAAGCGCTGCTCCGATGGCATCTATGTCCTTAAGGAGCATTTCATATCCGTATTCATCCTGACCGTTAAGAGCCTTGGTGAGATTGAAATTGGTACTGTCGGTGTAGAAGCTTCTCCACCACTGCTTGGTGCAGTATTTTTCATCCACGGTCCAATGCCAATGGAATTCTACGATACCACCCTTTTCCCACCATTGTTTGGCGTATTCCACGGTCTTTCCCTTTTCCTGCCCCGCAGGTCTTGACGCTCCGTAGCCGTTCAGATCCATGGAGAGGATCGCGGGATCTTTTCCGGTGGTGGTGCGTACTATATACATTTCTCCGCCGTTTGGTCCTTCATCGCAAACCTGACCGGAGAGGAATTTCTTACCGTATATATCGCAAAGATAATTGTATAGACGTTTTGTATTTTCGCTTGCATCGTGATTCGAAAGTTTTCCGGACACTATGTACATACCCTCGTTTATAGGCTCTGCAGTGGTTATCTCCAGATAGTCCAGATAGATCCAACCCCAGGATTTGTAAACACTTACCTTGTGGCTGCCCTTGGAAAGATAAACTCTTTCAAGAGGAGTCTCCCTGAGCATCACACCGTCCACCGTAATGCTTCCGATGTATTCTCCGTCAAGACTGACGAAGTTTGTTTTTTCGCCGCTGATGCCCTGTTGTTTGAAGATCAGGTTGTAGAACCCGTCCTCCGGTGCGTTCACCGTAAAAGTGCAGCTGTCGCCGTCGTTCTCAAAGCCCTTTACATAAGCTTCTCCCGATACCTGCTGACTGCCTTTCATGGTGACTACGGACACTTTTCCGTTTAGCTTCGCATCCTCAGCCTCGTATCTTGCCACCACTTCCGAAACGAAGGGAGCGGGTGTGGCTGTAGGTGCTGCGGTGGCTGTGGGCGTAGGTGTGGCGGTCACTGTGACGGGTGTCTGAGTTTCCCCGGAACACCCGCCTGCCGCGAGAATCATTACCGCAACCGCCGTTAATGAAGTTTTAAGGAGTATTTTATGCATTCTTGATTTCCTTTAAATTTTTGCAGATGAGTTCCGTTCTCTGCTTTACGCAATCTGCCGAACGAAGAGGATCCGAAGGAGTATTGAAAACATAATCCGTAAGTCTTTCAATATCCGTTCCCGCCACATGAAGCCTTGTATCGCTGGCCCCGTAGTAGATCCAGATCTTTCCGTCATCATCTTTAATCGCGCCATTGGTGAAAGTAACATTGGAAACATCTCCCACTCTTTCCCAACCCCTGGGTCCGATGAGAAAACCTCCGGGCTCTGCGATCACCTTTGAAGGATCCTTAAGGTCCGTTGCGAAACAATAGATAACATATCTCAGTCCCGCTGCCGTGTTCCTTACGCCGTGAGCGATGTGGATCCAGCCCCTGTCGGTCTTAATGGGCACTGCTCCCGCTCCGTTCTTAGACTCGGTGATGGTGTGGTACTTTCTTAAGGATGTCATCTTCTCTTCATCGATCACTGCGTGAGTGATGTCGTCGCAAAGTCCGAATCCCACTCCGCCGCCGCTTCCTGTCTCAATGAAGTCATCCATGGGCCTTGTATAAAAGGCATATTTTCCGTCTACGAATTCGGGATGGAGCACCACGTTCCTTTGCTGAGGCGAGTGAAGAGTTACCAGATTGGGTAATCTTTCCCAGGTCTCAAGATCTTTGGTTCTTACTATGCCCGCTGCCGCTACTGCCGCCGAAAGGTCATTGTTGTTTTTGTCCTTGCTCTCGGAGCAGAAGACTCCGTAGATCCAGCCGTCTTCATGCTGAGTGAGGCGCATGTCGTAAACATTGGTCTCATCCTTGCAGGTGTCGGGAAGCATCACGGGATAGTCTCTGAACCTGAACCCATCAACCGGGCTTTCGCTCTCGGCAACCGCAAAAAAGGATTTTCTGTCAGCCCCTTCCACTCTCACCATAAGGCAATATTTATTTCCCAGCTTTATGGCTCCGGAATTGAAAGTGGCATTGATCCCCAGCCTTTCCTGAAAGAAGGGATTGGTCTCTTTGGAAATATCGTATCTCCAGATCACAGGAGCCATCTCTCTTGTAAGCACCGGGTTAATGTATCTTTCGTAGATCCCGTTGTAAAAGCCGGTATCCACGCTGTTCTTTCTGTTGATAAGATCCTTTACCTTTTTCTCTTCTATGTAATATCTCTCGTGTATCATCTTGTCCTCTTCATCATCTCCATACAAAGTCTGCCGTTGTGATAAGGGCATTTCCAGGGCTCAACAATGGGCTTTTCCATATCAGGCTTACCGTCCTTGTCAAGTCTCCAGAACCATTCTCCGCCCTCTCTTTGATCCGTGAGCTTCGTCTTTATGAACTCCCAGATGTCCAGAGCAGCTTCCCTGTACCTGATCTCGCCGGGCCTCTTCTGCCAGGCATTGTAGAAACCGACCACGGCCTCGGCCTGTACCCACCAGATCCTCCACTCGTTCACGACTCCGTTCTCACTTTCGTTGGCAAGGGAATGATTGTAGTAAGCACAGTCATATATCTCCGCTTCCAGAGTGTTGGTGATGGGAGCCATGAGTTTTTTGTAATGATCGTCTCCGAGAACTTCCGTGCCTCTGTCCACCAGCCATGCGGTCTCTATATCGTGACCGAAGGAGTGAAGATCGATAAGTGACTCCATGTTGTTATCGAAGAACACTTCCTGTCTGCGTTTTGCAGGGTTAAAGATCTTAAGGCCCACAGTATCCAGGATCCACTTAAGTCTCTCGGCCACTTCGTTTCTGCGGCTCACCCTGAAGAACTCCGTATAAGCTTCAAAAACGTGGAGCAGTGTGTTCATGGTCCTGTCCGCCATAACTCCGTTCTCGGAAAGCTTGTCGTTTTCTATGGCAAAGAATTCCTTACTCTGAGCTTCCTTATATCCCACCTCATCCCTGCACTTGTTCTCCACAAGTCTGAAAAGGTCGGAAGCAAGCTTTATGGCTTCGGGATTCTTAAATGCATCATAATAGGAAGAAAGCGCGTATATGGCAAAGGCCTGATTGTAGGTGTGCTTGGTGGTATCAAGAGGTTCACCCTTGTGATCCAGAGACCAGAAAACACCGCCATTCTGCTTGTCCAGACAATGGTCCGTAAGAAAGGCATAGGCATGGTCGGCATATTCTTTAAGACTCTCGTCCTTAAGTGTCATATAGGCATTGGAGAAGAACCACAATATCCTGCTGTTTAAAATGCAGCCCTTCTCAGACCTTTTATCCAACACCAGATTGGAATCCATATAGCCGTAAAATCCGCCGTATTCATCATCTTTAAGGTTCTTCCAGAAGGGTATCAGTTTGTTGCAGAGATGATTTTTAAATTCTTCATAAAGGCTCATGTTTCATTCTCCCAAAGTTTTTCCCGTTTCTTTTTCCCCTATATTTTTATTACGGGAATTCTTCTTCTACATGCTCCTATTATACCCACATTAAAAATTTAATCATCACATTTTCTTGATGAACATATTGTTTTCTTGAACTATACCCCAATTTAGTAATTAATGCACAATATTACCGCCTTATTTTTATATATTTTGCACAAGGGCTCTTCGTTTTGACACGTTTTTGCCACTTTAATTAATCTTGTTACTTATATTTTTTACCTAAATGTCCTTGTTAAAATTTAGCTTTCATGTTAGAATATATACGATTATTGATGAAATATACGTTTCTTGTTTAATGATATTGCACAAAAACCTTTTTAAAAATTGTTAAAATATTAAAATAATTACAGAAAGGAATCAGGCCCATGTTCACAAGAACCCTTTTACACGCCATTGTTGAAATGCCCAAGATCCAGGGCGGAGCAGCAATTACTCAATTTTTACCTAAAACCTCTCAAAGCGATCCCTCTGCCGCCACTGCACTTTTTTACCCCCTGGCCATGGGGCACATCAGTCAGCCCGCGGGAATGAAGCTCCCCTTCGGACCTGTGCCCGCCTATTGCATTTTTTATGTGACCAAGAACTCAGGAATAGTTACATCCGGAGAGAAAAGCTATGACATGCCCCAAAGCTCCCTGTTGATATTTGACTGCAGCCTTCCCTTTTCCATCGCCTCGGACAGAGGTTTTGAATATGACGTCATTTATTACGCAGGACCTCAAAGCTCCTGGTTTTACGATCTTCTGATGAAAGAGAACGGTTCCTCCGGCGCATTTCATCTTCCCTCCTTCGCTTCTACGGGATTAAGTTCCTCCCTTCGTCCGCTCCTCCCTTCCGGAGACCGGACTCATGAGGTCAAACCTCTGGAATTTCACAGATATATGACCGACTTTTTCACGGAGCTGGCAGACTACGCCTCTCCGGCTGCCGAGGGCACGGAAGACGCCGCTCCCGACTACCTTCGTGTGGTTAAGGAGTACATCGACAATAACTTTTACAAGAACATCACCCTGGACGAGCTGGAAAACCTTTTCTTCATCAGCCGTTTCAGGGTGTGCAAAGACTTTACCGCCTACTACTATATTTCCCCTATCCAATATCTCCACCGCACGCGCATAAAAAAAGCGCAGCTTCTTTTAAAAGAAACTACGCTTAAGGTTCATGAGATAGGCTATCAGGTGGGTTATGAATCCACCACCCAGTTCATAAATCATTTTAAGAAACACACAGGAAAAACCCCCGCCGTTTACAGAAGCTGATCATCAGCATTTGAAACCTTTGATCTGATCGCTCAGTTCGGAAGAGATCTGCTCAACGGATCTCGCACTGTTCTCAACTTCTTCCGCAACAGTCACGAGCACCTGAGCGCCCTCTGCCACACTGATCGTGCCCTGGGCATTGTCTTCAACCGCCGAATCGATGGCAGCAATGGAGGCATTTATATTTCCTATGGCTCCTGAGATTTCCTTATTGTCCTCGGATATAGAAGACATGGCGCTGTAACAATCATCCATGGACTTAATGTATTCGTCGATCAACTGACTCTTTTCTGCGGTGTTTTCTTCCGAAATCTTAAGCATTATGTCGGATACTTCTTCCGCTGCCTTTACCAGCTGATCCACAATAGCCAGCACTTCATCGGAAACCGCCTGGATGTTGCCCGCCATATTTGCGGAATTGCTTGCCAGCGTTCCGATCTCATCCGCAACGATAGCAAAGCCTCTGCCGGCTTCACCTGCTCTGGCCGCCTCTATGGAAGCGTTTAAAGAAAGGAGATTGGTCTGGGATGCCACATCGGATATGCCCTGGGTCATGCTCCTGATCTCTTCCACCTTCTTGGTGTCGGAGATCCTGTCACGCATGGTTTCAATAGCTTCGTTGAGGCGCCTTGACATGTCCTTGTCGTTTGCATCTATCTCCTGCTTACGGTTTTCTATAAACTTCATGATCTTACTTATATCATTGGTTTTTTCCGCCGCATTCTTGCTCACCTTTTCAGTAAGTGATGCGATGTCCATTACCTTCTGGGAAACCTCTGCGGTGGAAGCTGAGGTCTCTTGAGAAGTGGAATTCATCTCCTCCATGGCGGAAGAAATGGCAGTCACATTATCGGAGCTCTTGGCAGCCGCGGTCTTTAACGAAGCCACGTTCTCCGCCAGCTCTCCCGATGCATTGTTGACATCCCTGATGATGCTTCCCATGGCATTTTTAAGTTCGTTCACCGCGCCCACAAACTGTCCGATCTCATCCTTCGACTTCGTCTTTATGTCCTCCGTAAGATCGGCGTTCCCGTTTTTAACATTTTCGCCCAATGCTTTTACCTTGGCGCTGGCATCGCTTATGGGCTTGGCAATGTATATGCCCGCAAGGATCGCCACCACTATAGCGCCCACCAGACATATGACCGCTATGGTAAGCAGATGGGTCTGCAACCCTCTGATAATACCGTCATAATTCTCTACCGGGGATACGTAATAAACATTCCACCCCAACGAAGGTATCTTCTCCTTGGTCACATATATCTGCTTTCCGTTAAAGTCCGTAATGCCGCCGTCTTCATCCTCGTCTGCCGCCCTATCGTAATCTATGCCAAGATCTTTAATGTTCATGATCTTGTCCGTGGTGGAACGGAACTTGGGATTCGGATGATAAATAAGGGTATTGCTTGAGTTCGTTACAAAAAGGTAGGTGTTGTTCTCTTCACTGTTACCCGTAAGGTTGTCGATATCCGCAAGGAGTGTGGATACGTAAATATCCACTGCCGCTATGCCTTCCCATCCGTTGGCGTTAAAGTATTTTGACACAGCCACCACAAGATCTCCGGAGCTGGCGTCCACATAAGGTTCACTGTAATTGTACGCGCCTTTGTTTTTTACCGCATCGGTGTACCAGGCTCTGGTAAGTCCGTTAAAGGTCGTGGGAGGCACCCATCCGGATCCGTTCAAAAAGGTTCCGTCTGACAGCTGGATATAAACCATGGACAATAAAGGCTGCTGCCTTGTGATCTCTTCAAGAGCAGCGGTGATCATGCCCCGGGATCCCATTCTCTCAGCCTCTGTCCCTCCCGGAGAGGAGATCACGGTCGCTTCCGCAGCTCCCACTATTCCGGTGGCTTCTATCAGCCAGCCCTCTATAGTACTTGCATAATATTTTGTCTTCAGATCATAGTTTTCATCAAGGATCTCTTCATTGCTGCTCTTAACCCTCAGTATAGCAAATATGCTTTCTGTTATAAGCATAAGAGCACATAACGCCGCGATGATCACAACAATCCTGATCTTCAAGCTTTTAATCATCTTTCTCTCCTTTCAAACCAAACCCATTCCCCATGCTTTTGGTTTCTTTACTTTATAATTTGATTTTTGGAGTATTATACATCCCAATGTCCTACAAAAGTATGACACAATGTCATTTTTTAACCAAAAAACGAGTATATTATTCAGATATATACAACAAAATCCCACGATTTTTGCTGTCTTCAGCGCTAGTACAGCGGTTTTAAAATAAATGGACTAATGCGCAGAATGCTTGCTCGAATGCTCGTGCGTGAAAACGCAGGTGTAGCGGGCTACTCCGAGGCTTTCATGTACGGGCAGTCGGGTAAGCAGGCAAGCATTCGGTCCGGTTATTTAAG